>CAUJDL010000001.1 GCA_963169635.1 Bacteroidota bacterium
TAAAATATTATCATAATCCGAATAAAGTGTTTGAAACTTTTCCTTCAGGAAGATTAAATAGTCTTGCTGTTGATAATAGTAATAAATTATGGGTAGGTTCTTTTTCAAGTGGTTTTGGATGGTATAGCTCTTTTACAAATACCAACAAATTGTATATACCACAAAATGAAAAATTACTAGCATTAGATGAAATTGGGTTTAGAGATTTGCTTATAGTAAATGACTCAATAACTTATGTAAGTAGTAATATAGGTGTAGTAAAACTTATTAATAATGTAATAGTAAAAAAAATTACTACAGAAAATTCTGCACTTCAAGGAGGATTAACAGGATGCTTAGCAAAAGATAAAAATGGTAATATATGGATTGGTACAATTAATGGATTAAACTTTTTATCTAAAGACGAAAAATATTTATATAATCATACAAACAATCAACAGATTAAAGCATTTGATAATAATGTTTTAAAAAGTAATGTTGGTAATAAAGCTGCTATTGCTAAAATTTTTATTGATAGTAGAAATAACCTTTGGATAAGTACATGGAAACCTGAATTTTATAGGTATGATATTGATAGAAATACTTTAGAAATAATACAGTTGCCTAATAAAAAAAATTATGAATATGATAATTTAGTGTATGATGTTATAGAAGATAATGAAAAAAATATTTGGATAGGAACATCAAATAATGGGTTGTATAAATACAATTATACGAATAACAGTTTTGAGCATTTTTTACATGATATTAATAATTATCAAAGTATTGGTAGTAATAATATTCATTGTTTAATGAAAGATAAAAATGGTAATATCTGGATGGCAGGAAATAATATTATTAGCACATTTAATCCTTCTTATAAATTAATAACACCCTTATTACCCTTTGCTACACATTCAATAGCTGCAACATTTATTGCTGCTGATAAAACTCTTTGGGCTGTAGATGTAGAATGGTTATATCATTTAGATGAAAATTTACAATTTATATCAAAATATAAACATCAACAACTTACTACAAATAAATTTAATAATGGTGTTTGGTGTTTAAAAGAATCTCGTAATGGAAAAGAAATTTTTATAGGTAAAGAAAATGGCTTATCTATATTTAATAAGCAAACTAAACAAGTAGATTTATTAAAAGGATTTTCAATTTTATTAGATAATCCAATCACAGGAATTATTGAAACTACTGAAGGTAATTTATATTTATTAAGATGGTGGTGGGCAAAAAATTTACTTTATTTTAATAGAGCAACAAGTAAAATTGAACCAGTTAATATGCCTATATCTGATAAAAATAATTTTGAAATTGGTTGCGAATTAAAGCTGAATGATTCTAATTATTATTTATTTACCAAAAGAGGGTTAATGATGTTAGAAACTAATAAGCAACAAGTAAAAATGTTAAATGAAACCTATCGTACAGGTAATACAATTTTATATAATGATGAATTTTATGGAGCAACAGCATCTACAGGAATTATGGTTTACAATAAAAAAAATAATAAAATTTATAATATAGATGCTTTAGCTGGCCTTCCATCAAACAATACTAAAAGTATTATATATACAAACAATAATAATTTCTGGATTGCTACTACCTTAGGTTTGGTTAAATGGAATAAAGATAAAAATATATTTTCTAAATTTAGTGAATATGAAGGTATTAGTCAGCCATCAATTGCTGTAAACTCTTTAGTAGCTACCAATAATGGACAAATAATTTTTAGTAATGGAAAGTTACTAATGTTAGATACCAAATTAATAAAACAGCCATCACCACCAACAGTAAAAATCTTAAGATGTTTAGTTGGTGATTCACTAATTACACCTGAAAATTTTGATACTAAAATTGTTATACACTATAATAATAATATGCTGCAAATAAATTTTGCTGTAATAAATAGTGTAAGTGTTAAGTATGAGTATATGCTTGAAGGGTATGATAAAGATTGGAAAGATGGAAGTTTGCGTTTTGTAAACTATATTAATCTTGGTCATGGAAATTATACATTTAAAGTAAGAGCAATTAATAATGATGGTATTGCAAGTAAAGATGTAACACAATTAAAATTTTATGTTACACAAGCATTTTATAAAGCATGGTGGTTTTATGTTTTGTTAGGTATAATAGTTTTATCAGCTATTTTACTTTATTACAGAATTAGAATTAGTAAAATTTTAGAATTACAAAAATTACGCAATAATATTTCTAGAGATTTGCATGATGAAGTAGGCTCTACCCTTAGTAGCATTTCTATAATAAGTACATCTGTAATAAATAATATGGAAAAGCATCCACAAAAAACCAAAGAATGGGTACAGCAAATTGGTAGCGATGCTCAGCAAATGATGAATGTTATGGATGATATTGTTTGGTCTATTAACCCTAAAATGGACAGCTTTGAAAGCATTGTAAACAGAATGAAAGAAGCTGCTTTTAAATTAGCCGAATCTACAGATATTAAAGTGCATTTTAACTATGCAGAAAATATTAATAACATTTCTCTTTCTATGCTAATCAAAAGAAATATGTATTTAATTTATAAAGAAGCTGTAAATAATGCTGTAAAACATTCGGCATGTAAAAATATTGTTATTTCTATTCATAAACTTAATAATCAAATTGTACTTAAAGTTAATGATGATGGAAAAGGTTTTATAATGCAAGAGAGTAATAGAAATGGAATAAAAAATATGAAATATAGAGCAACAGAAATAAATGCAAATATTATATTTGAAAGTAAAGAAAATGAAGGTAGTACTATGCAATTAAATTTAATGTTGTAACCCTTATATGGTATAAAAAATATTTAAACTACATGTACATTTATGCAATCTAAGTTAAATACAGAAGTGAATATAAGAATTGCCATATTTGATGATAATGAAGCTATACGAAACTCATTATTTCAGCTTTTAAATTATACACCAGGGTTAGAAGTAGTTGCAATGTTTGATAATTGTGTAAATGCAACAAAGAAAATAGATGAATATTTGCCACGTGTAGTATTAATGGATATTAATATGCCTGATTGTTCTGGTATTGATGCAGTAAAAGAAATTAAATCTGCTTTTCCAACTATTGATATTATTATGTTTACAGTATTTGAAGAAGAAAATAAAATATTTGAAGCTTTACAAGCAGGTGCTACTGGCTATTTATTAAAAAGCACTCAGCCTATTAAAATTATAGAAGCAATACAAGATATAATTGCTGGTGGTGCACCTATGACAGCTGCAATTGCAAGAAAAGTAATGCAGTTTTTTAATAATCAAATAAAACAACAGCATAATAAAGATGTATTAACTTCAAGAGAACAAGATGTTTTAAAATCATTAATAGAAGGATATAGTTATAAAATGATTGCTGCACATTTACATATTAGTATAGAAACTGTAAGAACATATATCAAACGCATTTATGATAAAATGCATGTAAACTCAATGACAGAAGCAGTTGCAAAAGCTATTAAAGAAAGATGGTTTAATTAACTCATCTATCTATTGGCAATATTGTAAATTTTCTACAAGTATTTATTATTTATCATCACCCTTTAATGTACAATATTTTTTGTCCCCCTTTTATGGTATTGTAACCCATTAAAGCTAAAGCTAATTTTGAGTAAAGTAAAAAATTAGCATAAGATGAAAATTAATTTATTAATAATAGTTTTTTTATTTGGTATAACTAAAGCATATACTCAAATATCCCCTGTAGGCAGTTATGATAGTTGTGGTGCTGCAATAACACTAACTGTAAATACTACATGTGTGCCAGGTGTTAATACATATACAACAACTGGAGCTACAAAAAGTCCACAAACTGGTGTAGGCATTAGCCATGATGATGATGTATGGTTTAAGTTTACAACACTTGCAGGACAAACATCTGCACAAATACAAATATTAAATGATGTGGGTGGTATGGGTAATTATATGGAAATTTGGACAAGTTGTAATGCAGTAAATAGTATTGCCGATTGGGGAGGTAATACATTTAATGTTTCTTCACTTACACCTAATACTACTTATTATATAAGAGTTTATACAAACGGAACATTTGCAACGCTTTCTACTTTTCAAATTTGTGTAGTAGATAATACTCCTCCTCCTGCATTTCCTAATAATGAATGTGCTTATGCTACAGCTATTCCAGTTAGTAATAATCCTACAACATGTACAGCTGTTCCTATAACTAATATGAATGCTACAGCTAGTGCAAATCCTCCATCTTGCTTATCTGTAGATTATAGAGATATTTGGATAAAGTTTACACCTTCATCTACAACTCAAATTAGTTATACATTAAGCAATTACAGTATTATCACAGGTTCTGGTACACCAGGTTTTTATGCTGCAGTTTATAGTGGAAGCTGTGGTAGTCTTACACTTATAAATTGTAGTACTGTATCTACTTTTAATGATAATATTTTAGCAGGAACTTATACATCAGGTATTACTTATTATATTAGATTAATTTGCCCTATTGCTAATCAAGGAAATTTTGAAGTTTGTATGAAGGAAATATCTACAGCTGCTACTTATCCAATTTCAGCAGATAGTACTTGTACAAAAGCAATACCTATTAATTCATCTATTAACCAATCATCAACATATACTGAAGGTTCTACAAATGGTATAAAAGTAATTAGTCAGCTTGCATGTTATGGTTATAATGCTCCAAATGCTTTAGCATGGTATTCATTTACTGTACCAGCTGATGGTATGTATTTAGTAGATTTTAAAGATTTTGTTCGTTTAGGTCTAAATCAAAATGGTGCAGGATTTAGAATTTTAAAAAGAACAAGTTGTTATACTACAGGTACAGATACTATTATTACAAAACCACCTGCTGGTACTTATGATACTATTGCTTGTATAAATAGTATATTAAATGATAATCAAACAGTAAGTTTATTAGCCAATACTCAGTATTATCTTACAGTAATGGAAAACTCTTATAATGGTGGAAGAGTATCTTATAAAGTTAGAGTAATTGGTACTACACTACCATCTAATGATGAAAGTACTGGTGCTACAACTATTGTACAAGATGTAACATGTGTTGCTGGTAATAATGCAACAACAACACAGTTTAGTACATTAAGTAATTCGCCAAATCCAAATGTATTACCTGGTAGTTCATCTTTTACACAAGATGTTTGGTATAAGTTTACTGCATCTACTTCCATAGCAAATATTATTGTAAGTAGGCAGTCTGCTGTTACAAGAATAGTTGTTTATGAAAATGATGCATCTACCATTAAATATGATCCTGTTTCAAATAGTAGTTCTATACAAATAAATGCATTAACAATTGGTAATACTTATTATATACGAATTATTAATACATCAGGTACTCCTGTTGGTCTTAAAGCTGCATTTACAATTTGTGTGTTTGGTCCAGCATCAAGTATTGCAGCTTCAGTAAGTAGTTGTACAGCTGCAGATGCTTCTAAAACATCTACTAATAGTGGTGCATGGCTTGATTTTACTTTGGCAGGAAGAAAAATACTTTCTGTTTTTGATGGCCCAGCATATACTGGTGCTTCATTTACACCAAGAGGTAATATTAATGTTCAATATTTTACAAGTTCTGGTGGCTTAAGATTAAATGCAGGAACTGCTGTGCTTGATAGAAATTTTGAAATAAGTGATGGAGGAAATAATTTTAGTAATAGCCCAGTAAAAGTGAGATTTTATTTTACAATAGAAGAGTTTAATTTGTTAGTTGCAGATGCTGCAAGTGGTGGTATTAGTGCACCTTTTGAATTAAGAGTTTACAGAATACCAGGTGCAAATTGTACAAGCACTATACCATCTAATGGTTTATATTATAATATTGTTGGTACAGGTTATATTAGCGATCCATCAGCACCCTATATTCCTTTAGGGTATTATATAGATATGATTACTCCTAATTTCTCTGGCTTCTTTTTACAACATGCAGATAATAGTGTATTACCTGCAATATGTGGCAACTTTAATTATCAAATAAATAATAATAAAGTAATTATTTCCCTTTCAACCTTAACAGAAAATAATGTTGCTAATTTTAAAATTCAAAGAAGTGATGATAAAGTAAATTTCAATACTGTTACTACTTTAACAGCAAATAATAATACATCTGGTAGTAATTATCAGTTTATAGATGAAGATATAATTCATGGTAAAACATATTACTATCGTGTATTACAAACAGATAAAGATGGAAAGGAACAATTTATTTGTAAAACTATTTCATTAAAATTGAATAGTAAAACTGTACAATTTAGTAAAGCTTATCCTAACCCTGTAAAGAATGAATTTATAATAGATATTTTAAAACCAATATCTGGTAAAGTAGATATTCAGATTACCAATATGATTGGTCAAGTTGTACATCATCAATCTAACAATATTTTACAATACGATACAAAATTAAAAATTAAAGCTAATCTGTTAAAAGCAGGAATTTATTCTGTAAGTATTATAACTAATAATGGAAAAGAAACGCAACAAATTTTGAAATTATAAAATAGTTCTTATGGGCGTTTAATACATGGCGGAAGATTTCTATCTTTCGCCAATGTATTTTTAAGTATTTAATTAAGCAACCTCATTTTCATTCTTATATCTTTTATGGGTCTGTCGCCAGGTCTTGTTTGTGCATTGGCAATTTTATCTATTACTTCTAAGCCAGAAATTATTTCACCAAATACTGTATAATTCTGATCTAAAAATGGTGTACCACCAATACGCTGATAAATTTCTTTTTGTTGTTCAGTATAAGAAAAGTTTGGTGCATTTGGTTTTATACGTTGTTCGTACATTTTGTTTAGTTGTGCAGTATCTATTTTATTTCCTTGTACAATATAAAATTGGCAATTGCTACTTGCTTTTTCTGGGTTATTATCTCTTGCAGCAGCTAATGCTCCTTTTTTATGAATTAAATTATTACGAAACTCAGCAGGTATTCTTTCATTACCAGGTGCTGAGCCTTCTCCCAACATGGCAAGGCTATCAGCATGTTTACTTATTGGGTCGCCTCCTTGAATCATAAATCCTTTTATTACTCTATGAAATAAAAGGCTATCGTAAAATCCTTGCTGA
>CAUJDL010000002.1 GCA_963169635.1 Bacteroidota bacterium
GCTAATGCTTTATATTCTTTTGGTATTTCATTACCACTTGTATTTTTTAATAACATCTTTATTGGTTTAGCTAAAGGCGATAAAACTAATGGCCCAAATGCTAATGCAATTATAAATAAAATTAAACTTGTTATATACCATGTAGCACTAAATAAAATGGTATTTAAAGCTCCTAATGCTAAACCTGATAATAATAATAAAGTACCACCTACCATTACAAATACATGCAATCTATTTCTTATTAAATAAGCATGTTTTAACTCTACCATATTAGTTGCTTTTGTTACTACATAAATCATAATAAAGCCAGGACCCATACCTAATATTGCAGATAAAACATGAATAAGTACAAGAAATTGATATAAACTCATCTGCTTTTTTGCTTAATAATTTTCTTTATTTATTAATGCTGCAAACTTAGTAATTAAGCAATGTTTATTTTAAGATATTTAACTCATTTATTGGCTATTTTGGGAAAAATAAAGACTTTTAACCTTAAAAATATTGGCACAGAAATAGTTACTATCAAACTTTGTTAATATTGACTAATCATTACTTTCGTAAAAATTATTTTAACATGAAATATCCATTATTGAAAAGATGGCTTTCTTTTATTTTTATCATTTTTATTGCTGTACAAACTCAAGCTCAGGATACTACACAATATAGAATTGCAGGACGAAAAAATAGCCCTACACAAATAAATAAACCTTATGTAATACTAATTTCTGCAGATGGTTTTAGATACGATTTTGCTGATAAATATCAAGCAAAATTTTTACAACAAATGAGGCAAAAAGGTGTAAATGCAGCATCAATGAAACCATCATTTCCATCACTTACATTTCCTAATCATTATACTATTGCTACAGGTTTGTATCCTGCACATCATGGTATTGTAGATAATACATTTTATAGTAAAGAAAAAAATAAAGTTTATAGAATAGGTAATAGAAAAGAAGTAAATGATTCATCTTGGTATGGTGGTACACCAATTTGGGCTTTAGCAGAAGAAAATAATTTAGTTACAGCTTCTTTTTATTGGGTAGGTTCAGAAGCAAATATTAAAGGCAAACATCCTTGTTACTATTATAATTATAATGAAGCAATACCTATTGACAGAAGAATTGCCATAGTAAAAGAATGGTTACAATTGCCAGAAACTGAAAGACCTCATTTAATTACTTTTTATTTTCCTGAAGTAGATCATGCAGCACATAAATTTGGACCAGATGCAAAAGAAACAGCAGAGGCTGTAAAGTTTGTAGATGAATCTATGCAAAAACTGTATGATGCTTGTATGCAAACAGGATTACCTATCAATTTTATTTTTGTATCAGACCATGGCATGGCTAATATGGATACACAAAACCCTATTAGTTTAAATGTAAAAGCAGATACTGCACAATTTAAAATGACATTTGGTACTACCTCTGTTCACTTTTATGCTAAAGACGAAAAATTTATAGAGCCTTTTTATACTCAACTAAAAAATGATACTAAAGAATATAAAGTTTATTTAAAAAATGAATTACCAGCATCGTGGCATTATAGTACAAAAGACGATTGGTACAATAGAATTGGAGATATTGTTTTAACACCTATTGCACCACCTAAAGGTTTTGGTTTTAATAATAGAAAACCACCAATGGGTGCTCATGGTTTTGATAATGATTTACCAGATATGCAAGCTACTTTTTATGCTTGGGGTCCATTATTTAAAGCTAATTTATCTATAGATAATTTTGAAAATGTACATATCTATCCATTAATTGCAGATATGTTACAACTACCCATTACAGAAAAAATTGATGGTAAATTATCAGTATTAAAACCTATTTTAAAATAATTGACTTTTTTATATGCTGTTTTTATAATGAATGAAAGGATAAAAAAGTATTTACAATATGATTAAATGAGCTAATTACCAAAGCTGATGAAAGATGTAAATTGATAGATTGAAGAGCAAAAAAGATTTAAAAAACATGATTTATACGTATGATTATCAATTAAAAAGCATAATTATAAATATTTTTGGCTAAAAATTTCAAAATATAACTAAACACACTTACCTTTGCACTCCTTATAAAAATAAAAAGAAATATGGCAAATCATAAGGCTACAAAAAAAGACACACGTCAAGCAGCAAAACGCAGAGAAAGAAATAAATATTATGGTAAAACTACACGTAATGCTATTAGAGATTTAAAAGTATTAACAGAGCAAAAAGCTTATGATGAAAAAATGCCTTCTGTAGTTTCAATGATTGACAAATTAGCTAAACGTGGTGTTATTCATAAAAACAAAGCAAATAACTTAAAAAGTAAATTAGCTAAAAGAAAAACAGCTTAATTTTTACTTTATAAAATATTAATAAAGCCGATTGAATATTTTTCAATCGGTTTTTTATTTGCCCAAAAAATTAGTCCACAAAGCAATTAATTTTTTTTCTTCATTTTCCCAATTTAAAATTTCTCTGGCTGTCTTACAATTATTTTTAAGTAGTTGGTATAGTGGTGTATTGTTTAATAAAGTATTCAAGGCATTTACCAATGTAGCTTCATCTGTATCATCAATTAATAATGCAATTTCATGTGTATTGTTAATTGCTTTATACTCAGGATAACCAACACAAACTTGTGGTATTGCTGCCATGATATAATCAAAAAAACGATTAGATAAAGAGTAATATTGATTTAATCCTGTTTTCTCAAATAATGTTAATCCAAATAATGCTTGTGGTGTTAATGTTTTTAATGCTGCTGGATTTACATAGCCTTTTAAAATTACTTTATGTTGTAAGTTATAGCGAAAAATAAGTTGTTGTGTTTGTTCAAAAAAATTGCCTTCGCCACAAATCATTAACTTACAATCTACATACCTCATAGCAGGTATTAGAGTTTCAAAACATCTTCCTTCATTTACTGCACCTTGATAAATAATAAATTTTTCGTTTGAAGTAATTGAAGTATCTATATTTTTCTTAGTTGGTAAATTTCTGATAACGGCATAATCTACACGATATCTTCTTTTTAACTCTTGCTGAATAAATGTATTTACAGTATAACCTTGTTTAAAAAATGGAACAAATATTTTTTCTATACTCAGCCAAATAAAATGTATTAATGGTCTTGTAATAATTTCTTTTTGTTCTGTAAACAATTCATGTGCATCGTAAAGTCTTTTTTTTCTTTTAATTGCTGATACAAAAAAATTAGGAATTATAGTATCTAAATCTATGGCTGCATAACAATCAAACCTATGTATCAATAAATAAAAAAATAGTCTGATATTATATTCAGTATAAAACAAAAATCCTTTATTAAACCAACATGTTAATCTTTTAGTTGTAAAATTTACATTATTAATTGGTACAGAATTTTGCAGTTTTCTACCAATTAAAGTAACAGCATAACCTTCATTTGCCAAAGAAGTACAAATACGTTGCATTCTTTGGTCGTAAGTTAAATCGTTAGTTACAGTAAAAGCAATTTTAATCAAAATAAAAAATTAAGTAAAGCAAATATAAAATATCTATAAAGTAGCAATGATAAGTATTTAATAGTTTTTAAATATTCTTTGGGTAAATAAAAAAGCTGCTATTACTAGCAGCCTTTAACTTAAAAACATACATGAAAAATTATTGAATAAATCCTCTACTTCTTAATAAAGGTTTAATATCTGCCTTATGGCCTGTAAATTCTTTAAATGCTTCGTTTAAATCTTTTGTATTGCCGATAGATAAAATTAAATCTCTAAATCTATCGCCATTAGCACGTGTCATTCCTCCATTATCTTTAAACCATTGGTAAGCATCTTGATCTAAAATTTCTGACCATATATAAGCATAATAACCTGCAGAGTAACCACTACTCCAAATATGATTAAAGTAAGGAGAGTGATAACGAGTTGGTACTTCATTTACCAATAAACCAACATCTGTTAAAGCTTTCTTTTCAAAACTTAAAGCATCGCCAATTTGTTTTTCATCTGTAATACTATGCCAAGCCATATCTAATGCTGCTGCAGCAGATAATTCTGTAACTGCATAACCTTGATTAAACGTAGCAGCTTTATTCATTTTATCTAACAATGCTTGAGGTATTGGTTCTTTTGTTTTATAATGAATAGCATAATTTTTTAACACAGCAGGTTCTAAAGCCCAATGTTCATTAATTTGAGAAGGAAATTCTACAAAATCTCTTGGAACATTTGTACCAGAAAGTGTAGTATATTTTTGTTTAGCAACTAAACCATGTATTGAATGTCCAAACTCATGAAACATGGTTTCTACATCATCAAAACTAATTAATGAAGGGCTACCAGCAGCAGGTTTTTGATAATTATAAACATTTACAATTACAGGTTTTTGATCTAATACAGTAGATTGTTCTACATAATTACTCATCCATGCACCACCAACTTTATTATCTCTTGCATAAAAATCTAAATAATAAATTGCCATAGATTTTCCATCTTTATCAAACACTTCATAAGCTACAACATCAGGATGATATACAGGTAAATCAGTACGTTTTTTAAAAGTAACACCATACATTTTTTCTGCAGCAAAGAATACACCTTTTTCTAAAACAGTAGTTACTTCAAAATAAGGTTTAATCTCAGTTTCGTCTAAATCGTATTTTGCTTTTCTTAATTTTTCAGCATAATAATTCCAATCCCAAGGCTCTAATTTAAAATTGCCACCTTCTGCATCAATTATTTTTTGTAATTCAGCAGCTTCATTTTTAGCAGTGTTTACAGCATAAAACGCAATTTGTTTAAGCATATCTTTAGCAGCAGCAGGTGTTTTAGCCATTTGGTCTTGTAGTTTCCAAGCTGCATAATTGGGTTGTCCTAAAAGTTTTGCTTTTTGCAAACGTAGTTTAGCCATTTGTTCAATAGTGGCACGTGTATCATTAGCATCACCTTTTTCTGCTCTTGTCCAAGATGCTTTAAATATTTTTTCTCTCGATGCTCTATTCGTTAAATTTTGTAAGCAAGGTTGTTGTGTAGTATTAATTAAAGCAATTAAATATTTGCCTTTTTGTCCAGCTTTTTCAGCATCACTTTGTGCAGCTTTTAATTCTTCTGCACTTAAGCCATCTAAATCTTTTGCATCATCAAAAAATACACCACCACTTTTTGTTGCAGCTAAAAGTTGGGTAGAAAATTTAGCAGATAAAGCAGCTTCTTCTTCATTAAGTTTTTTAAGTTTAGCTTTATCATCAGCACTTAAATTAGCTCCTGCCATTTCAAACTTTTCAAAATATAATTCTACTAATCTTTTATCTTCTGCATCTGTTAACACAGCTCTATTGTCGTAAACTGCTTTTACTTTTTCAAATAATTTTGTGTTTAAATATATATTATCTGAATGTGCTGAAAACTTTGCTGCATAAGCTTCTTCTAAAGCAGCAATTTCTTTGTCTTTATTGGCAGATGTATAATTATAAAAAACCAATAAAGCTCTTTTTAAAATTTCGCCACTTAACTCTAATGGTAAAATGGTGTTTTCAAAAGTGGGAGCTTCGGTATTAGCAACAATTTTTTCTATCTCTGCATTTTGTTGCAACATACCACTATCAAAAGCTGGTTTAAAATGTTCTGTTTTAATTTTATCAAAAGCTGGTGCTTGATATTGTAAAGTACTTTTCTGAAAAAAAGGATTATCCACGTTTGAATTATTTTTAGCGTTGTTACATGCTCCTAAAACAAATAATGCTGCAATAGGGACTACTAATTTCATTGTTTTCATAATAGAAATTATGTTTGGTTTAAAAAAATAAGCCTCTAAAATAGTACTTTATTATGAAAACAATTTGAATAAAGCAGCTACCTTAGTTGTTATATTATCTTTTAAATAAATTACTACGCCGATATTTGTATGCTTTGATTTTTACTTATTCATTTTTATTTGAACTATCTAAAATATATATGTGTTGTAATTTTTTGCATGTTGTATATGGCAACTAATGCACAAATTAAAGTGCCCTCTAATAAAATAATTAAAAAAATTGCCGTAACTAATCACTTAATTAATGAGCAAAAAAAAATTGTACCTAATAGTTTTTTTATAAAAGATGTAGATAGTAGTTTTTATTTTTTTAATTATGCAACTAATACAATTACTTGGTTAAAAACTTTGCCAAAAGATAGTATAGATATTGTGTACAGAGTTTTTAATTTTAGTTTTAATACTTATGCCTATAGATATAATTATGATAGTATTAAAGATAATTTTATTGCTAAACCTATAAAAGTTAATCATAAAAACAATGATGGCAATAGTGGATTTTTTGGCAACCAACAAGATATACAATACAATGGTAGTTTTGGCAGAAGTTTAAGTTTTGGAAATAATCAAAGTGCTATTTTTAACTCGCAACTTAACTTACAAATAAATGGTATGCTGGGAGATAGTATAGCCATTTCTGCAGCTATTACAGATAATAATTTACCTATACAGCCAGATGGTACAACTCAACAATTAAATGAGTTTGATAAAATACTAATACAATTTAAAAAGAAAAACTGGCAAATAGATTTAGGAGATATTGATATAAGATATCAGGATAATTATTTTTTAAATTTTTATAAAAGATTACAAGGAGCAGCTTATAAAAAAACTAATACAAAAGGTAATCATCATTTTTCTATTGCTGGTGCAATTGCTAAAGGGAAATTTGTACGTAATGTTTTTCAAGGTTTAGAAGGAAATCAAGGGCCATACAGATTAAAAGGAAATAATAATGAATTTTTCTTAATGTATTTGGCAAATACAGAACGTGTATTTATTGATGGAGAATTATTACAACGTGGCGAAGACCAAGATTATATTATTAATTACAATACAGCAGAAATTACTTTTACACCTAAACAATTAATTACAAAAGATACAAGAATACAAGTAGAGTT
>CAUJDL010000003.1 GCA_963169635.1 Bacteroidota bacterium
GATACCATAATTAGTATAGCAATTAATGTAGTACCAAAGGCAGGAAAAATTTTATTAGCAGCATCTACAGCAACTCTATCATCTGTAGGAAAAGCTAGTTCGTGTAAAGGCATTACATTTAAGTACATTAGGTTTGCGGATACATAAACAATTGTTACAATTAATGTTCCCAGGAATAAACTTAATCCAATATTTCTTTTAGGATTTTTTAATTCTCCTGCAATAAAAGTTACATTATTCCATGCATCGCTACTAAAAATAGAGCCAACCATAGCAGCAGCAATAGCACCCATTAATGCACTTCCACCAATACCAATCCATTCTGCTGGTTGTAAAATACCTTCTGCATTTTTTACACCTAAATTTTGTACAGCATTAAATCCGGTTTTCCAGTTTTCTGCCCAATAACTTTCTTTTACTAATAAAAATCCAAAAACAATTAAACTAATTAAAGCTAAAATTTTAGCACTGGTAAAAAGTACTTGAATCCATTTACCTTCTTTAACACCACGAGAATTTACATAAGTAAGTAAAACAATAATAAATATGGCTACTAATTGTCCTGAGTAAACTTTTAAAAATCCTATTTCAAATAAAAAATAATTATTACCAAGTTCAGGTACTAAGTATGCTAAAAATTTAGAGAAAGCTACACCAACAGCAGCAATAGTACCTGTTTGTATTACAGCAAAAAAACTCCAGCCATATAAAAAACCTATTAATGGATTATAGGCTTCTTTAAGATAAACATATTGGCCACCTGCTTTAGGAAACATAGCACTTAATTCACCATAACTTAATGCTGCAATTAATGTCATAAAGCCTGTAAGTAACCAAACTAAAATTAGCCATCCTGCACTTCCTGTATTTCTTACTATATCGGCACTTACAATAAAAATTCCTGAACCTATCATACTACCTGCAACAATCATTGTAGCATCTGTAAGGCTAAGTGTTGGTTTAAATGAAGGATTATTACTCATAAAGTTTTGGTATTAAAAAATCCCATTTTTTAAATGGGATTTGAAGATAAAGTTTTTAAACTATTTTAAGGCTTTTTATTTTTTTTATAATTGTCATTTAAGCCTTTAATTAAATCGTTGGTAATATTATAAGCAGTGTCTTTTAAGTAAATAATATCTGAGCTGCTTGATAAAATATAAGAGTAGCTTTTATCCTTATTATACTCTTTCAAAAAATCTTCAATTGTTTTTTTTACTTCTTGTATTTTTTTAATGCTTTCGTCTTGTAACTCTTGCGATTTTATTTGTTCCTGAGCTTTTAATTCATTATCCATTTTCATCAACTCTTCATTAGCATGTGCAATTTCTTGTTCTGTCATGCTACTTCCTCTTTTTTGATATTCTAAAATTTTTGCATGACCAGCATTACGTAGCTGATTTAATTCGTTACCTTTTTTTTGCTCTAAAGCTCTTAAACTATTTCTTACATCTTTTAAATATAAATATTGATTTTCTAAAGAATCCATTTCAAAATAAGCAATTTTAAAACCATTAGTTGTAGCTGTAGGATTATTAGTACTACTATAAGTAGTAGGTTTATTTTTATTAGAGAATTGTAAATAAAATAATACAGCAACAGCAACTGCTAAAATAATTGTAAGAATGGGTGTAAAATTCTTCATGAAATGTTTGTTTAGTTTAGAATTACAAATTTAGTTGTGCATAGCCTAACAGAATTGTTAAAAGCTATGTTATTATTAATAAAATTGTGCATAAAATATTTATTTATTTTCTATTAACCATCTTGTAGCAAGTTCGTAACCTTTTAAACCGAGACCAGCAATAGTACCTTTGCATTTAGCACTAATATGCGATAGTTTTCTAAAATCTTCTCTTGCATTAATATTGCTGATATGTACTTCTATTACAGGAGTTGTAATAGCTGCTATACAATCGCCTAAAGCTACTGAAGTATGTGTATAACCACCAGGGTTTAATATAATACCATTATACTCAAAGCCTACTTGTTGCAATTCATTTATAAGCTCTCCTTCTATATTGCTTTGATAATAGTGAAAATCAATATGCGGAAAAGTTTTCTCTAAATTTTCTAAGTAATGCTCAAAACTTTGGTTGCCATAAATGCCAGTTTCTCTTGCTCCTAATAAATTTAAATTAGGTCCATTAATAATTGCAATTTTCATGGAGTATTAGTGTATCATTAAAAAGTTGAAATAAAAATTTAATAATTATTCTGCCATCATTTGTTTAATAACAGTAATAATTTCTTCTGCATTTGGTTTGCTAAAATAATCTCCATCGCTACCATAACTTGGTCTATGAGCTTTAGCAGTAATGGTTCTTGGTGCTACATCTAAATATTTATAACCACCTTGTATTTCCATTACTTCTCTAAACATAAATGCAGTAGCACCACCTGGTACATCTTCATCTATAAATACTATACGATTAGTTTTTTTCAATGATGCTACAATACTATGATGCCTGTCAAAAGGTAATAATGTTTGCACATCAATTATTTCGCAACTAATATTTTCATTACTTAATCTTTCTGCAGCATCTTGTATTATACGAAGTGTAGAACCATAAGAAACTATCGTAACATCTGTACCTTCTTTAATAATTTCTGGCACACCAAAAGGTGTTGTATATTCTAATAAATTAGCAGGAAGTTTTTCTTTTAATCTGTAACCATTTAAACATTCAATAATAATTCCAGGTTCGTTACTTTGTAATAAAGTATTGTACATACCAACAGCTTGTACCATATTTCTTGGTACACAAACATACATACCTCTTAAAGAATTTATAATCATACCCATTGGGCTACCACTATGCCAAATGCCTTCTAATCTATGGCCACGTGTACGTACAATGATTGGGCAACTTTGCATACCTTTTGTTCTGAAATGTGTGGTAGATACATCATCGCTTAAAGGTTGTAAGCCAAACAATAAATAATCTAAATACTGAATTTCAGTAATTGGTCTTAAACCTCTTAGAGCTAAACCAATGCCTTGACCTATAATTGTTAATTCTCTAATACCTGTATCAGCAATACGATTAGCACCATATTTTTCTTGTAAGCCAGAGAAGCCTTGATTTACATCGCCAATAAAGCCTACATCTTCTCCAAATGCAAATACTTTTGGATTGGTATTAAATAATTCATCAAAATATTTATTTAACACTTCAAAGCCATTTACAGTAGGTGCATCAAAGGATATAAAAGGTTTTACTTCTGCTATTTTTAAAGCAGATTTATCGCTTTCACTATATAAGTATGTATTATATAATGCTGCATTTTCTTGTTGTAAATTTTCGTAATATTCTTTTGCTTCATCTACACCAGGTGCATCTTTAAATGCAATATCTAATGCTTTAGCTAAGTTGCTTAAAACATCTCTACGCATTGGCTCTGCAATACTGCTTAATTCTGTAGCAAGTTTTTGTAAGTTGTTATATTTATCAATATCATTTACAGTAATATTTTTAATTAAATCTGTTGCAGTAGCTACTTGATTTTTTATTGGCTGAATATATTTTTCCCAAGCATTATTTTTTTGTTGTTTTACATTTTCTTTTACTTCTTCGTGTATAGCATTTAATTCTTCTTCTGTAGCAATACCATTAGCAGTAATCCATTCACTCATTTTTTTAATTCCATCCCATTCTTTTTCCCAAGCTAAGCGTTCTTTTGATTTATATCTTTCATGACTACCAGAAGTTGAGTGTCCTTGAGGTTGTGTTACTTCTTCTATATGAAAAACTGCAGGTGTATGTGTTTCTCTCATTTTTTGAATAGCTTCTTCAAATACTTCACACATACCAGCATAATCCCAAGCTTTTACACGATAAATATTTACACCATTAGTATTATCTTGTTTTTGAAAACCTTTTAAAGCAGTACTTATAGATTCTTTAGTAGTTTGATATGCTTTAGGAACAGAAATACCATAACCATCATCATAAACAAAAACTGCTAAAGGCACTTGTAAAACACCAGCTGCATTAATAGTTTCCCAAAAATGCCCTTCACTTGTACTTGCATCGCCAATTGTACAAAAACAAACTTCGTTTCCATTGTGTGATAGTTCATCGAACTGTTGTAAATCTGGCGTATTTCTAAAACATTTACTAGCAAAAGCCAAACCTAAAGCTCTTACCATTTGGCCACCTGTTGGTGCAATATCTGAAGAAATATTTTTTCTATTAGCTAAGTCTAACCAATTACCTTTTTCATCTACAAATCTTGATGCAAAATGGCAATTCATTTGTCGGCCACTACTAAAAATATCATGCCCATCAATAGGGTCTGCATAAAGTTGTGCAAAAAACTGTTCTACATTAGCTAAACCTGTAGCAAACATAAAAGTTTGATCTCTGTAATAACCACTTCTAAAATCGCCTTGTTTAAAGCATTTAGCCATAGCTACTTGAGGTAATTCTTTACCATCGCCAAAAATGCCAAATTTTGCTTTACCAGTTAATACTTCTTTTCTGCCAAGCAAACTAGTTTCTCTACTTAAAATTGCTACTTTAAAATCGTTTAAAACAGTAGCTTTAAAACCTTCATAAGAAAGCATATCGTTAGTATAAGTCATATTATTATCTTGTAATTCCATTGGGCAAAATTAATTTATAAGTATAGCTTAAATAATGATTAAAATAATAACTTGAAAGTTAAATATAATGGCAAAAATGGTTATTTGCTATTTAACCTTTTTCAAAAGTACAATATTTTTATAAGGCAATGAAATATAGCCTAAAACAAAAAAGCTACTTCATATAATGAAATAGCTTGTGGCCTTGCCAGATATTGGATTTTAAAACCTAGTTAAGCATAGCACTTTCATGCTGCTTTTTCTGAATATTGAGCTCTTTATTTTGTATCATTCTATAAATAGTGCTTTTGCCTATATCTAATTTTTTAGCAACTTTAATTACGTCGCTATTATAAAGGTCTAAATAATATTGTATAAGTTTTATATTAAACTCTTTAAGAGTAGCATCTTTAATAATAAAGTTTTCTAATGAATTGTTGGCTGTAATATTTAAGTGCTCAGGTAAAATTTCTTTTCCATCAGACATTACAGTAGATAGTTCAATAATAGATTTTAGCTCTCTGATATTTCCAGGAAAATGATGATTAAGAATTATTTTCTTAGCTTCTGTAGAAAGTACTTTTGGTGGTAGTTTATTTTCTTTACAGAATAATTCCATATAATGTTTTGCAATAAGTAATACATCATTTTCTCTTTCTCTTAATGGAGGTAAATTAATTGGTAAACCTAATAAACGATAATATAAATCTTCTCTAAAATTTCCTTGTTTTACTTCTTCTAATAAATTTTTATGAGTAGCTACAATAATTCTAACATCAAATTTTATTAGTTCATTACTACCAACTCTTGATAGCTCTCTTTCTTGTAAAGCTCTTAATAATTTAGACTGCATGTTTAAGTCCATTTCGCCAATTTCGTCTAAGAAAAGAGTACCTTTATGAGCTTCTTCAAACTTGCCTATTCTTCTGGCAACAGCACCTGTAAATGCACCTTTTTCGTGTCCAAATAATTCACTTTCTAATAAATCTTTAGGAATAGCAGCAATATTAATGGCTACAAAAGGTTTATTACTTCTTTCAGAGTTATAGTGAATACATTTTGCAGCAACTTCTTTACCTGTACCAGTTTCGCCTGTTAGAGAAATAGTAATATTTGTTTTAGTAGCTTTTTCTATTAAGTTAAAAACTCTGTTTATTGCAGGGCTATTACCAATAATTGTTTTAGAGAAATCGTATTTACGAACTACTTCTTCTTTTAAGGTTTCAATTTCTTTTTTAAGGTCTGTATTTTCTCTAATATTTTGAATACTATGCCATAATCTATCTTTAGTATCTTCATCTTTTACAATATAATCATACACACCTATTTTTAATAAGTTAATGGCAACTTTAATATCTTCTTGACTAGAAATTACAATAACTTTTGAATCAGGACTTTCTAATTTTATTTTCTTTAAAATTTCTTCGCCTGTAGCATCGGGTAATGAATAATCTAATGAAATTACATTAGGTTTTTCGTGTAGTGCAGCAAAAAAATCTTTTGCCGAATTAAATTTTTTTACTTGATAATCAGGGTTTAAGCTCAATACATGTTCTAACATGGAACTGTACCACAAGTCATCTTCTACAATAAATATTTTGAAGGAATTTGGTTCTTTCATGACATTTGGATATTGGATACAAATCTATAAACGCAAAATATTTCTCAAAATTGTACAAAGCATAAAAATTTGGGAAATAAATTCCAATAATTAGAAAATCAATTGCTTTGTAGCATAGATGAAAATAAAAAAAGCCTGATGAATTTATACATCAGACTTTTTAGTTATGAAGATTTTTAATGAATTATTGCTGTGCTAATTTACTCTTTTTTCTGCCATATAAAAAGTAAATACTTAAACCAATAGTCATCCAAACAAAAAACCAAATCCAACTTTCTGCAGGTATTTCTATCATTAAATACATACAACATAATGCACCAATAATTGGTATAGATGAATAGTTTTTAATAAAACTTAAAAATGCAATAATGATCGCAGCAATGATAAATACAATAAATAAAATTTCATGATAAGATTCATTACCAATAGAGCTAATAGCAGTTTGTAATCTTTCTTTAGTAAACCAAATAAAACATGCAACAATAAAAGGTATAATAAATTTACCATTGATATAAGGCAAACTAAATTTTCCTTTAGTTTGATTTTTTGTTAATCTTGGTAACACTAAAACACCTAAACAAACTAATACAAATGCAAATAAAGTTCCAATACTTGTTAAGTCTGTAACTAAATCTGCTGGCATTATTAAAGAAGGAATACCAACTAATAAACCTGTAACAATTGTAGCAAAAGATGGTGTTTGAAATTTAGGATGCACTTTAGCAAATTTTTTAGGTAATAAACCATCACGGCTCATACTCATCCAAATTCTTGGTTGCCCTAATTGAAAAACTAATAATACACTTGTAGTAGCAACAACAGCACTAATAGAAATTAAATAACCTGTTTTAGTAAGTCCTAATCTTTCAAAAACAAAAGCTAATGGATCGGTTACATTTAATTCGCTATAATTAACCATACCAGTTAATACAAGAGCAATTAAAATATATAAAACTGTACATATTAATAAAGAATAAATCATACCTCTTGGTAAATCTCTTTGAGGGTTTTTACATTCTTCTGCAGTTGTACTAATAGCATCAAACCCAATATAGGCATAAAACACAGCAGATACACCAGCTAAAACACCACCAAAACCATTAGGTAAAAAAGGACTCCAATTTTTTGTATCTACATAAAAAAAGCCTAATACAATTACAAACAGAATTACTATAACTTTAAAGATTACCATAAAGTTGGCACTCTTTTTACTTTCTTTAATACCTATATAAGCAAGTATGGTAATGAATACTACAATTATAAAAGCAGGTAAATTAAAAATAATATGCTTACCCATTAATATAGGAGCATCTTTATAAACTAATAATGCAGCTTGCATACTTTCTGTTAAAGGAGTACCTGCAGATTGTGCTGTCAATGCACTATTATAAGCTTTAGATGCAGTAAACGGATCTATCAATAACCATTCTGGTAAATGAATACCTAAGCCATGTAATAAATTATCAAAATAACCACTCCAACTAATAGCAACTACTATATTGCCAATAGCATATTCTAAAATTAAAGCCCAACCAATAATCCATGCAATTACTTCTCCAAAACTTACATAAGCATAAGTGTAAGCACTACCAGATATGGGCACTCTTCCTGCAAACTCTGCATAGCATAAAGCACTAAAACCACAAGTAATAGCAGTAATGATAAATAGAAAAACTACCCCTGGTCCGCCATCAAAAGATGCTTTACCAATAGTAGAAAAAATACCAGCACCAACAACTGCTGCTATACCCATAAAGGTTAAATCTTTTACAGTTAAAACTCTGTTTAACCCTTGTTGATGCTGCATTTCTGCAACATCTGCATTTATTTTGTCTATTGATTTTTTACGAAATAATGACATGCGATTTTTTGTTTTGGTTATAGCAGATTGCCAAAATTGATTGCTAATATAAGCATGATTGAGAAAGAAATGCCAAGAAATATTTTAAAGAAAATTAAGTATAAGCAATTTTTTATTCATTAATAATCTCTTTCAATTAAAAATGCTGCTAAATCTTTTAAAGGTTTTTTTCTTGTACTCAATAAAGCCATATCTTCTAAATGTTGTAATGCTATTTGCAAATATTTTTCTTTTAAAGCAATAGCCCAATCATCTACATTACAATCTTTATAAATAGCCAACATTTTAGCAACTTTATCTGGTGGGTTATTCAGCATTAAATCTTGCATAATGGCTAATTGTTGTTTATTAGCAGTAGCAAGTGCATGTAACATTAAAAATGTTTTTTTATTTTGTTTAATATCGCCACCAATATTTTTACCAACTTTATCTGCATTACCAAAAGCATCTAAATAATCGTCTTGAATTTGAAAAGCAATACCAAGGTTTCTGCCAAACTCATAAATATGGTTACAATTAGCTTCTCCTGCACCACCAATAGTAGCACCAATTTCTAAACTTGCTGCAATAAGTACAGAAGTTTTAAGAGAAATCATGTGAATATATTCATCTAACAACACATTATTTTTTTGTTCAAAATCCATATCTAATTGTTGGCCTTCGCAAACTTCTCTTGCCGTTTTATTAAATAAGTGTAATACTTTAGGTAAATATTTAGCTGTTATTTTATTGATATAATCGTAACTACGAATAAGCATTACATCGCCACTTAATATAGCTGTATTTTGGTTGTATTTTGTATGAATAGTTTGCATACTTCTTCTTAAAGAAGCAGCATCCATAATATCATCATGTATTAAAGAAAAATTATGAAAAAGCTCAATAGCAATTGCAGCATTAAAAGCATCTTCATGTATATCGCCAAAAAGTTCATTAGCCATTAAACACAGTACAGGCCTAATTCTTTTGCCTCCTAATGATAAAAAATAATTACAAGGTTCGTATAATGTTGATGGGTGTTCAGGAAAGTGTGTAGTATTAAATCTTTCAGAAAATATTGTAGTTAGTTCGTTAAATGAGTGCATAAAAAAAATTATAACAAGCAATAGTTTATTATAAGTATTTATTAAAACTTATAAAGTTCAAATATACTTAATTTACTATCATTGTTTTTAAAGATGTAGTTAATCAACAATTTTCGTAGCATATTTGTAAAATGAAATACTTATTTAAAAATGAGTTAACCATTGCATTGCTAGCAGCATTGCTTTTTATCCCTTTTATTGGTCAGGTACATTTATTTGATTGGGACGAAATAAATTTTGCAGAAAGTGCAAGAGAAATGATTGCTACAGGAAATTATTTTTCTGTACAAATAGATTATGCTGTATTTACAGAAAAGCCACCTTTATTTTTTTGGATGCAAGTATTGAGTATGAAAGTTTTTGGTATTAATGAATTTGCTGCTCGTTTTCCAAATGCTATTTGTGGTATAGTAACTTTAATTGTACTGTTTAATATTGGTAAAAAAATATTTAATGAACAATTTGCCAGAATTTGGGTAATGGTTTATTTAGGTACTTTACTTACCTTTTTTTATTTTAAAACAGGAATTATAGATCCTTGGTTTAATTTATTTATTTTTTTAGCTATCTATCATTTTTACAATACAACAAATAACTCAGCTGAAAAAAAAGGAAAACATGCAATATTTACAGGATTGTTTTTAGGCTTAGCAGTATTAACCAAAGGTCCTGTAGCTATTTTAATAGCTATGTTATGTTATTTAGTTTTTATAGTATTACACAAAGGAAAATTTTTTATAACACTAAAACATTTTTTATTCATTTTTATTACAACATTAATAGTTTGTTTTACTTGGTTTGGAATAGATTTAATACAACATGGACCAAAGTTTTTAATAGAGTTTACACAAAGACAAATAGCAATTTTTAGTACAAGTGATGCAGGTCATGGACAACCATTTTTTTATCATTGGTGGGTATTGTTAATAGGATGTTTTCCTGCTTCAATATTTTTTATCAAAGGTCATGTAATTAATACAGGCAATGCTGCACAAAGATTATTTAAGTTATGGATGATGATTTTATTTTGGGTAACACTATTATTATTCTCTATAGTAAAAACTAAAATTATTCATTACTCATCACTTTGTTGGTTCCCTTTAACTTTTCTAGCTACTTTATTTATAGCTGAGTTTTGGAATAATAGAAGTATAAAACTTTCTATTGTATTAAAAATTTTATTTGCAATGGTAGGTTTGT
Source organism: Bacteroidota bacterium (assembly GCA_963169635.1). Classification (GTDB taxonomy): domain Bacteria; phylum Bacteroidota; class Bacteroidia; order Chitinophagales; family Chitinophagaceae; genus UBA1930. The sequence goes on from CAUJDL010000003.1 coordinate 10,356, forward strand.
TACTTGGATTAATTATTACAGCACTTCCTTTTATTTTAATGCAAAAAGATAAATGGATACATTTAGTAGATGATGAATTTGCCAGAGGCAATTTAGCAGCAAATGTGCATTGGAGTTGGGTAGATGGTTTAGGAGGTTTAATATTACTTAGTGCAGTAATTTATTTTTTGATAAGTAAAAATAAACTTCTAAAAACAACATTACTATTTGCAAGTGTTACTATTTGTTGTTTGTTTACTGCAATAATTATTACCCCAAAAATTGAAGCAATATCGCAACGTGCTAATATTGAATTTTTTGAAAGTAGGCAAGGAGAAGATTGTTATGTAGATACATGGGATTATAAAAGTTATGCTCCATATTTTTATACTAAAAAGCCACCTTATAAAAATGATAGTACTAAAACTGTACATTGGATGTTAAGAGAAAAAATTGATAAGCCAGTATATATTTCTGCCAAAATTCAAAATAAATCTGTTTTAGATACTATACCACAATTAACAATGATGTATCAAAAAAATGGATTTGTTTTTTATAAAAGATTACCAGAAAAATAATTCAATTATTTTTACAGCATAAAAAATATAAAGCAATGAACAGACCCATAAGAGTATTAGTTGCTAAAGTAGGTTTAGATGGACATGATAGAGGAGCAAAAGTAATAGCAACAGCTTTAAGAGATGCAGGTATGGAAGTAATATATACAGGTTTAAGACAAACACCTGAAATGGTAGTAAATGCTGCATTGCAAGAAGATGTAGATGCAATAGGTGTAAGTATTTTAAGTGGGGCACATAATACTGTATTCCCAAAAATTATTGCTTTAATGAAAGAGAAAAATATGCAAGATGTATTACTTACAGGAGGAGGTATTATACCAGATGATGATATGAAAAATTTACAAACATTAGGTGTAGGTAAATTATTTCCTCCAGGTACTAATACACACGAAATTGCAGCTTATATAAAAGAATGGGTTAAGGCTAACAGACCATTCTAATAGATAATTAATTTAGCTTATTAAAATTTTATAGCAGCAAGAAAATGTTATTTTTCTTCTTCTTCATTTAATGGAGGCAATGGATTTCTTCTTGTAGGAATAATTAGTTTTTCATCTTCACTCAAGAATACCCAAAAATCGTAAAGAGCATAGATATCGCCAGGAGTTTTTTCTCCATCATCTTCTGCATTTCTAATATAAGAACCTAATAATTCTGCTGAATATTTAAGTTCTATTAATTTTTTTGCATGAGAAAGTTCTTTAAAATTTTCTATTGTCATAATGTAAATTATTATCAGTTATTGTGTCAAAACTAAAAAAATAAAATGATTAAAATTATTTTAAGCAGTAAAGTTTGCAAAACTATTTTTCATTTTTTCACAAACATTCGATTCGATCATTTTTTCAGCTAAAATCAGCATATTTTCAAACGCTTTAGCATTACTAATACCATGTCCTATAATAACTGGTTTAGCAACACCTAAAACAGGAGTACCACCATAATTTTCATAATGAAATCTGCTGATATATTCATCATTTTGTAGTCCTCTTTGTAAAGCAATATCATAAAAGCTTTCTGCCATTTTTAAAATTACATTACCTGTAAAACCATCACATACCATTACATCTGCTTTATCATTAAAAAAGTCTCTACCCTCAATATTACCTATAAAATTAATTTGTTTATTTTCTTTTAATAAAGTATAAGTTGCTTGTGTTAAAATATTGCCTTTACCTTCTTCTTCACCAACATTTAATAAACCAATTGTAGGGTTATTAATACCTAAAATATTTTGAGCATAAAGATTGCCTAAAATGGCAAATTGGTTTAAATGTTCTGGTTTACAATCAGCATTTAAGCCTACATCAAGTAATAAACCTGTTGTACCATTTGTTTTAGGAATAATAGTAGCAATAGTTGGTCTTTGAACACCTTCTATAGCCTTTATACTAAACATAGCACCAACAAGCATAGCACCTGTATTACCTGCACTAATAAAAGCATCAATTTTGCCAGTAGCCAATAAGTGAAAGCCAATAGCAATTGAGCTTTTAGGTTTTTCTTTTAAAGCTTTGGTAGGGTGTTCGTTATATCCAATTACTTCATCTGCTTCTACAAAATGTATTTGATGTTTAGGTTGAATATTTTGTAATAATGATTCAGTAGCTTCTTTTTTTCCAATGCACCAAATATTGCTATTATTAGCAAGTTGTATATATTGCTGAATACCTTTTATAGCTTCAGCAGGAGCAAAGTCGCCACCCATTAAATCTATTCCTATATTCATTTTTGCAGTGTAGTATAAGGTTAATTAATCTATAGTTATAAAATAACAAAAGTGCCTGATACTTTTTAAGCACCTGACACTTGTAAAAATATTAAACAACTATTGTAGAAAATTAATATTAAGCCTTTAAAGGTGCTTTTTCAGCTACTAATTTTCCTTTGTAATATAATTTACCTTCACTTACATGTGCACGATGACGTACATGTGTTTCACCAGTAGCAGTATCTTTACTTAAAGTAACTTGTTCTGCAATATAGTGAGTTCTTCTTTTTGCACTACGTTGTTGTGAGTGTCTTCTTTTTGGATTTGGCATAGTTCTTAATTTTTAAAATGAATCCAATTATTTATTGATTATCTAAGTTTTTAAATTTATCTAATCCTTTCCAGATGGTATTATCAGCTTTGTCAATATTTGTGTTCATTTGAGCAAGTTTTTTAAGTACTTCTTCATTGCATAAAGATTTTCCTTGTTCATCTTCACCACAAATATTTTGCATTGGTATGCTTAAATTAATAAATTCAAACAACCAATCGGCAATATGTAAATGACTTTCGCCACGACTAATGTAATAAATATCTGGGTCTTCTTCTTGTTCATTCATTGTTTCAGGATTATCCGTCATTTTTACAATGATGTTAAATTCATCCCATAGTTGTTGATGAATAGTATTACCACATCTATCACAAAGTACATCTACTGAGCCGCCTACATCAAATTTCAGTTGCATAAAGCCTGTATTTTTTTCTAATACTAACTTAATATTTGCAATACAATTACTGAAATCTTGTTGACCATATTCTGCAAAGAACTTTTCATCTATCCTATATTCAAATACATGAATACCTGGTTTTAACCCTACAAAAGCTATATCAAATTCTCTTCTGTTACTCATCCTTATTTTTTAGGGTGGGCAAAGGTAGTACTTTCATATAAATTAAGCAAGTAAACTTTATTAAAATAATTTTTTTTGTGATAAATGGCTTTTAAAGTGATTTTTTAATTACATACTTTTTATATTTATCCCCTAAAACTTAACGCCATGAGAAAATTACTACTACTATTGGTAGCTGTTTTAACTGTGCTTTCTATACAAACAAAAGCACAAACAACAGTAACTGTTGGGACAAATGCTTCAACAGTCAATTATTTCCCCAATTATTATCTTTATGACTATACTTATAGCCAAACAATTTATACAGCAGTAGAGTTAACTGGAGCTAGTGCTCCTACTCCAGGCTATATTAATAAGATAAGATATTATGCAGGAACTACAGCAGCAACAACCAATTGGAAAGATTGGGTAATTTATTTAGGTAATACTACTAAAGAAGGATTTAGTGGTACTGCAGATTTTATACCTCCAACCTCTATGACAGAAGTTTTTAATGGGGTAATAGATGCTAGTACAACAGCCAATTCTTGGTTAGAAATTACTTTAACTACTCCATTTTTATGGGATGGTGCAAGTAACTTAGTAGTAGCAATTGATGAAAATACACCTACTTATGGAAACTCCCCAACTTGGAAAGGTTATACTTTAGCTCCTAGTTCTGGTAGTAAGGGTATTTATTTTTATCAAGATGCTACAGATGTTTTACCAGCAAGCCCTTCAGCTAGTTCTAGTGGAGCAGTAAATTTAGTAGCACAAATACAATTTGAAATGAGTAGTGCTACACCATGTTCAGGTATGCCAACAGCAGGTTCAGCAACAAGTTCTGTATTAAATGGTTGTAGCGGTACACCTTTTAATTTAAGTTTAACTGGTCAAACACAAGCATCAGGTTTAGCATTTCAATGGCAATCAGGAGCTACAGCAACTGGCCCATGGGCAAATATTAGTGGAGCAAATACTTTAAATTATTCAACATCACAAACAGCAAATACTTGGTATAGATGTAGAGTTTCTTGTGGTACAGATACAGCCAATTCAGATGCAGTAGAAGTAATAACACCAGCATTAGTAGGTGGTACTTATACTATAGATAATGCATTACCTACAGGTGGTGGCAACTTTGCAAGTTTT
>CAUJDL010000004.1 GCA_963169635.1 Bacteroidota bacterium
GAATATCTATATTATTTTGAAGTGCTTTATCTATATATTGTTGTAGTTTATTATCAGTAAATAATTCTTTCCAAGAAAAATTAGCCATTGTTAATGTATCTGTAGAAATATTATCTGTACGAAAATATTTATCACTCACTAATTGTTCAGGAGCTTTATATGGTTTACCAACATAACAACCTGCAAGCATAAATATGATTACAGCAAACCATAAATTTTTTAAAGAAAAAATATATTGTTTAAATTGATTAGCTTTCATGTTCTAAAGATTTCTGAAATTGAACAGGTTTAATTTTTTCTTGAATCCATTGAAATATTGCATATAAAACAGGGATAACAAATAAACCTAAAATTGTACCTACTAATAAACCAAATGCTGCACCAGTAGCAATTGACTGATTACCTATTGCACCAATACCAGTTGCAAAAACTAAAGGCATCATACCAATAATAAATGCAAATGAAGTCATTAAGATAGGGCGTAAACGAGCTTTTGCAGCATTAATGGCAGACATGGCAATTGTTTCTCCATGCCTTCTTCTTTGTACACCAAACTCTACAATTAAAATTGCATTTTTTGCCAATAAACCTACTAACATAATTAAGGCAATTTGAAAATAGATATTATTTTCTAATCCAAACATCCATTGACCTAAATAAGCACCCATAACACCTAATGGTAAAGAAAAAATAACAGATAATGGTAAAATATAACTTTCGTACATACCTGCTAAAATGAAATAAATAAAAATTAAGCTTAATGCAAAAATGAACATTGCTTGTGCACCAGAACGAATTTCTTCTCTTGTTAATCCAGAAAAATCAATACCATAATTAGTAGATAAATTTGTTTGTGCTACTTCTTGTACTACTTTAATTGCATCGCCTGTACTATAACCAAAATTAGAGCTACCTGTAATGCTTACAGCAGAAAATAAATTAAATCTATCAACTGCTTGTGGCCCAAAAACTCTTTTTAAAGTAATGAACTGAGAAATAGGTGCCATTTGTCCACTACTTGTTTTTACAAAAATTGAATGTAAACTATTTACATCTATACGAGCTTCTGGTAATGCTTGTATCATTACTCTATATTGCTTACCATATTTAGTAAAATCTGCAGCATATAAACCACCAATATAACCTTGCATTGTACTTAATAAACTTGTTGTAGATACACCTGCTTCACTTGCTCTTGGAACATTAATTTCCATGAGATATTGAGGATATTTTGTATTAAATGAAGTTTGTGCAAACTGTATTTCAGGATGCTTCATTAACTCACCTATAAATTGTTGTGCTGTTTGGTCTAACTCTTTGATAGATGCTCCAGATTTATTTAATAAGGATAATTGAAACCCTGCACTATTACCAAAACCAGGAACACTTGATGGACCAAAGAAAATTGTTTTAGCTTCAGGAATTGTAGCACCAATAGCAAAAAGTTTTTTAGTAATAGCTTCTAAGCTTTGATCTTTTTTACCATTTCTTTCATCAAAAGGAGCAAGTTTTATAAAAGCTAAACCATAGTTGCTACCTGTACCAGAAATTAAACCTCTACCTGTAGAAAAAGTTATATTTACTATACCAGGTATGGTTGTTACTTTATTAGCAAGTTCTTTCATTACCAAATAAGTTCTATCCATAGAAGCACTTGCTGGTAACTCTACATTGGTAAATATTACACCTCTGTCTTCTTGTGGTACAAAGCCTTTGGGCATTATAGTATTAAACAGAAATATTAATGAAATAGATATAGCAATTAATAAAATAGAAACCCATTTATGTCTTAATAAAAAAGCAAAACCTTGTCCATAACGTTTTGTAAATGCTTTAAATGCTGCATTAAAAGCCATAAAGAATCTTTGTAAAAGATTTTTATTTTTATGTGGACTGTCTTTATGTGGTTTTAAAAATAATGCACAAAGAGCAGGACTTAATGTTAATGCATTAATAGCAGAAATAATAATTGCTACAATAAGTGTTACACCAAACTGTTGATAAAAAATTCCTGTTGGTCCAGAAATAAAAGTTACAGGAATAAATACAGCAGCCATTACTAGTGTAATTGAAATAATAGCACCTGTAATTTCTTTCATTCCTTTTTCAGTAGCAATTTTTGCATCTTTTTCTCCAAGATCTAATTTAGCATGCACTACTTCTACCACAACAATTGCATCATCTACCACAATACCTATGGCTAAAACCAATGCAAAAAGAGTTAGTAAGTTTAGTGAATAACCAAACATGTTTAAGAAAAAGAATGTACCTATTAATGATACAGGTACTGCAATTGCAGGAATTAAGGTAGAACGAAAATCTTGTAGAAAAATAAATACAACTATAAATACTAATAAAAATGCTTCTATTAAAGTTTCTACTACTTTATCGATAGATGCAGTTAAAAATTCATTAGTATCGTAGTTAATAGTATAATTAATTCCTTTAGGATAGTTAGGAGATTGGTCTTTTAAATATTTTTTTACTTCTTTAATAATATCTTGTGCATTAGAACCAGGAGTTTGAAATACACCAATACTTACTGATGGATTTCCAGAATTTTCGCCAACTCCAGAGTAAGAAAAAGCATCAAGTTTTATAGTAGCAATATCTTTTAATCGTAAAAAATTTCCTTGCCCTAAAGATTTAATAATAATATTTTCATATTCAGATTGCTCACTTAATTTTCCTTTATACTTAATTACATATTCAAAAGAGCCACCACTATTTTGGCCTAATGCACCTGTTGCAGCTTCTAAGCTTTGGCTATTAATAGCAGCAGTTACATCATTTGGTTGAATGCCATACATGGCCATTTTTTGAGGGTCTAACCAAATACGCATTGCATAAGTTTTACCACCAAAAACAGAAGCATCGCCAACTCCATAAATTCTTTTTATACCAGGAATAATATTTATGTCTAAATAGTTTTGAAGAAATACATTATCAAAGTCTTTATTAGCAGTGTAAAAAGACAAATACATTAATGCACTATTTTGTTGCTTTTGTGCTACAACACCAGCTCTGTTTACTTCTGCAGGAAGCAATGGTGCTGCACGTGCTACTCTGTTTTGAATATTTACAGCAGCAATATCTGGGTCTATTCCTTGTTTAAAAAATACATTGATAGATGCACTTCCATCGTTACCAGCAGAAGAAGTAATATAATCCATTCCTTCAACACCATTTACTTGTTCTTCTATTGGTATAATGACACTTTTTTGTACAGTTTCTGCATTAGCACCTATATAACTTGCACGAATATTTACTGTTGGTGGTGCAATGTTAGGATATTGAGTTACTGGCAATGAGATAAAACCTAATACTCCTAACAATACAAGAATAATAGAAATTACAGTAGATAAAATTGGTCTATTAATAAATGTTTTTATCATCTTTAAAATATAGGTTTTATGGCATTTACTAAGCTATCAAAATTGATGGGTTTAGGAATAATTTTAGAGCCTGTTCTTAAAGCATTAACACCAGCAGCAATAATTGTATCGCCTTTTTTTAAGCCTTCTGATATAATAGCTATATTATTAAATCTATCTGCTACTATTACTTTTATAGCATAGGTAGTATCTGCATTTACTTTAAATACTTGTACTAAACCTTGTTGCTCAAATGTAGCAGATTCTGGCACTACTAATACATTATTATATTGTTTAGGAATATTAATAGTACCACTATTTCCGTTTGATAATAATTTTCTTTTATTATTAAATGATGCTCTAAATAAAATACTGCCTGTTTGAGGGTCTATTTGTCCTGTTGCAGCTTTTACAATTCCTTTTTCTTCATAAGCTTCTCCATTTGCTAATATTAAAGTAACAGGTGGAATATTTTTTAATTTTTCTGCTACAGTATAACCAGGTGTTTCACTTAAAAAATCTAAGTATTCACTTTCATTCATAGAAAAATATGCATACACTTCATCTGTTTCAGAAATGGTAGTTAAAGGTGTAGCATCTGAAGGGCCAACTAAACTTCCTACTTTTAAAGGTAATTTACCAACAATACCGTTTATAGGGCTTCTAATAATTGAGTATTCTACATTAGCAGCAGCATTTAAGTAAGTAGCTTGTGCTTGGCTTTTAGCAGATTTTGCTTGAGCTAATTTACTTTCAGCAGATTTTAAATTAGCTTTTGCAGTTTCTAATAATACATTACTTACAATATTTTTTTCTACTAAAGGTTTTAATCTGTTTACTTCTACTTGTGCAGCATTTACAGCAGCTTCTGCAGCACTAATATTTGCATCAGCAGCACTTACACCACTTTTAGCAGCAGCAGCAGTTTCTGAAAGTGCATTTGTTTCTAACCTAAAAAGTATTTGTCCTTTACTTACTGTTTGTCCTTCATCTACTAAAACTTCTTTTATATAACCAGCAATTTTTGCTCTTACATCATTATTTATTCTTCCTTTAATACTTGTTGGGTAAGATACAAAACCTGTTACAGATTTTTCTTGTACTGTAACAATAGGGTAGGGTCTTGCAGCATTTTTATCTTGTTTGTCTTGTTGTTTATTATTACATGCCATCCATAAAGATGCACAAACAGAAAAAATAATTAAATAGCTATATTTCATATTAAAAACTTATCTAAAATAATTGGCTGCAAAAGTAATCTTTTAAAATAACAACAATTTGTTAAGGAAAGCAATGATTGATGAGTGGTTAATAAATCATCAATTTTTCCAATTTTCATAAATTTTTTGGAAGATGAATTTTTAAAACATACAGAATGTTTAAAACTTTTTATTTTTTATTTTCAACATAAAATAGAAGATGTAAAATATTATCTTCGCCACCTATGAGTAAAGAAATTGTTTTAAGCGGAATAAGACCAACAGGTTTTTTACATTTAGGAAATTATTTTGGTGCAATGCGTAATTATGTACGTATGCAAGATGAATATAATTGCTATTTTTTTGTAGCTAATTGGCATTCATTAACTACACATCCTGATACTAAAGAATTAAAAAAAGCTGTAAAACGTGTAATTGCAGAAAATATAGCTTGTGGTTTAGATACTAATAAAGCAGTTTTTTATGTACAAAGCGATGTACCAGAAATTGCAGAATTGTATTTGTACTTAAATATGCTTTCTTATAAAGGTGAGTTAGAAAAAACAACAACTTTTAAAGATAAAGTTCGTTCACAACCAGATAATGTAAATGCTGGATTACTTACCTATCCTGTATTACAGGCTGCAGATATTTTAATACATCGTGCTGTTAAAGTACCTGTAGGTAAAGATCAAGAACAAAACCTTGAAATGGCCAGAAATTTTGCTCAGCGTTTTAATCATCGTTATGGCGATATTTTGCCTATGCCTTTTGCATTTAATTATGGAGGCGAATTAGTAAAAATTTTAAGTTTAGATGGTAATGGTAAAATGAGTAAAAGCGAAAATCAATTAGCTACTTTATATTTAGCAGATGAAGATGATGTAATAAGAAAAAAAATATTAAAAGCTAAAACAGATAGTGGTCCATCTGAGCCTAATGCAAAAAAACCAGATTATATAGAAAACTTATTTACCTTAATGACACTAACAAGTAGTGCAGATGTAGTAAAAAAGTTTGAAGACGATTTTAATAATAGCAGTGCAGGAAATTGTGTTATTAGATATGGCGATATGAAAAAACAATTAGCAGAAGATATGATAAACTTTATAAAACCTATCAGAGAAAAAGCTGCTGAATTGCAAAGAGATACTAATCTATTAGATAAAATAATAAAACAAGGTGCAGATAAAGCAAGAGCAAGTGCTTCTGATACCATTAATTTGGCAAGAAAAGCAGTACTTGGATAAGCAAAAACTAAGCTATTATTGCTTAAGTAGCTTTTTAATTTTAAATCTGCTTTCTTTATCTGAAATAATTTAATAATATTGTGAACTTTAATTAAGTTCACTTCATTTACTTTTTTTTGAATATATTTTAATTATGGCTAAAGCTAAAAAACCAAAACATGTTGCTGTTGCAGGAAATATTGGAGCAGGCAAAACTACTTTAACAGAATTATTGAGTAAGCATTATCGTTGGATACCTCAGTTTGAAGATGTAGATCATAACCCATATTTAATGGACTTTTATGATGATATGCCAAGATGGAGTTTTAATTTACAAATCTATTTTTTAAATAGCCGTTTAAATCAATTATTAGATATTCAAAGAGGTACAGAAACTGTAATTCAAGATAGAACAATTTATGAAGATGCTCACATTTTTGCTCCTAACTTACACGATATGGGCTTAATGAGTAAAAGAGATTTTGAAAACTACTTTAAGTTTTTTCAAACATTAAAAACAATGGTACAACCACCAGATTTATTAATTTACTTAAAAGCATCTGTACCAACATTAGTAGGACAAATTGAAAAACGTGGAAGAGAATATGAAGAAAATATTAGGTTAGATTATTTAAAAAAATTAAATGAACTGTATAATAGATGGATTGATAATTATAAAGAAGGCCCATTACTAATTATAGATTGCGATAAAAATAAATTTGCCGAAAGTGATGAACACTTTGGAGAAGTAATAAGCAAAGTAGATAGTATGCTTTTTGGCTTATTCTAAAATACATGTATTATGCTTACAGTTTTTAGATGGATTGTTGGATTACTTTTTATTTTTTCTGGTTTAATTAAAGCAAACGACCCTTTAGGACTAAGCTATAAAATGCAAGAGTTTTTTGAAGCTTGGAATTTAAAAGGTTTTCATAGCTATACTTTAGCTGCTGCTTATGTTATGAATATTTTAGAAGTAGTGGCTGGTGTTGCTGTAATTGTAGGTTGGCAAATGAAACGTTTTGCTTGGCTTTTACTATTTCTAATTATATTTTTTACTTTTCTTACAGCTTACGTTTTATTTTCTGGCAAAATACATGCTTGTGGTTGTTTTGGAGATTGTGTACCACTAACACCAATACAAACATTTATAAAAGATGTAGCATTATTACTTTTAATTCTTGTACTATTCTTTAATGCAAAAAAAGTAAAGCCATTATTTAGTAAACCAATATCGTTAGTAGTAATTTCCATTTCATTTGTATTAACGATATCGCTACAATCTTTTGCACTAAAAAATTTACCCATATTTGATTGTTTGCCTTTTGCAAAAAATAAAAATATTAAAGTTGGTATGCAATTACCAGAAGGTGCTGTAGCAGATAGTTTTGCTATTACTTTTAAGTATAAAAAAAATGGACAAATAATAGAGTTTGACCAAAATAATTTTCCAACAGATTTTGATGATTCTTATGAGTATATAGATAGATATGATAAGTTAGTAAGAAAAGGAACAGGCTTACCTGCTATTACAGATTTTTCTCTTACAACATTACAAGGCACAGATACAACAGATGCTTTATTAAATAGTAATGAAACTTATATATTACTTTTTGCAAAAGATTTTTCTACAATTGATAAATGGAAGAATGGAACATTTGGTTTGTTATTAGATGGAGCAATCAGAAAAAATATTCCTTTGTATATTGTAACTGCTGATGTAAGTACAGCACAAAAATATTTTACAGGTGTTACAATTTTATCTTGCGATGCTACAGTTATTAAAACTGCTGCAAGAGTAAATCCTACTTACTTTTTAATGCATGGTGCTGTAGTGAAAGATAAATTAAGCTATGCTTATGATAGCCAATTATTGAATTGGATAAAGTAAAATACTTTTCATAATTTAGTTTTTAAACAAAATAAATGTTACAACTACTTATCAAAAAATTATTGTATGGTTTTTTGGTGATGACTGGTGTTGTTATCATTGTATTCTTTTTATTTCAAGGATTTGGCGACCCTGCAAGGTTAGTTTTAGGACAAACAGGCGATAGTGCAACTATTCAAAATATTAGAAAAGAGTTAGCCTTAGACCAACCCAAATGGAAACAATTTGCTCTTTATGTAAATGATATTAGCCCAATTGGTTTTTATACTGCACAAGAAAGAGAAGCAAAAAATATTCAAGGTTTTTTTATAGGAAAAATTGGTTTAAAATTACCTTACTTAAGACGTAGTTATCAAAGCAAAAAAAATGTAAGCGAAATTTTAGCAGAAGCTTTACCACAAACAATTTTATTAGCAGCATCTGCAATGATCATTGCTATGATAATAGGAATTTTTTTAGGCGTTGTTGCTGCTGTAAAACAAAATACATGGTTAGATACTAGTAGTGTTTTTGCAAGTGTTATAGGTATTTCAGCTCCTTCTTTTTTTGTAGGAATTGTATTGGCTTATTTATTTGGTTTTTTATTTAGCAATTACACAGGCTTACCATTAACAGGCAGTTTATACGAGATTGATGCTTTTGGTGGCAAACAATTGCAACTTAAAAATTTAATATTACCAGCCATTACTTTAGGTATAAGACCTTTAGCTATTATTACACAACTTACTAGAAGTGCTATGTTAGATGTATTGCATCAAGATTATATTAGAACAGCTTATGCAAAAGGATTATCTAAAAAAATAATTATTTTAAAACATGCACTAAGAAATGCTTTAAACCCAGTAATGACAGCCATTACAGGCTGGTTTGCAGAATTATTAGCAGGTGCATTTTTTGTAGAATATATTTTTGGTTGGAATGGAATAGGAAAATTAACTGTGAATGCTTTAGAGAATTTAGATTTTCCTGTTGTAATGGGTAGTATTTTATTAACTGCTACTTTTTTTGTTATAGTAAATATTATAGCAGATATTTTATACAGTATTATAGACCCAAGAATAAAATTAGCTTAAGCTTTAACTTTTAATGTATGTTTTATTTTATTGGCTTTATGTATTAAGTCAGTATAATCATTACTCATAATTGTTACATGACCCATTTTTCTTCCTGCTTTGGTTGTTTGTTTTCCATATAAATGTACAAAAACATTATCCATTTTTAAAACATCATTAAGTCCTTCGTAAGTTGCTTTACCATTATAATTTTCTGCACCTAAAATATTTACAATTGCAGAAGGTAAAATTGATTTAGTATTACCTAAAGGATATTGTAAAATAATTCTCCACAACATATCGTATTGGCTACAATAATTAGCTTCAATAGTATGATGTCCACTGTTATGAACACGTGGTGCAGTTTCATTAACTAAAACTTCTCCATTTTTATCAATAAATAATTCTACAGCAAATAAACCAGCACTTTTTAAATTTCTTACAACAGCAAGAGCAATAGATTCAGCTTTCCATAATTCTTTTTCTTCTATTCTTGCAGGAGAAAGTTGATAATCTAATAAATTTAATACAGGGTCAAAAACCATTTCTGCACAAGGATAAATAGCAGTTTCATTATTATCATTCACTGCAATAATAATGGCAATTTCTTTTTTTATGGCTACACTTTTTTCTAAAACAGCAGGTGCATTAAAACCATTAACTATATCATTTTTTGATTGTAAAATTTGTACACCTTTACCATCATAACCACCTTCTGCTAACTTATGTGCTGCTGGCAAAAAATGTATATGTTGTTCTACATCTTTTAAAGATTGTGTAACAATAAAATTAGCTGTTGGTATTTGGTGTTGCTGATAAAATTCTTTTTGGTGTATTTTATTTTTAATAATTTTTATTGCAGATGGTGATGGATAAATTCTTTTTCCTTCTGCTGCTAATTTTTCTAAAGCTTCAATATTTACAGCTTCAATTTCTATAGTTATAGCATCTAAGTTTTTTCCAAAATTATATACAGCATCAAAATCTTGAATATTGCCTTTAATAAAATGATGACATAAATGAGCAGCAGGGCAATTTTCATCTTGCTCCATTACATAAGTTTCTACAGTATAATTTGCTGCAGCTTGTAATAACATTCTGCCTAATTGGCCACCTCCTAAAATGCCTACTTTCATGAATTATTATTTAATATAGCAATTGTATAAAATTATTTATCTGCAAGATGATGATTTTATTGATTAATCAATAAAAAGTATCTATTAATTATTCAATTTATTCTTTTGTTTGTTGATAATTAATTATTGTATAAAAAATTTATAGCTGATTATTTAGGTTGTTTTAATTTGTGTTTAAATACTGCTTCAAACTTAGCAAGTTTAGGTTGTATTACATATTTACAATAACTTTTTTCTGGATTATTGTTATAATAATTTTGATGATAATTTTCTGCTGAATAAAAATTTTTAAAAGGCTCAATAGCAGTTACAATAGGCTTATTCCAAACATTGGCTTTGGTTAATTGGTCTTTATAATAAAGTGCTTTTTGATATTGTGTTTCATTAAGATAATAAATAACACTTCTGTATTGAAAACCTATATCATTACCTTGTTGATTTAAAGTTGTAGGGTCGTGTGTTTTCCAAAATACTTCTAACAATTCATCATAACTAATGGTATCTGTATTAAAAATTACTTTTACTAATTCTGTATGTCCTGTTTTTTTATAACAAATATCTTCATAAGTTGGGTTTTCTACAAAGCCTCCACCATAACCACTTGTTACACTAATTACACCTTGTAATCTTTGAAAAAATGCTTCTGTACACCAAAAACAACCTGAACCAAAATAGGCTGTATCTTGAGGTATATTGTGAGTTATTAAATTATTTGTTTGCATTACAATAGTTGGTTTTCATGCTGTGTACAAACCCATTGAAAACTAAGAATTAATAAATAGGTAATTGATTTTAGCATGAAAATTTTAATTTAAAATAGATTGTACAAAAGTAAAAATTTAATTATCGTAAAAGTTAATAAATAGTTTTTAGGCATAGTATTTGGAAAGATTTTACTACTTTCGTTAAGCAATGAAAAAAATTATTACCGCCATATTAGCAGTTTTATATTTTGCTGTAAGCAGTGGAATGGTATTTAATATTCATTACTGTAAAAATAAAGTTAGCTCTGTACAAATAGATTTATTAGCAAAAGATTTATGTGGATGCTCTAAAAAAGGTAAAAAAACAGCTAAGAAAAATTGTTGCAAAACAGAACATAAGATTATAAAACTTGCAACAGATTATAAAATATCTACAACAAACTATACAATTCATGCACCTGTAGAAGTTTTAGATACTAATCATTTTTCTTTTAATGTTACTTCTACAAAAGTTGATGTATTTCAACAAGCAAATAATCATATTCCCCCTTTGATTTCTTTTCAAGATACTTACCTGAAAAATTGTACGTTCAGAATTTAATACCATTATAGTTTTCTCTTCAGTTTATCAGTTATAATTATTTAATCTTAGGTGTATTAAATAAAATAGTTCAATTATAAAAATTATTTAAAAAATAAAAAATTACAAACAATGAAAACACAAGTTTTATTATTAGCATCATGCTTATTCTTTTCGTTTGCATCAATTGCACAAGGCAAAAAATCTACTCAATCAGACAATATAAAAGTTTGGGGTAATTGTGGTATGTGTAAAACCACTATTGAAAAAGCAGCAAAAAGTGCAGGTGTGTTATTTGCTTCTTGGAGTGAAGAAACTAAAGTATTAAATGTAAAATATAATACTGCAAAAACAGATAATGCTAAAATACAAAAAGCAATAGCTGCTGCAGGTTATGATACTCAAGATGAATATGCAAGTGATGAAGCTTATAATAGCTTACATGGCTGTTGCCAATACGAAAGAAAGCCAAAACCAGCAACAACTACTGAGAATAAATCTTTAACAGATAGCAGCTCTTGTTGTAAAAAAGATAGTACAGGAAAAGCAGATCATGCTAAATGTAGTAAAGATGCAGGCCATGATAAAAAAGAAGCTTGTACATCTCACAGTGCATCTTGCAAACATGATGATGCAAAAAAAGATTGTTGTAAAAAAGATAAAGACGCTAAAGAAGCAAAAAAAGAAAAATAATATTAATTTGAAAAACTACACAAGTGTGCAAGTACATTTATTTGCATGCTTGTGTTTTTTAACGCACTAACATTATGGTAAAAAAAATATTTTTTATAATACTACTCTCCTTCAATTTTTGTGTGATAAATGCACAACCAAAAGAAGGTACTAAAGCACCCAATATTGTATTAAAAAATCCAGAAGGTAATGAGGTTGCTTTAGCTTCTTTAAGTGGTAAAGTAGTATTAATAGATTTTTGGGCTAGTTGGTGTGGACCATGTAGAACAGCTAATAAACAATTTAGAAAACTGTACGAAAAATATAAAAACGCTGGTTTTGAAATTTATAGTATTTCTTGTGATTATACAATGGCTCCTTGGTTAAAAGCTATTAAAGCAGATAAAATTACTTGGTTACAAGTTTATGATGAAAAAAGTATAGTAGCTGATAAATGGCTTATTAGTTATTTACCTGCTACATTTTTATTAAATAAAGAAGGTGTAATTGTAGCAAGAGATTTGCATGGAAAAATGTTAGAAGATGCAATAAAAGTATTGCTATAAATTATATTAATTTTTTAATCGTAACTTTTATTTTGTTGATACGATTACGTTCTACTTCTAAAATAGTAAAATCAAAATCGCTATAAGAAATAATTTGAGAAACATAAGGTATTACACCTGCAATTTCTAATATTAACCCAGCCATAGAATCGCTTTCTCCTTTTACTGCATCAAAAGTTTCTAAAGGTAGTTGCATAAACTTACAAGCATCTTTAATCATTGTTTTACCTTCAAAAACATAATTATATTCATCAAGTTTTTTAGCGTCTGTTTGTTCTTCATCAAACTCGTCAGATATTTCGCCAATAACTTCTTCTAAGATATCTTCCATTGTTACAATACCACTTGTACCACCAAACTCATCTACAACAATAGCAAAGTGTATTCTTTTACTTTGAAATTCTTTTAATAAATCTTCAATCATTTTTTGTTCGTGTACAAAATATGGTTGTCTTAATAATTGATGCCAATTAAATTGTTCATTTTGTTCAAGATGTGGTACTAAATCTTTAGTATGTATCATACCTGCAATATCATCTAAACTTTCTTTATATACAGGTAATCTGCTATAATGTAAGCTACTAATTTGTTGTAATAGTTCAGTAAAAGAAAGGTTATAATCAATACCATGTACATCTAACCTTGTTTTCATAATTTGTTTTACAGTAGTATTTCCAAACTTTAA
Source organism: Bacteroidota bacterium (assembly GCA_963169635.1). Taxonomy (GTDB): domain Bacteria; phylum Bacteroidota; class Bacteroidia; order Chitinophagales; family Chitinophagaceae; genus UBA1930. The sequence goes on from CAUJDL010000004.1 coordinate 13,089, forward strand.
AATTCCTTTCAGAATATTTTTTTCATTTTCATTACTATCTGTATGTGTAAGGTCTATGGCATAATATAATTCTTCGTTACTGTTATTGCCTTGTGTTTTATTAGATAATTTTTTTTCAATAATATCGCTATACTTCACCATCCAATTGCTTAAGCCTTTAAAAATATATGCTACAATTTCTATTAACCAACCTACATCTTTTGCAAAGCGTATATTATTTTGTGTAGCCATAACTTTAGGCATTACTTCGCTAAATAATACTAATAAAAAAGTTACAATTGCTACTTTAATTAAAAACTCTACCCACGCTAATGATATAATATCAAAGTTTATTAAGTTATCAATTAAAATATTGCTGATAATAATAATAGCAATGTTAGAAAAAGTATTAGCAATTAATAAAGATGCTAACAGTGTTTTTGGTTGTTCTAATAAAGTTACAATACGTTTAAAAGCTGGTTGCTGCTTAGTTTTTATTGAATTAATATCTTTATAGGTAAGAGAAAAAAAAGCAATTTCTGCTCCACTCATTACGAATGAAAAAATTAAAAGAAGCAGTAAAATTACCATGAGTACTGTAGTGCCTTGCAAGTTGGGTATTACTGCAACTTTATTTAAAATGACCGAGTGATAATCCAAAATAAAATATTTAGTATAACAATAGCATCAACACATAGTATTGATGCTTTAATAAGTTGATATATTGCTTAGTATTTTTTAAAAAGGTAAATTACCATCAGGGTCTGCAATATTACTTGTATCTCCTGCAAAACCTTCATCTAAATCGCCACCAGATTGGCCACCTTCATTTCTTTTATCTAACATAATTAAATTATCGCCAACAACTTCAGTGGCAAATTTTTTATTTCCTTCTTTATCTTCCCAGCTTCTGGTACGTAAACGACCTTCTAAATAAATTAAACTTCCTTTATGCAAATATTTTGCAGCAAGATCTGCCAAACCACGCCATAATACTACTGTATGCCATTCTGTTTGGCTAATTAATTTTCCATTACGGTCTTTATAAGTTTCTGTTGTAGCTAAAGGAAATTTTGCAACACCTATATTTCCTTCTAAATAATCAATATGTGGGTCTTTTCCCAAATTACCAATCAGCATTACTTTGTTTACGCCTCTCATAATTAGTTGTTTTTTGAAGAATTGATATTTTGCTTGTTCTAAAATAATTTCTTTTTACGATATAAACATATTTTTTTTAGAATATTATTTTTTTAGATTGATTTTTTAGGAATAATCATGTTTTTTAAGATGTTTTAATACTTTCTTGCTCTAAAAATTGAAGTATTATTTTAGGTTTAGCTAAGTGGTGTAAAGTTTTTACCTGTTGCCAAGTATATTTTTTTAAGGTTAAGGGTATAGCAGTTAATGCTACTTGTATAAATTGTGCTTTTATTTGCTGATGTGTTAATTGCTGCTGATAATTTGCTGAAATATGTAAATGCTTATAATGCTGAATACCTAACTCATCTAAAAACATTTTTAATGTAGCAGCTTGCCATTGTACCTGATGATTAGTTTCTACATAATAAAATTCATATAAGTTTTGCCAAATATCTTTTTGTGTTCTTTTATGTACTAATACTTTATTATTATAGGTAAATACAAAATAATTAAACCAACGTTTTTTTTGTACTAATTTTTTTTCTTTAATAGGCAATTGGCTTACTTGTCCTGTTTGATAAGCTTTACAATAGAGCTGTAATTTACATTGTTGGCATTGTGCTAAAAAAGGCTTACAAATGGTAGCTCCAAAATCCATGATTGCCTGATTATACAATGCTGCATTTTTTTTATCTAAAACTTGATTGGTAAGTGAAGCAAATAATTTTTTTCCTTCAGTAGTATCAATAGCTGTATTAATACCAAAAAATCTTGCTAATACCCTATGTACATTACCATCTACAACTGCATAAGGTTTATTAAAAGCAAAAGAAGCAATTGCAGCAGCAGTATATTCTCCTATACCTTTTAATTGCAAAAGTTCTTGATAATTGTTAGGAAAAATACCTGCATAATCTTGTACAATTTTTCTTGCTGTAATTAATAAGTTTTTACAACGATTGTAATAGCCTAAACCTTCCCAAAGTTTAAAAACATTTTCGTCTTTTGCTTTTGCTAAATCAAAAATAGTAGGGTAGGTGCTAATAAATTTAAGATAGTAAGCAGTGCCTTGCTCTACCCTTGTTTGTTGTAAAATAATTTCGCTAAGCCAAATTTTATAAGGGTCTTTTTCTCCCTTCCAAGGCATAGTTCTATCATTATGTTTTTTATGCCATGCTAATAATAAAGAAGTAAATTTTTCTTGATGCTTATATTTCATACATTAATAGATATGAAATATACTTTAGTAATTAAGGTTTACCATTCTCTATGAATATCCCATTTCTCAAATTCATGAGCAACAGCTGTTAAGAAACTTGCTCCTAAACTGCCATCAACTATTCTATGGTCATAGCTCATACTTAAATACATCATGTGACGAATACCAATTGTATCGCCTTCTGGTGTTTCTACAACAACAGGACGTTTTTTTATTGCTCCTACAGCAAGTATAGCTACTTGTGGCTGATTAATAATTGGTGTACCCATTAAGCTACCAAATGTACCAACGTTTGTTAAAGTAAATGTGCCACCTTGTGTATCATCTGGTTTTAATTTATTATTTCTTGCAGCATCTGCTAAGCCATTAACTGTTTTGCTTAAGCCTACTAAGTTTAGCATATCTGCACCTTTAATTACTGGTACTATTAAGTTGCCAGATGGTAATGCAGTTGCCATTCCTATATTAAAGTCTTTCTTAATGATAATTTTATCTCCATCTATAGATGCATTAATCATTGGGTAACGTTTCATTACTCTTGTAATACATTCTATAAACATTGGTGTAAATGTAATTTTAGAGCCAACTTCTTTTTCAAATTGTTTTTTTACTCTATCTCTCCATAAAACCATATTAGTAACATCTGCTTCTGTAAAGCTTGTTACGTGTGGACTAGTATGCTTACTATCTACCATGTGTTTGGCAATAAGTTTACGCATTCTATCCATTTCTATAATTTCTACATTACCAGAAATTGCTGCTACAGGTTGTTGTGGTTTTTCTACAGTTGGTGTAGGTGCAGCAGTTGTAGTTGGTGTAGTTTCTATAACAGTAGCAGGTGTTACAGCAGGCGTTGGTGCAGCAACTGTTGGTTGTTGTGGTGTTGCTACTTTACCAGCTTTTTTATCTGCTAAATATTGTAAAATATCTTTTTTACTTACTCTTCCTTCATTACCTGTACCTGTAATATTTTCTAATTCAGATAAGCTTATACCTTCACTATTAGCAATATTTAAAACTAATGGAGAGTAAAATTTATTATTACCACCACTACTATCTCTAACTATATTTTCTTGCGTATTATTAGGTGTATAAGGTATAGGGTCTAAAGTTGTTGATATGTTTTCAATTGGTGTAGGCTCCAAATTATATTCTTTAGTTACAACAGGTGCAGGAGTTGTTGTTGTAGGTGCACCACCACCAGTATCTATACGTGCTATAACAGTACCAATAGGTACAACATCATTTACATTAAATAAAATTTCTGTAATAGTACCAGCATGTGTACTTGGCACTTCACTATCTACTTTATCAGTAGCAATTTCTAACACTGTTTCATCTTGCTTTACAGCATCTCCCACCTTTTTATTCCAACTTAAAATGGTAGCCTCTATAATACTTTCACCAAGTTTAGGCATTACCAACTCAACTATTGCCATACTAAATTTTTTTTATGTAATCAACTGATGTTATCTTAATTAAACTCCTGTTGCGTCGCACACTTGTACTTTTATATCTCTATTCAACAGAAATAAATATCTGCAAATTAAAGAACAAATTTTTAAGAATACAAGCTAAATTCTAATTATTGATATTCAATATGTTTAAACTGTTTTGCTGCTTATATTCTATTGTAAAAATAAATTTTAAATACTTATAGTTATTCATGTATTATCCACAATAATTAAGTACAAAAAATAGCTAAAAACAGTTTTTTAATACAAATTCTTTAGGAAGATTATTTTTTTTAATCCTTCATCTATTTAGTTTATTGTTAAACTATCATGATAAAAATAGCATTAAATCAAATGTTTTTGCTATCAATTAGGCTTATTTAAGTTTTATTACTAAAAAAGTAATAGTGATTTTACGATGCAGTAAATAACAATTTCACGATAAAACTGCATAAAAGTGCATCTCTAAAATTGGGAAGTTTTGCTCTTGTTTTGGGAATAAGCTGTGTATATTTTTGTGTTGTCAATTTGATACAATGGTTTGTTTGGTTTAAATAAAATATCCTATAAAAATTAGTAGTATAAAAACCGACAACAACAACAAAATCTGATACCTAAGAAAACAAAACAAACAGAAGTATTAAAAAGACAAATAACAATCCAACAATCCATAGAAAAACTAAAACCCGTTTTTGAATATCCAATTGTGAAAAGCCAAGGTACTTGTAGCCTAAATTACAAGAAACAAAAACCAATATTCTAAAAGAAAAAACCAAGAGTCCAACATTCCTGGAATTCCTAAAGACCAGGTTAAAACTCAACCAGGTCTGATGAACAATCAGACCTTTTTTTATTTATAGTAATGCTCTAATACCAGCTCTGCCAATATGTATTATTGGTGTATTAGCTGGCTTACGACCTTCATAATTTATGGTCAATTCTAAATTATTACCCAATCTTTTCGTTAATTCTATCGTCCATAAATAATTTTTTCCAGGCAATAAAGCATCTAACATTATATAACTTACTGTAGTACCTGTATTTCCTGTAAAGTTTATATGGTGCATACTCATTTTAGCTAATAAACTTGTATTGTTTAATACATTCAGTTTTGCTTCTGCTTGTAAAATATTGCTAATGGCTTTTTCGCCACCATATACAATAGCATTTTGTTTATTAGTATATAAGTAAGAAAGCTGCAATCTGTATTTTGTTAAATAAGTATAACTCAGTTTAGGCTCTATACTATAACTTTTAATGGTATAATTTCTGTTATTAAATTTTGGGGTAAGTAAGCTAATGTTTGATAATTTATTTATCAACTCAAAAGTATATTGCTTTTTAAAATTTATTCTTGCTCTTAAATTCCATTCATTTCTTTTTCTACTTTCAAAACCATAAGTTAGCAATGCTTTAGAAATGTTTTGAATATTAGTAATATCAGCACCCCATTTACTACTAAACCTGTTAAAAGATATTGTATTACTTGTATTTTGTTGCAAACTAATTAATGCAGTATCTGTTATTTTATCGCTAAAAGGATTAAATAAAGTAGTACCATCAGCTATCATTTTTTTATTTATCTGCATAGATGATTGCAACATGAATTTTGCAACAAAATGTTGCCATTGATGAAGGTTATTATTTTTAAATAATGCTTTTGGGCTAATTGTAAAAGCATAATTAAATTGCACATAAGCAGCTTTAATATACTCATTTGTTGGTGTGTAAATACGAATATATTTTGCCTGATCGCTATATAGTGCAATTTCAAATTCATTCAACTGAGGAATACCATCAGCATTATAATCAATCCAAGCATATTCACCTCTGCCAGCTGGCACTTCTATAAAAGAAAAATCTCTTCTTTGTTCTTGTCCTGTACCTAATTCATATAAAGTTGTACCTGTAATAAAACCATTCCATTTATTCATAAAATATTCTGCTCTGCCCAATAAAGTTTTATCTGCTTTTAAATTGGTTAAAAAATTATTGCTAATAATTAACTCTCTATAACTAACATTAAATTTAAATTGGTGTTGCCTACTTTTTAATAACTCTAAAGATGTTTGAATATTATGACTTCTATCTGTTTGCAACATACCTAATTGATAAGGTAATTTATTTTTTCTAGTAAAATATTGCAAACTCCAACGATTACTTTTATGTATATCGCTTTTTATATATGCACCAATATTTTCTAAGCTAAAACTTAAAGGTGTAATACTATCAGTTAATTTATTTTTTTGAATATTACTTTCTAATGTATAGTTAATACCTGTTTGATAGTTTTTAAAGTTTTTAAATGTTTTACTAAGCTCAACATTTATTTTAGTGAAGTTGCCTTTGTCTAATAATGTTTTATTATCTGTTCTGCTTGCTTGTAAATTTAAAAGTATATTGTTGCTGAATTGATTGGTTAAGATAAATTGATTTTTAATGGCATTAAATTCATCGCTTCTAAAATATCCATGAATATTAAAACCTATATAATTATTGTTGGTTTTATTTTTAATGGCAAAAGAGGCTGTTGGCAAATGTTCTTTAGCATAATTTAAAAGTATTGGTAAGCCCCAATCTCTTGCAAACTCTACACTTCTAAGTCTTTCTACAGTTTTAAATTTATCATCTACAAATTCGTAACCTATGGAAGAAGTCCAAATTTTATCTTGCTTTAAATAACCATTTTTTTCTAATAAAAATTTTCCTGCAAAGCCTGTATTATCTTGTTTGCTTTTGCTAGAAAAAGTATTGCTATTATAATTACTTAATGCAACATCTGTTGCTAATGTGGTAGAATTATTTATTGCATACACTGTACTTAATGTAATAATATGTTGTTGCTTGGGTGTAGCTAAAAAAATTGCAGGTTCGTACAAACCTTGTTTAATACCATTAATAGGAGGTACATAATAATATACTTTACCATTAGCACCATTAAATAAAGGCAAATAATTTCCTTTGTTGATACCTACTTCTACAAAGTTCAATAAATATTTTGCACTGTCTGGATGTGTTGAGTAAACATAAACACTATCCCATAAAGGATTTACAGGATTTACTCTTTTAGCATATAAAATTTTAGTGGTAGAAAAACTATCTAATATAGCAGAAGGATAAAAAGCTTGATCAATACTATCGCCAATATTGGCTAAAAATTGTTTTTGTTGTGCATCTAATTGTTGATTAATAGGAGAGTTTTTTGCATCAATATTACTATATGCAGCTATATTAATTTTTAATTGTTTATTTACTTTTATTTCGTCAGAAGCAAAGAGCATATAGTTTAAATAATTT
>CAUJDL010000005.1 GCA_963169635.1 Bacteroidota bacterium
CAGGTGCAATACCTGTTTTGGTAGATAGCGATGCCAATACATGGAATATGGATGTAAATAAAATTGAAGAAAAAATTACCGCCAAAACCAAAGCAATTTTAGTAGTACATATTTATGGTTTGCCTACAGATATGAACCCTATTGTTGAGTTGTGCAAAAAGCATCAATTAATTTTAATAGAAGATGCAGCCGAAATGCACGGACAAACCTATTTTAATAAACAATGTGGCTCATTTGGCGATATCAGTATTTTTAGTTTTTATCCTAACAAACATATTACTACTGGCGAAGGTGGTATGATAATGTGCGATGATCCTGCATTAGCAGAACGTTGTAAAAAATTAAGAAACCTTGCTTTTGAACCTAATGGCAGAAGATTTATACATTACGAGTTAGGCTGGAATTATAGAATGACAAATATGCAAGCTGCTTTAGGCTTGGCACAATTAGAAAAATTAGACCAACATCTTATTAAGAAAAGAGCTATAGGCCATCAATATAATGAAGCACTTAAAAATTTGCAAGGCTTTCAGTTGCCTTTACAAAAAACCACTTATGCCGAAAATATTTATTGGGTTTATGGCTTAGTAGCAGATACAGAAACTTTGGCTAATAGCACTGTAAAAAAATTAAATGATGCACAAATTGGCACTAGACCATTTTTTTGGTGTATGCATGAGCAACCAGTTTTTCATAAAATGGGTTTGTTTAAAAATGAGCATTATCCTGTAGCAGAAAAATTAGCCAGAAATGGTTTTTACTTACCAAGTGGTTTAGGCTTAAGCAAAGAAGATATAGATGTGGTAATACATACATTACAAAATTAATTGCTAATATTAAAGTACAAATAACTACTACACATAATTATGTTTTAGAAACATTATCTTTGTGAAACATAATTAATAAATTCATGGATTTTCTAAATAGACATAGTGAGCTCTCAAGATTAAAAAAAAATTGTAGCCGTACTACTGCTTCTCTAAGTATTGTTTATGGCAGAAGAAGAATTGGAAAATCTAGACTTATCAAAGAAGTGCTGAAAGAAAAAGGTATTTATTTTATGGCAGATCAATCAGAAGCTGTAAGACAAATAGAACTTTTTGCAAAGCAAATAGCCTTACAAATAAATGGGTTCGATAAAGTTGTATATCCTAATTGGGAAGCATTATTTGACAGCTTAAATTATAGAGTAAAAAAAGGTACTACTATTTGTATAGATGAGTTTCCGTATCTCATAAAAAGCACACCAGCATTACCTTCTATACTACAAAGAATTTGGGACAATAAACAACAGTTACATTATCATCTTATACTTTGTGGTTCTTCTCAACAGCTCATGCACAGCTTAGTTTTTAATGCTGCAGCACCACTTTATGGCAGAGCAAATGAAATAATGAAAATAGAACCCATATCTGTTTATTATTTGCAAAAAGCTTTAAACACATCTGCAATACAAACTATTATAGAATACAGTATTTGGGGTGGCATACCACGCTATTGGGAGTTAAGATTAACTGAAAAAGATTTATTAAGTGCTATACACCATCATGTATTTAGCTCTCAAGGTATTTTATACAATGAGCCTGTACACCTTTTTTTAGACGATATGAGAGATACAGTACATTCATTTACTCTTTTATCGTTAATTGCTACAGGTTGTAATCGTTTGTCAGAAATAGCTGCAAGAATAGAAAAACCAGCAACACATTTATCTGCTCCATTAAATAAGTTAATACAATTAGGATACTTACAAAGAGAAATACCTTTTGGCGAAAACGAAAAAAACAGTAAAAGAAGTTTATATAAAATTAATGACTCGTTTTTAGATTTTTATTTTCAATTTATTGTGCCTCATCGTTCATTAATAGCAATAGAAAAAAAAGATATTTTAACTAAATTGTTTAATGATAAGCTACCTCAATATGTATCTGCACATTGGGAAAAAATTTGTCGTCAATCTGTTGCTTTACTAAAAATTAATCAGCTACAATTTCAGCCAGCATCACGTTATTGGGGTACTACACTTACAGGCTCTCAAATTGAGTTAGATATAGTAGCCTTATCTACCAACAATAAATACTTATTAGTAGGAGAGTGCAAATGGAACGAAAAAGCTATTAACGAAAATGAATTGATGAATAAGCTAAAAGCAAAAGCAGCATCATTGCCTTTTGCAAAAGATAAAGAAATTATACCAGCATTGTTTTTAAAAACTACCAAAAATAAATCGTTAGAGCAAGTTTATACACCTCAAAACATAATTGATTTATGGAGTTAAAAAATAAATATTATCCTATAGTAGAAAAATTTACAAACAAAGAAGATATAGATGTTGTGAGTAATTTGATGATGAATTAATTCAATGGAAAATAAAAAGAAAAGAATAGCATTTGTTTTTGGCAGACCAAATCTTAATGAAGCAAAACTTCAGTTTATGCCATTTGCTTTTGGTCCTTTAAGAAAACTTGCTTTAAATACTAATAATGAAATAGATGTTTATTTAACACAGAACTATACTTCATTTTATAAAGACTATTTTCCTGAAAATGTAAATTTTATTTTTTTAGATAATAGTTTAATTTGGAGAAATGGTTCAGGTAAAAAACTTTATTATTTATTAAATCCTTTTTTCTACCTCATTACATTTTGGAAAAAATATGATGAAGTTTGGGGTTGTGGTCAAGCAGGAATTATTTTAGGTGGAAAATTATCTCAAAAATTAGGAGTAAAATTTATTTGTTTAAATGATGAGTTTCCAAGCATTTCAGTATCACCAATTTGGAAACAAAATGATATTAAATATACAGGCTTAGCAGATGAATTGATTATTCCAGATGAAGTAAGAATACCTGTTTTAAAAGAGCAAGTTCAATTTTCAGCTAAAACACGTTTTTGGGTTTTACCCAATATTCCATTAGAAAAAGATGTAGAGCATATACCAAATATTTCTTGGCAAGAAAGATTAAATATTACTAATAAATATATGGTTTATGCTGGTGGCATTTCAGAAGAAAATAATATTGAATTAATGCTGGCAGCATTTCATTATGCAAAAACAAATATTTATTTAATTGTTATTGGTAAAGCAGGTAAGTATAAAAATAGATACTTAAATCATCATAGAATTATTTGGATTGAAGAAAGATTAAATGATGATGAATTACATAGCTTAATACAACAAGCTGTTTGTAGTATTTGCTATTATAATGATTTTTCAGATTTAGAATATGTTGGCAAATCATCAGGTAAAATAATGCGTTCTTTATTAGTTGGCACACCTGTTATTACTACAAATTTTAACTCTTTAAAATTTATTGAAGATGAAGGAATGGGTTTGTTAGTTACAACACCTGTAGAGTTAACTTCTGCAATTGAAAATATTGAAGCAAAGCTTACAATATTCAAAGACAATATTCAAAAAGTAATTCATCAATATACTTTTGAGCAATATTGGAATAAAATAATTTCTTCCTTATAAAATCATATTAGCAACATTTAATTTTTAATGCCTAAAAAACTAATTTATTTTACTGCTTCTTTTCCTTATGGTATTGGTGAGCAATGGAAAGCAAATGAATTAAATGAGTTGATAAATTATTTTAAAGAAATTACTGTAATACCATATTCTTATGCAGGTAATAAACATCATCCAAAATCAGTAGATAAAAGTATTGTGGTAGAAAAGCCACTATTTGATGATGAAAGAAATATTATTTCTATTTTTCAATTAGCAAAAATTTTATTGCATAAGAAAGCTCCTTATTTTCTTGTTGAATTTTTTAGTAAGAAAGTATATACTAAAAAAAAATGGTTTATTAGTTGGTCAAATGCTTCTTTAACAGCTATCAAACTTTTAAAGCATCCAACCATCAAAGAAATTATACAATCAGGCGATAAGCATACAGTACTTTATTTTTATTGGGGTCGTGGTAGTGCAGAAATTCTTCCTTTTATCAATACCAAAGTTTTTAATAAAGTTTTCTTGAGATTACATGGTTACGATTTGTTTGAGTACAGAAATAATTTTTATATACCTTATCGTAAACAACAGCTAAATGCTGTAACAGTTGCAGCACCTATTTCTATTGCTGGGTTAAATCATTTAAAACAATTATATCCAACAACCAATGCACTAATCAAAGTTTTTAGATGTGGTACATTGGGTAATAATAAATTAACTCAAAGTTCTCAAGATAAAACATTAAGAGTAGTAAGCTGCTCTTTTTTACTTTTATTAAAAAGAATTCATATAATGATTCAGGCTACAGCATTAGTAGATTTTCCAATAAAATGGGTGCATATTGGTGGAGGAGATTTGTTTGATGAATTAGCATTATTAATAAAACAAAATAATCTACAAGATAAATTTATTTTGTTAGGCGAAATGGATTCAAGGAAAATTATAGATTATTATACCAACAATCAATTTGATGTATTTGTAAATACAAGTTCTACAGAAGGAGTACCTATTTCAATAATGGAAGCTTTTGCTACATCAATACCTGTTATTGCAACAGATGTAGGTGGTACAAGTGAAATTGTAAATAATGAAGTAGGTGAGTTAATTGAAAGTGATATTACTCCTTCATCATTAGCAGCATCATTAACTAGGTTTTATCATTTATCTGAACAAAGAAAGCAAGAACTTAAAAATAATGCATATCAAGTGTATTTAAATAAGTGTCATGCAAAAACATTAGCTAAAGAACTTGCTGAATATTTAATTCAATAATCAACAATGCTCACAATAATAGATTACGGAGCTGGTAATTTGCTTTCTATCAAAAATATGTTTAAAAAAATAGGTGTTCAAGCAGCTATTTCAAACAATATTAATGATATAGAACAGGCAGAAAAATTAATATTACCCGGTGTTGGTCATTTTGATTATGGCATGAAGAATTTGCACCAAAGTGGTTTAATAAATATACTTCATCAAAAAGTATTAGAAAATAAAACTCCCATTTTAGGTATTTGTTTAGGCGTACAATTATTAACAGAGAGTAGCCAAGAAGGTACAGCAAAAGGTTTAGGCTGGATAAAAGGAACAACAATAGCATTTGATAAAACTAAATTATCTGCAGAGCAAAAAATTCCTCACATGGGTTGGTCAGAAATTAAGTATCAACCATCTTCTAAGCTTTTTACAGATATGTATAGTGAGCCACGTTTTTATTTTGTACACTCTTATCATTTACAATTACAGCATCAACAACAATGTTTAGCCACTACAATGTATGGCTATGAGTTTGCTGTAGGTGTAGAGCATGAAAATATTGTAGGCGTTCAGTTTCATCCAGAAAAAAGTCATAAATACGGCATGAAACTTTTAGAAAACTTTGTAAAATATTATTAAGCATTATGGCATTTATCAGGGTTATTCCTACATTATTATTACACAAAGGTGGCTTAGTAAAATCTGTAAAGTTTAAAGATTATAAATATGTTGGCGACCCTATTAATGCTGTAAAAATTTTTAACGAAAAAGAAGTAGATGAAATTGCTTTAATAGATATTGATGCAACCAGAAATGGCACTGCACCTAATATAGATACAATTGCAACTATTGCAGGAGAAGCTTTTATGCCTATGTCTTATGGTGGTGGTATTACTACTGTACAGCAAATAAAAGATATATTGTATAATGGAATAGAAAAAGTAATTATTAATAAAGCAGTACATACACATCCATCAATTATTGCAGAAGCAGCCAATTTATTTGGCAATCAAAGTATCGTTGCTTCTATCGATGTTAAAAAAAATATTTTAGGTAGCTATAAAGTTTATACAGATAATGGTAAAAAAAATACAGGGTTACATCCTGTAGCTTTTGCACAACAATTAGCACAATTAGGTGCAGGCGAAATTTTATTAAACAATATAGATAAAGATGGTACTTTTTCTGGTTACGATGTACAGTTAATACAGCAAGTAGCTTCAGCAGTTAATATACCTGTAATAGCAGCAGGTGGTGCAGCTACATTAAAAGATTTTTCATTAGCTAAAAAACATGGAGCAAGTGCATTAGCAGCAGGTAGTATGTTTGTTTTTCAAATGCCACATAAAGCAGTATTAATAAGCTATCCTACTAAAAACGAATTAAAACAAATAGCAGATGGAGCATAAACAATTTTTTCATCATCCTACAGCAGTAATAGACGAAGGTTGTACTATTGGCGAAGGAACAAAAATTTGGCATTTCTCTCATATTATGCCTAATTGTACTATTGGTAAAGGTTGTAATATTGGACAAAATGTGGTAGTTTCTCCACAAGTAGTTTTAGGTAATAATGTAAAAGTGCAAAATAATGTAAGCTTATATACAGGTGTAATTTGTGAAGATGATGTTTTCTTAGGTCCAAGTATGGTATTTACCAATGTTATAAATCCACGTAGTGCCATTATTCGTAAAGATGAGTATAAAACTACCTTAGTAAAAAAAGGTGCAAGTATAGGTGCTAATGCAACTATTGTTTGTGGCAATCAGTTAGGAGAATTTTGTTTAATAGGTGCAGGTGCAGTAATTACAAAACCTGTTGCAGCTTATGCTTTAATGGTGGGTAACCCTGCAAAACAAATAGGTTGGGTTAGCGAATTTGGTCATAGACTACAGTTTAATGAAAGTGGAAAAGCTGTTTGTCCAGAGTCGCAACAAACCTATCAATTAATGAATAATACAGTAAAAAGAATAGATTAAAATTAATATTGGTAATTTAATTTTACATTCAGTATTATTTCTACACAATTAAACATGAATAAAATAAAGTTTGGTATTATAGGTTGTGGAAGAATAGCACAACGCCATGCTGAGCATATTAATAAATATGGTAAGCTAATAGCTGTTTGTGATATTGTAAAAGAAAAAGCAACTGAATTAGCCAATAAATATCAAGCAAAAGTTTATGAACATGTAGAGGATTTATTAACCAATGAAAAAGAGATTGATGTAATTTCTGTTTGTACACCTAATGGCTTACATGCATCTCATAGTTTAGCAGCATTAAATAATAACTTTCATGTATTGTGCGAAAAACCAATGGCTATTTCTGTACACGATTGTGGCGAAATGATTAAAACTGCTGAAAAAGTAAATAAAAGACTTTTTGCCATTAAGCAAAACAGATTTAACCCACCTGTTACTAAAGTAAAAGAATTAATAGATGCTGGTAAATTAGGAAAAATAAATAGTGTACAATTAAGTTGTTTTTGGAACCGAAACGAAGATTATTATAACAACTCTTGGAAGGGTAGTAAAGATTTAGATGGTGGTACTTTATATACACAGTTTAGCCATTTTATAGATTTACTTTATTGGATAGTTGGCGATATTAGTAATGCAAAAGCCTACATTAGTAATTACCAACATAAAGGCATTATTGAGTTTGAAGATACAGGTGTAGTAATTGTAGAATTTTATAATGGGGCTATTGGTACTATTAATTATACAGTTAATAGTTATCAAAAAAATATGGAAGGCTCATTAACAATTTTTGGCGAAAAAGGTACAGTAAAAATTGGTGGTCAATATTTAAACGAATTAGAGTATCAGCAAATACAAGACTATCAAATAGAAAAATTACCTGTAGGTAATACTGCTAATAATTATGGCAATTATGTAGGCTCTATGAGTAATCATGATAAAGTGTACGAAAATTTAATTGATGTATTACAAAACAATGCAGCTATTAATACCAGTGCTTTTGAAGGATTAAAAACAGTAGAAATTATTGACAGAATTTATAGAGAAGCTATTTTTATTAATAAGTAAATAATATAGCTTTCATTAATATACACCCTTAAAAAAATTTAAATAACACAGTACAATGCAACAATATAATGAAGCAGCATTAAAGCAAGATGCAGCTATCAATTTTAATAAACCTTATCAGCAATGCACATTAAGTGTAATGGATACTATTGCTGATCCTGATATTAGTTTCGACGAAAAAGGTATTTGTAATTATTATTATGAACATGTAGAAAAAGAAAAAAAGTTTGTTTTTACTGGTCAGCAAGGCAAAGAAAAATTAGATGAAATAGTAGCAGAAATTAAACAAGCAGGTATTGGTAAAAAATACGATTGTATTACAGGTGCAAGTGGTGGTGTAGATAGTACTTATGTTTGCTATTTAGCTAAACAATTAGGCTTAAGAACTTTAGTAGTACATTTTGATAATGGCTGGAACAGCGAAACTGCTAATAAAAATATTGAAAACATTATTAAAAAATTAGGTTTTGATTTATATACTTTAGTAGTTGATTGGAACGAGTTTAAAGACATTCAATTAGCTTATTTAAAAGCCTCTGTGGTAGATATAGAAGCTATTACAGACCATGCAATTTCTGGTACATTATATAAGTTAGCAGCAGATAATAATATTAAATATATTTTAAGTGGCAACAATATTGCTACAGAAGCTACTTTACCTAAATCGTGGATTTTTAATAAAAGCGATGATGCTAATATTAAAGACATTCATAAAAAATTTGGTACTTTACCATTAAAAACTTTTCCATTCTTTGGCTTAAAAGAAAAAAAATATTATGCAGGTATTAAAGGGATAAAAAATATTAATTTATTAAACTATCAATCTTATAATAAAGCCAATACTAAACAAACTATACAAAAAGAGTTAGGCTGGAACGATTATGGAGGAAAACATTACGAAAGTGTTTTTACACGTTTTTATCAAGGCTATATTTTACCTGTAAAATTTAAAATAGATAAAAGAAAAGCTCATTTGTCTGATTTAATTTTTAGCCAACAAATTACTAAACAACAAGCAATAGAAGAGTTAAGCAAACCAATTATAGAGCCTAATCAATTAAAAGAAGATTATGATTTTGTATTAAAAAAATTTGGCTTAACACCCGATGCTTTTGAAGCTTTAATGCAATTACCAAGAAAAGAACATACAGATTTTGCTACTGTACAAAGTATTTTTTCTAAACATCCCTATTTAAAACCATTAAAGCCTGTATTAACTTTCATGCGTAAAAAAGGATATAAGGTTTGAGTAAGTGTATTTTAATTATCTCTCCTCAATCTTGGGGAAAAATGCTTATTTCAAAACATCATTATGCTATTGAATTAGCAAAAATGAATTTTACTGTTTACTTTATGAATCCTCCTAATAGAGTAAACAATTTAAAAGGTTATAGCATTGAGCAAATAAATGAATATCCCAACCTTTACTTAATTAATTATCATTTACCCAAAAGTAGGATAATAGATTTTTTAAGGTATAGATGTAAGCTTACACAAATTTATGATAGGTATTTACTACAATTAGTAAAGAAAATTGTACATCAACAACAAATTACTTTAGAGCAAATCTGGAATTTTGATCCTAACTTACATGGTTATTTAGCAAAATATCCTGCAAAGAAAAAATTATTTTTTACTGCCGATATTATAGAACATATTTCGCAAACAAGAGCAGCTAAAAATATAGATGCTGTAGTTGCAGTAGCAAACGAATTATTAAAAAAATTTGCTGCTACTAATAACAAATTATTATTGGTTAATCATGGTATTAATCAATTATACCAACAATTTGCAACAGATAATTTACAACAACTTACTACCACTACACAAGCTACTAATAATAAAAGAATACAAGTAGGGTATATTGGCAATTTACTTATTAGTTGTTTGTATATAGATGGACTAAAAAAAATTATTGAAGAAAATACTGATATAGATTTTCACTTTTGGGGCAGTTACGATGGTACAAATAATAATGTAATGGGAAGTTTTAATCAAGCTTTAGCATTACAATTAAAAACAATTAAAGAGCAACATGCACATGCACATTTTTATGGTGTAAAATCTGCCAACGAAATTATTCCTCATCTTAATAAAATAGATGCTTTTATTTATATTAATGATGCTACAAAAGATATGAATGGTGGTGCAAACTCTCATAAAATTTTAGAGTACTTAACTACAGGCAAAGTAGTTATTGCTACATATTTATCTTATTATCAGCCTTTACAACTTTTTCCAATGATAGCGAAAGGTGCAGAAGCTACTTATCCTCAATTTTTTAAAGAATCAATTCAGCAGTTAGCAACATTAAATAGTATTGCCAAACAAAAAGAGAGAATAACATTTGCTTTAAATAATACTTATCAAAAAAATATTCAAAAAATTTTAGACTATATAAATTAACAAAACATGAAAAACTTTGCTCTTGTAGGTGCAGCAGGTTTTATTGCACCACGCCACATGAAAGCTATTAAAGATACCAACAACCAAATTGTTTGTGCTTTAGATAAGTTTGATAGTGTAGGTATTTTAGACAGCTATTTTCCTAATGCAGATTTTTTTACAGAGTTTGAACGCTTTGACAGACATATAGAAAAATTAAGATTAAAAAATACACCAATAGATTATGTGTCTGTTTGCTCACCAAATTATTTACACGATGCACATATACGTTTTGGGTTAAAAAATAATGCAGATGTTATTTGCGAAAAACCTATTGTTTTAAATCCTTGGAATATAGATTCTTTAGCAGACTTAGAACAACAAACAGGCAAAAAAGTTTTTAATATTTTACAGTTAAGATTGCATCCTGCAATTATTGCATTAAAAGAAAAAGTTGCTGCCGATACATCAAATAAAGTGTATGATGTAGATCTTACTTATATTACTTCTCGTGGCAATTGGTATTATACAAGCTGGAAAGGCGATGTACAAAAATCTGGTGGTATTGCTACTAATATTGGTGTACATTTTTACGATATGCTTTCATGGATTTTTGGCGATTTAAAACAAAATATTGTACACATACATGAGCATGATAGAGCTGCAGGTTATTTAGAATTTAATCGTGCAAGAGTACGTTGGTTTTTAAGTATAGATTATAACACAATACCAGAAAATGTACAACAAGCAGGTAAAAGAACTTTTAGAGAATTAAATATTAATAACGAAGTGTTTGAATTTAGTGATGGCTTTACAGAATTACATACCAATAGTTATAAAGAAATTTTAGCAGGAAATGGCTTTAGAATTTCTGCAGCTAAAACAGCTATAGAAATTGTACATGATATAAGAAGCCAACAACCAATAGGCTTAAAAGGCAATTATCATCCATTTGCTAAACTACCTTTAAGCAAACATCCTTTTAGAAAGTAAATGATTGAAATGAAGAAAATTGTAATTGTTTATGGTACAAGACCAGAGTTAATTAAATTAATTCCTTTAATTCAGCAAATGAAAGCAAATAAACAAATTAATTTGCTTTTAATTAATACAGGTCAGCATAAAGAAATGGTAGAAGAGTTAGAGCAGGTTTTTGATATAACTCCCAACATTAATTTAAATATAATGCAGCATAATCAATCATTAAATCAAATAATGATAAATGTTGCACAAGCTATAAATCCAATATTAATAAAAGAAAAACCAGCCATTGTTTTAGTACAAGGCGATACATCTACTGCTTCTACAGTTGCTACAACTTGTTTTTATAATAAAATACCTGTAGGGCATATTGAAGCAGGATTAAGAAGTTTTAATATTTATGAACCATATCCAGAAGAGTTTAATAGAAAAGTAATTTCTCTTTTAGCAACATTTAATTTTACACCTACTACAAATGCTACTAATAATTTATTAGCAGAAGGTGTAAATAAAGCTACCATTTTTGAAGTAGGTAATACAATAGTAGATATGGTAGCATTGGTAAAAGAAAAGTACATACAAAATATTACTTACAACGAAAATTTAATTTTAATTACAGCTCATAGAAGAGAAAATCATGGAGAAGGTATTTTAGCAATTTGTAAAGCCATTAAAAAAATATTAACTACACATCCACATTTAAAATTTATTTGGCCATTGCATCCTAACCCAAATGTAAAAGATGTTGTAACAAATGAATTAAAAGATATTGCTAATGTACAATTAACTGTGCCTTTAAGCTATTTGTCTTTAACACAAATTATGCAATCTTGTAAATTAATTTGGTCAGACTCTGGTGGAATTCAAGAAGAATGTCCATCGTTTAAAAAGCCTGTATTAATATTAAGAAATGTTACAGAAAGACCTGAAGTAGTAACAAGTGGTTTTGGTAAAATTGTAGGTACTAATATTGACGAAATAGTTAAACAAACAATACTTATTTTAAGTAATGATGAAGTTTATCAATCTATGATTGAAGGAAAAAATCCTTTTGGTAATGGTACTGCATCTCAACAAATTATTAATATTATTTTAGAAAAATTATAATGAGTGTTCATTAATATGAATTATTTGTTTATTATACATTTTTTTCCTTTAGAGCTTTATCCTCCTGTACAAAATTTATTAAACCAATTAATAGAGAAGAAAAAAAATGTAAAAATTATTGTTTTCACAACCTATGCTAATACAGCATTAAATACTATCAATTTTTCAACTGAGCATATTGAAGTAATAAGAGTTGGTAAATCTGGAAAAAATTTAAAACCTTGGCAACGCTATTTTACTTATCTAAAATTTTTTACCAAAGCAACTTTCTCACTTTTTAAGTATAAACCTAATTCAGTTTTGTATTACGAAACCTTATCTTCTTTTCCTGCTGTTATGTATAAAAAAACCTTCGGCAAAAAGGCAAAATTATTTATACATTATCATGAATACACAAGTAAAGAGCAATATAAAAGTGGAATGTTATTAAATAAAATTTTTCATCAGTTAGAAAAACAAATATATCCTCTTGCAAATTGGGTATCTCATACCAATCAACAAAGAATGAATTTTTTTTTAAAAGATATAGCACCCATTAAAATTACTAATACTTATGCTATACCAAATTATCCTCCAAAAATTTGGTATCGTTCTCCAAATCAAGAAGCACATACACCACTCAAAATAATTTATGTTGGTTCTTTGGGTTTAAACTCAATGTTTATTAAAGAATTTGCCAATTGGGTTATTCAACAAAATGGCAATGTAGTATGGGATATTTATACCATTAATTGCACACAAGAAGTTAAAGATTTTTTTCAATCGCTTAATACAAATTATATTCAATTTCAGCAGCCTGTTAATTATAAAGAACTTCCTAATGTATTTCAACAATATGATGTTGGAGTAGTGTTATATAAAGGTGTAAATCTTAATCAAATACATACTACACCCAATAAAATGTTTGAATATTTTGCTTGTGGTTTAGATGTTTGGTTTCCTGATGTTATGTTAGGTGGTTTAGAATTTGCACAACTTAATGGATTACAAAAAATGATACCAGTTAATTTTTTACAACTGCAAAATTTTGAATATAAAAAATTTATTAGACTAAAAGGTAATACTGATAAGGCTTCTCCCAATCATTTTTTTTGTGAATATGCTCTTTCAGCACTGGTAGAAAAATTATAATTCTTTTATAGTAAGATGAAAAAGATTTTATGTATAGGTAAGCAATTTAGAGGCAGTAATGCAGGTGGTTTATTTAAAGCAATTTCTAGAATTGGTAATTTAATTTCTATTGTAGATGAAAACTATTACATTAATTTATCTAACAAAGATTTAAAGGTTAGAATTTTAGATAAGCTTTTTCAATCATGGCATATTAAAGAGTTTAACAAAGCAATTTTAATAGAAGCTAATTTATTTAAACCAGATATTGTATTAGTTTATAAAGGTGCATTTGTATTGCCAGAAACTTTAATAAAACTAAAGCAAAAAGGATATTTGGTGGTTAACTTTTACCCTGATGTAAGTTTTAAAACACATGGTAAATTATTACCCAAAACATTACCATTATATCATCATGTTTTTACTACCAAAACATTTGGACTAAAAGATATGGATGAACAACTTGGTATTAAAAATGCTTCTTTTATTCCACATGGTTTTGATGTTGATATTCATAGAAATTTAAACTTAAGTTCACTTAATCATCAAAGTTATTTATGTGATGTTTCATTTATTGGTGGATGGTCTATTAAGAAAGAATTACTGCTATCTTCTATAAAAGAAAATATTAATAATACTAATTTAAAAGTTTGGGGTCCTAAATGGGCAAATGCAAATAGTGTTTATTTAAAAGATAGTATTCAGCATAGTGCTGTTTTTGGAGATTTATATGCATTGGCAATTTTATCATCAAAAATAAATTTAGGTATTTTACACGAAAGAGTACATGGTGCATCAAGTGGTGATCTTATTACTTCAAGAACATTTCATATTCCTGGTACTGGTGGCTTTATGATTCATGAACGTACAGAAGAAGTATTAAAATATTTTAAAGAAGATGAAGAAATTGTTTGTTTTGATACTCCTGAAGAATTGGTAGAAAAAATAGTCTATTATTTAAAAGAAGAAAATAAAAGAAAAGAAATTGCTTTAAAAGGAAACAATAGAGCCATAAACGAACACTCTTTAGAAAAACGTGCTCAACAAGTTTTGGATATTCTTTCTAAATATTAATAACACCTAATAATGTTTTTAACTACTAAAGTAATTAATATAGTAAATGAATAAATGGTTTGCATTTTTATTGGCAGCAATTATTACAGCTATTTACTACTTAAATGGTACTTATTATTTAACTGCATTAGGTTTAGGGTTAATGGTATTTTCTTTCTTAGATTTTGTAGGCAAAGTAGGGCATACCATACCAATTTTAGAAACTATGTTATTTATAGCTTGTCTTCAATGGGTATTAGGTCCTTATTTAGATTATAATTCAGTTTATCAGCATTACAAATATTATATGTATGTAAATGAAGATGAGTATATGAATTTAGTAGTACCATCTTTATTCCTTTTTGCAATACCTGTTTATTATTTTGCTAATAAAATTAATTATGCAATTTTTTTAGAACGTTTAAAATATATAGGTCTTACAGAAAGAGTGGCAATTGTTTTAATTATCTTAGGTTTTTTTGCAGATGTTACAGGTAGGTTTGTACCATCATTTTTAAAATTTATTTTCTTTTTATTATCAGGTACTAAATATATAGGAGCATTATTTTTATTTTCTGTCAATAGCAAAAAAAGTGGTGGGCTGTTATTTTTTTAGTGTTAGCACAATTAGTTGTGTCTGTTGCTGGTGGCATGTTTCATAGTTTACTTTTATGGTTAGTATTAATGTTTATTTTTATTGCATTGTTTTATAAAATTTCTTTTATAAACAAAATGCTTGTGTTAATTATAGGTTTTTTATTTACTTATATTATACAAACAGTAAAAACAGAGTATAGAAAAATAACATGGCAAGAAGGTTTTGCAGGTAATAAAGCACAAATATTTATAGATGCATTTGTAAATAAAAGCAGTGCTTTATTTTCTAATAAAGAAGATAATATTATTTTAGATGAAGATGAAGATGTATTTGCTGCAACAAACAGACTAAACCAAGGGTGGATTATTTCTAAAATAATGGATAATATACCCAGTAATGAGCCTTTTCTTGAAGGTACTACTATTTCAGATGCTATACTATCTAGCTTATACTTATCTAGCTTTGCACAAAATAAAGTTGCTGGTGGTGGTAAAGAGTCTTATCAAAAATTAACAGGCTTTGTTTTAACTTCTTCAACATCTATGGGTACTGGTATTTTAGGAGAAGTTTATGGTAATTTTGGTGTACAAGGTACTTATTTATTTATGTTATTATGGGGCTTGCTCTTAGGTTTGTTTTTACAGTTTTTATTTAAGAAAAGCAATATATACTATACTTTACCTTTATGGATACCCATTATTTTTTTACAAGTTATTAAAGCCGAAACAGATTTTTATACAGTTTTTAATCATCTATTAAAATCTACTATTTTAGTTTTTGCAGTTTTATATTTTTTAAGACGTAAATATAAAATTGCCCTTTAGTTTATTATGCACTTTCTTTCTTTAGATACTTTTTTAGTTACTGGTGGATTAGAAAAATTTAATCGTTGTTTTTTAAAAGCATTAAACGATCTTAACAATGAAGGTTGTACAAATGCTACAGCATCTGCCATGTACGATACATCTTGCAACGAAAA
Source organism: Bacteroidota bacterium (assembly GCA_963169635.1). Classification (GTDB taxonomy): domain Bacteria; phylum Bacteroidota; class Bacteroidia; order Chitinophagales; family Chitinophagaceae; genus UBA1930. The sequence goes on from CAUJDL010000005.1 coordinate 15,982, forward strand.
ATATTTTTCTGCTAATAGATATACAGCTTATAAAGGCAATAAATGGTGGTGTGTTATTAAAAGTATTTGGAGAGGGTTACAATCTAAAACATTTATTGTTGGGCATGTAAACTTAGCATTAATTGGTATTGCTATAAAAATATTACATCCTTCTACTAAAGTAATTGTAATAGTTCATGGTATAGATATTTGGCAACCACAAACAGGACTTAAAAAAAAGTTTTTACAATTGGTAGATGAAATTTGGAGTGTTAGCCATTATACCAAACAAACAATGCTGCAAAACAATCCTTATATAACAGCAGAAAAAATAAAAATATTTTACAACACTTTAGATCCATATTTTACTTTTCCTACAAACTTTACAAAACCTGCTTATTTATTAGCACGTTATGGACTAACTGAAAATACAAAAATTATAGTAACAGTTACCAGATTAGCAGCTACAGAAAAGTTTAAAGGTTATGATGATATTATTGCATTGCTAAACAAATTAAATACTACATCTGCACAACCTATACATTATTTATTATGTGGTAAAACTGATGAAGCAGAACTAACAAGAATACAAAATTTAATAGCTACACATAATGCTGCAAAATATATTACTATTACAGGTTTTATAAAAGATGAAGAACTAACAGACCATTATTTATTGGCAGATACTTTTGTAATGCCAAGCAAAAAAGAAGGTTTTGGTATTGTGTTTATAGAAGCTATGGCATGTGGCTGTAAAGTAATTGCAGGTAATAAAGATGGTAGTGTAGATGCTTTACAAAATGGGGCTTTAGGCACTTTGGTAAATCCAGATAATATACAAGAAATTGAAGAAGCTATTATTAGCAACTTAAATAATACACAACACAATCCATTAGCATTGCAACAACAAGTTATCAATACTTTTGGGTTTAATGAATTTAAAAACAGGTTAAAAAATTATTTAAGTGCCTAAGAAAAAAGTATTGGTATTGTACGAGTATTTTTATCCTGGTTTTAGAGCTGGTGGTCCTGTACAATCTTTAGTAAATATGATTGTAGCAATGCACCATCAATACGATTTTTATGTAGCTACTACTGCTTATGATTTGCAAGCAAAACAACCTTATCAAAATATTACACTCAATCAATGGGTAACTACCACATTAAGCAATACAAATGTTACCATTAATATTTGGTATGCCAATAAACCCAAACCAAGTTTTAAAGAATTATTACATACCATAAAAAGTGCAGGTTGTAATACCATTTATATCAATGGCTTTTATACTAATCATTTTTTATTTCCATTGTTGTATATAAAATTAGGGTTGATAAAAAATATAGATTGTATTGTAGCTACAAGAGGTATGTTGCACAAAGGAGCTTTACAAATAAAATCTTTTCAAAAAAAAATATATTTTACTGTTTTAAAATTTTCTGGGTTAATGAAATCTATAAGGTTTCATGCAACTACATTAGATGAGGAAAGTGAAATAAAACAAATGTTTGGTAAAAATGCAACTGTAACTATTGCAGCTAATATTCCTAAACATCCTTTATCAAATGCAAAGCAATCTTTAAAACAAGCCAATCAGATAAAATTGGTTTTTATTTCTCGTATTTTATCTATTAAAAATCTTTTATTGGTATTACAATATTTACAACAAATAAAAAAAGAAATTGTTTTTGATATTTATGGAACAATAGAAGATGAAAACTATTGGCAGCAATGCTTACAAGCTATACAGCAGTTACCAGCAAATATTCAAGTAAAATATAAAGGAGAGGTTTTACCTCATTTAGTACAAGAAACTTTTATGCAATACGATGCCATGATTTTATTAACTAAAGGCGAAAATTTTGGTCATGCTATTTATGAAAGTTTAAGTGTAGGCACACCAGTAATTATCAGCAATTTTACTCCTTGGAAAAATTTACAACAACAAAATGCAGGTTGGAATGTAGCTATTAATGATGAAGATGAAATAAATAGTTTACTCAATAATTTATGCAACTATACAGACAAAGATTTTCAGCAATATTGTAATGGAGCTTGGCAATTAGCCAATAATTATTATCATCAATCTGATTATATATCAAAATATTCTCATTTATTTTTATAATTTTATACAATGATTGTTTTAGGAATTAATGCTTATCATGCAGACTCATCTGCAGCAATTTTTAAAGATGGAATTATGATTGCAGCAACAGAAGAAGAACGTTTTAGAAGAATAAAACATTGGGCAGGTTTTCCATCTACTGCAGTAATGTTTTGTTTAAAAGAAGTAGGAATTACCTTAGCAGAAGTAGATCATATAGCCATTGGTAGAGATCCTAAAGCTAAATTTTTAAAGAAATTATTTTTCTTTGCACAACATCCTGTACACTCATTAAAATTTGTAACACAAAGATTAAGTAATCAAAAGCAAGTTACAGGTATAGAAGATGAACTTGCAAAATTATCTGGCATACCAGCAGAAAAAATTAAATCAAAAATTCATCAGGTAGAGCATCATAGAAGTCATTTAGGTAGTGCTTTTTTTGCTTCTCCATTTCAAGAAGCTGCTTTATTAAGTATTGATGGTTCTGGCGATTTTTCTACAACAATGTTAGGTATTGGTAAAGGCACTTCTATTGAAGTGTTAGACTCTGTAGATTTTCCTCATTCAATGGGTATTTTTTATACTGCTTTTACACAATTATTAGGCTTTCCTTATTATGGAGATGAATATAAAGTAATGGGTTTAGCACCTTATGGTCAACCAAAATATATAGACAAATTAAAAGACGTGGTTTTATGGCAAGATGATGGATTATTTCAATTAAATTTTGCTTACTTCCGTTCTGCTACACAAGGTTTTATTAAGTACGAAAATAATTTACCAATAGTACCACCATTATTTGGTAAAAAAATGATAGAAGTTTTTGGTGCAGAAAGAAAAAAAGATGAACCACTAACACAATATCATAAAGACCTTGCAGCTTCTGTACAAAGATTTACAGAAGAAACAATTTTTCATATACTAAAAGGTTTACACAAACGTACAGGCTTAACCAAAGTTTGTATTGCTGGTGGAGTAGCACAAAATAGTGTTGCTAATGGTAAAATAACAAGAAATACACCTTTTACAGAAGTATATATTCCTTCTGCTGGTCATGATGCAGGAATTTCTATGGGTGCTGCACAATATACTTATCATCATATATTACAACAACCAAGAGTTGCACCAATTTATAGTGCATATACAGGTGCACAATTTACTAATGAGCAAATAGAAAATTTATTAAAAGAAAAAGGTATTGCTTATAAAAAATATGCTGATGAAGAATTATACAATATTGTAGCAGATAGATTAATTAATGCAGGTGTAATAGGTTGGTTTAATGGTAGAGCAGAATTTGGTCCACGAGCATTAGGTGCAAGAAGTATTTTAGCAGACCCTAGAAGAGCTGATGCAAAAGATTTATTAAATGCAAAAATTAAAAGAAGAGAAAGCTTTAGACCATTTGCACCAAGTATTTTAAAAGAATTTGTAGATGAATATTTTGAAGTAAATGATATTGTACCATTTATGGAAAAAGTTTTTCCTATTAAAAAAGAAAAGCAATATTTAATACCAGCAGTTACCCATGCAGATGGTACAGGACGATTACAATCTGTAGATAAAAATATTTCTCCTGCATATTATCATCTTATCAAAACATTTTATGATAAAACAGGAGTACCCATTTTATTAAATACTTCTTTTAACGAAAATGAACCAATAGTAAATTCTCCTGAAGAAGCATTAGATTGTTTTTTAAGAACCTCAATGGATATGTTAGTTTTACAAAATATTGTTGTAGAAAGATAAAATGAATTTGAAAGTCTCCATCATAACAGCAACTTATAATAGTGCAACAACAGTTGCAGATACTTTATTATCTGTAGAAAAGCAATCTTATTTACCCAATATAGAGCATATTATTATTGATGGTAAATCAAAAGATAATACACTAAATATTGTACAACATTTTAAGCATGTACAAACAGTAATATCAGAAAAAGATAAAGGCATATATGATGCTATGAATAAAGGTATTAGTTATGCAAAAGGAGATATTATAGGTATTTTAAACTCTGATGATTTTTATGCACATGAAAAAGTAATAGAAGCTGTTGTTCATTTATTCGAAACTACTGATTGCGATGCAGTGTATGCAGATTTATTATTTGTACATCCTGTAAATTCATCAAGAGTGTTAAGAAAATGGATTGCTGGTGTTTATAATCCTAATCAATTTCTTAGAGGTTGGATGCCTCCACATCCTACATTTTTTGTTCGTAAAGAAGTGTATGAAAAATATGGCAACTTTAATATTAATTTTATAAGCTCTGCCGATTATGAATTATTATTAAGATTTTTATTTGTACATAAAATTAAAGTAGAGTATTTAAGAGATGTAATTGTACACATGCGTAGTGGTGGACAAAGTACCAAATCTTTTAACAACAGAATAAGAGCACATAAAGAAGATTATTTAGCATGGAAAGTAAATAATTTACAACCTAAGTGGTACACATTAATGATGAAGCCAGCAAGAAAAATTAAACAGTTTTTATTTCCAAGTAATTAAAAAAAAATCCTTTGTGCCTCTGTGATGAAAAAAATAAACCACAAAGTCACAGAGTACACAGAGCAATCACAGAGAATAAATAAACTTCGTGTTCTTCGTGCCTCTGTGGTAAAGAAAAAGAATAAACCACGAAGACACAGAGAACACAGAGTAATCACAGAGAAGAAA
>CAUJDL010000006.1 GCA_963169635.1 Bacteroidota bacterium
CATCAAACCATTTATCATCATCGTCATGAAAAATGTTTTTTCTTTTAAAGAACTCTTCATTTTCTAAAAAATAAATTTGCAATCTTGCATTAGGTAAAGATGCTACTTTAATTTGTAGAGGAAAATCATCATCATTAACAGAAACATTAATACCACTAAGTCTAACAACTTCGTGTAAGCGATGTCTTCTTTCATTGATTACACCAAAACGAGGCATAATACAACGTACTTCCATACCACTTTCATTACTTTTTATAGCAAGTTTATTTACAATTTCTGCAAATTCTGTCAGCTCTAAATAGGGCGACATTTCGGTTGCTATAAATAAAATTCTTTTCTTAGACATCAGCTCTGCTAATTTTTGGGGGTCGCTTTATAAGGCTGCAAAATTAAGCAAAATACCTTTAATGACAAAAGGTTTAGCCTGATAATACCATATTATTCAATTTTTTAATAGATATTCTTTATAAAATTTACTATTATCTACTAAAAAATATTACTCATAAAAAAAGTCTTGCTACGAATAATGTAACAAGACTTTATATTTTTTAATGAATAAATACTGTAAAGTAATTACTCAATTTTATTAATAACCCATGCCACCCATATCAGGACCTGGCATTGCAGGAGCTGCTTGTTTAGGTTCTGGTTTATCTGCAATTACAGCTTCTGTAGTTAATAACATACCAGCAATAGAAGCAGCATTTTCTAAAGCTACACGACTTACTTTAGTAGGGTCTATAACACCTGCTTTAAATAAGTTTTCATAAACTTCAGTTCTTGCATTAAAACCAAAATCGCCTTTACCTTCTTTAATTTTTTGTACTACAATAGAGCCATCAATACCAGCATTAGTTGTTAAAGTACGAATTGGTTCTTCTAAAGCTCTGCGTACAATTTGTACACCTGTTTGTTCATCAGCAATTTGTCCTTTAATTTTTGCTTCTAAACTTTCAATAGCTCTAATATAAGCAACACCACCACCTGGTACAATACCTTCTTCTACTGCTGCTCTTGTAGCATGTAAAGCATCATCTACTCTATCTTTCTTCTCTTTCATTTCAACTTCTGTAGCTGCACCTACATATAAAACGGCTACTCCTCCACTCAATTTAGCCAGACGCTCTTGTAATTTTTCTTTATCGTAATCAGAAGTAGTATTTTCTACTTGTGCTTTTATTTGATTTACTCTTGCAGTAATATCAGCTTTTTTGCCTTTACCACCTACAATAGTTGTATTATCTTTATCAATAGTTACAGATGCAGCTTGACCTAATGAAGTTAAATCTGCACCTTCTAATTTATGACCTAATTCTTCACTAATTACAGTACCAGCAGTTAAAATGGCAATATCTGTAAGCATTTCTTTTCTTCTATCGCCAAAACCTGGAGCTTTTACAGCTGCAACTTTAATAGTACCACGTAATTTATTTACTACTAAAGTAGCTAATGCTTCTCCTTCTAAATCTTCTGCAATAATTAATAAAGGACGACCACTTTGTGCTACTTTTTCTAAGATGTGTAAAATATCTTTCATTGCAGAAATCTTCTTATCATAAATTAATATGTAAGGATTTTGTAATTCTGCTTCCATTTTTTCGCCATTAGTTACAAAGTATGGAGATATATAACCTCTATCAAATTGCATACCTTCTACCACATCTACAGTTGTATCTGTACCTTTTGCTTCTTCTACAGTTATTACACCTTCTTTACCAACTTTTGCAAAAGCTTCTGCAATTAATTTACCTATTGTTTCATCATTATTTGCAGATATAGTAGCTACTTGTTGTATTTTTTTACTATCGCTACCAACTGTTTGAGTTTGTGCTCTTAAATTTTCTACTACTAATGATACAGCTTTATCAATACCACGTTTTAAATCCATTGGATTAGCACCTGCTGCAACCATTTTTAAACCTTCGCTAATGATTGATTGTGCTAAAACTGTAGCAGTTGTAGTACCATCGCCAGCTAAGTCTGCTGTTTTAGATGCTACTTCTTTCAGCATTTGTGCACCCATATTTTCAATTGCATCTTCTAATTCTATTTCTTTTGCAACTGTAACACCATCTTTAGTTACTGCTGGTGCACCAAATTTTTTTTCTATAACTACATTACGACCTTTAGGACCTAATGTAACTTTTACAGCATTGGCCAATTGGTCAACACCTTTTTTCATTTTATTTCTTGCTTCTATATCGAAGAATATTTGTTTTGCCATTATATGATTATTTTATTTTTTTTAAAATGATATATCTTGTTAGATGTAGTATTTTCAACTAAAGTTTTTTATACAATAGCCAAAATATCACTTTCTCTCATGATTAAAAGGTCTTGTCCTTCAATTTGAATTTCAGTACCTGCATATTTACCATATAAAACAGTATCGCCAACTTTTACAGTAACTGGTTCATCTTTTTTACCTGTTCCAGCAGCAACAACAACACCACGTTGTGGTTTTTCTTTTGCTGTATCTGGTATAATAATTCCTCCAGCTGATTTTTCTTCTGCTGCAGCTGGTTTTACAATTACCCTATCGTGTAATGGGGTAATATTTAATTTTTTAGAAGCCATAATGTTAATTTTATTATTTAAAAGTTTTTAAAATTCAGAAACCATCTTGCAACAACATTGCCAGTTGTTTGTTAAAGTCAAAATTTCAGTTTTACCTTTTAGGTTTCTTAAATGGCTGCGAAGTTACAAGTTTTTAGTCATATTTAAAGTGTCAAAATTTCATTTTAAGAAATTATATGACAAATTAAAATATACAAGATGATTTGTTTATCAATAATTGTCATCAATAAAAAAATTGACTAATTATATTCAATCAAAAAAAATTAATAAGCTAATTATTTACTTTAAGCAGAAAAATAATAAAACATTGTACCTTAAAATGTAAACCCCCTATCTTCGCAGCCCTTAAATAAAGTTCTTTTTTTACATGATTAACAGAAGAAATATTAGGATAAAGGTTATGCAGCTTTTGTATATGATAGAAAGCAGCGGAGATAATAATTTATTTAAAGACCCTGTAGTACAACTACAAAAAAATTTAGATAAAACATCTGAGTTATTAGTGTATTTATTGCATTACTTAAGTGAAGTAGCAAGATATGTAGAAACTGATGCAAGAAACAGAGCATCTAAACATTTACCCACTTACGATGATTTACATGTAAATACAAAGATTGCAGGTAATTTAATTTTGTGGCAATTATTAGAAAATGAAAGTATTGCAAAAGCTATAGAAAGTTTTAAACCTCATAACAGAGTAGATGAAACTACTATAAGAAAAATTTACATACAACTTACTGCAACAGAAGAATACAAAACATATATTAACGAAGCATCAAGAGATAAAAAAGCTGATAAACAAATCTTAGATTTTATTTTTAATAGTTTGATTTTACCTAACGAATTATTTACAGAACAAACAGAAGAGCAATTTAGTAATTGGGATGATGATGCTGAAATGATGCAACAATTGGTAAACAGTTATATTCAAAAACCTAATAGTAGTATCAACACCATGCTTACAGACGAAACATGGACTTTTGCAAAAACTCTTTTACAAACTACTATTGATAAAAATGAATATACCTTAGAACTAATTAAACCAAAATTAAAAAATTGGGATAGTGAAAGAATTGCAGCATTAGATATGATTTTAATGCAAATGGGTGTTTGTGAATTATTATATTTTGAAACCATACCAACTAAAGTAACTATTAATGAATATATAGATCTTGCAAAAAGCTATAGTACACCACAAAGTGGACAATTTGTAAATGGCATTTTAGACAATATTCATAAAGAGTTAGTAGCAGCTGGTACAATTAAAAAAGTAGATTTTAAGAAAAAAAGTAAAAACTAATATTTACGATGAAACCTTTATTCAGCATTATTATATTAGGTGTTTTATTTTTTGCTTGTGGTACACAAGAATACCAACAACCAAAAACATTATCTGAATTAGAAAAAATTGCTGCAGATAGTACTAACTATACAACAATAAAATGGATAGATAGTGTGGCAAATTTTGGTACTATTAAAGAAGGCGAAGTGATAGAAGTTAATTTTACTTTTAAAAATACTGGTAACAAACCTTTATATATTATTAATGTACAACCTGGTTGTGGATGCACTTCTCCATCATTTACTAAAGAAGCTATTGCACCACAAAAAGAAGGATGGGTAAAAGGTGTTTTTAATAGTTTAAATCAGCGTGGCGATGTTCATAAAACTATCAGAGTAATAACAAACACTACCAATAATACTGAACATATTTTAACTTTTACAGGAGTAGTAATTAATAAATCTTAATTCAATTATTTTATATTTTTTCATTATTAAAAAACAACAACAATGCATTTATTAAACGTAACATTTTTAATGGCAGATCCTAATCAGCCAGGAAGTCAATGGACATCATTAATTATGATGGGAGCTATTATTTTAGTATTTTGGTTTTTTATGATTCGTCCTCAATCTAAAAAAGCAAAAGAACAAAAGAAATTTATTGATAACTTACAAAAAGGCGATAAAATAGTAACTATTGCTGGTATTCATGGTGTGGTAAATAAAATTAATGAAGACAATACTATTGCTTTAGAAGTAAGCCCTGGTAGCTATATTAAAATTGAAAAAAGTGCTATTAGTTTAGAGTGGAGTAATGCTTCTAATAAAGCAAGCTAATCTTAAGAATAACTAAATAAAAAAAAGTCAGTTGTATTACAACTGACTTTTTTATTTTGCTTAAAGTTGATGATTAACTGATAAAATTAATTATCAATTTTTGCCTCTAAGTTCATTACTTCTTCAAACATTGTTTCATAACGTTTGTCTATACTTTCTTTTTCTTTTTGAGATTGAGGACTAATCATAAAAAACCAAAATACTAAAATA
>CAUJDL010000007.1 GCA_963169635.1 Bacteroidota bacterium
ATGGCACTAACAGGAAAAGTTAATAGATTAATGTAAATAACAAATTCTGTAATTGTACCAGCAGTTACAGCATGATCTTTATTTATTACGTACCAACTACCAATTCCAATGGTAAGAATAGTACTAATGCCAATAATTAAAGCCATTGCAGGAAAATATATAGCTTCTACTTTTGCAAGGCTGATGGCATTATTTTTATACTCTTCTGTTTTTTGAGAAAAGAACAGAGCATTTGCTTTTTCTTGTACAAAAGATTTTATCACCCTTATACCAGAATAAGATTCATGTGCAGATACTGTTAAATCTGATAATAAGGATTGAATTTTTTCACTCTTTTTTTCTACAATATCATTTACAAAATAAATAATAATAGCTAAGATGGGTAAGGGTGCTAAAACGTATAAAGTAAGTTGTGCATTTTCTCTAAACATAAAATAAACACTAAAACCAATAGTAGCTACAAGGTTGATAAAATACATTACAGCAGGTCCTGTGTACATTCTTACTCTACTTATATCTTCAGATATACGATTCATTAAATCGCCTGTAGCATTTACTTTATAAAATGATAAGTTTAGTTGTAAATATTTTTTAAACACTTCATTTTTTTGAGCATATTCTATATGCCTACTCATCACAATTAATGTTTGCCTCATTAAAAACATAAAAAAGCCACCTAATAAAGCAAGAAATAAAATTGCTATTGCACAAATCAATACTATTTTACCTAAAGAAAAGTTTTGCTGATTAAACCAATTTACTAAAAGCATTACTAAAGCATCGTAACTGCCTTTTTTTGCATGAGCAGTTTCTATACTTTGTACAGCAGCTAATTTTTGTTGTACTGCATCTACCACAAAGCCTGTTATTTGTGGACTTAAAATTCTAAAATAGTTAGAAATTAAAATACAAATTACCCCGGCAAGAAAGAGTTTTTTATACTTCCAGAAATATTTATTTAATGCTGCAAGCTGCTTCAAGAATGAAAAAAATTTGAACGAAGTTAAAAGAAGCAAAATAAATTTTTGGCAATTAAAATCTCAAACCATTATTTTGCAACCGGAGAGATGGCAGAGCGGTCGAATGCGGCGGTCTTGAAAACCGTTGACTGTAACAGGTCCGGGGGTTCGAATCCCTCTCTCTCCGCCACTAACAATTTCAAAGCCTGTAGAATATAATATTTACAGGCTTTTTACATTTAAAAAGTGTTGCAACTTTTATTAAAATAAAAAGAAAAATTAAAGCTTATAACTTTAAACTACTTTTGCAGCAAATTATATACATTACAATGATAACATTTAGAGAGTTAGGGTTAGATGAGAAATTAGTGAAAGCTACAGATGCATTAGGTTTTACACATCCAACACCAATACAAGAACAAAGTATCCCTGTTTTATTAAGTGGTACTAAAGATTTAATTGGTTTAGCACAAACAGGTACAGGTAAAACTGCTGCATTTGGATTGCCTTTATTACAATTAACAGATGTAAAACAAAAATTTCCTCAAGCATTAGTTATTTGCCCTACAAGAGAGCTTTGTATGCAAATAGTAAATGAAGTAGAGCAGTTTAAAAAGTATATTCCAGGTATGCATGTTGTAGCTGTATATGGTGGTGCAAGTATTAGTATGCAAATTAGAGAGCTAAAAAGAGGTGCACAAATTGTAATTGCAACACCAGGCAGATTGATAGATTTAATAGAAAGGAAAGCTGTTAATTTAGAAGAAATTAAATATGTAGTTTTAGACGAGGCAGATGAAATGCTTAACATGGGCTTTCAAGAAGACATTGAATTTATTTTACAAAATACACCACAAAGAGAAAGCACTTGGCTATTTAGTGCTACTATGCCACCAGAAATTAAGAAAGTAACTAAAAGGTATATGAAAAATCCTTTTGAAGTTACTATTGGTAAAGTAAATACTGCTAATAAAAATATTGTTCATCAATATTATGTATCTCAAGCACAACATAGATATGAGGTATTAAAAAGATTAATAGATTTTAACCCCGGAATGTATGCTATTATTTTTACCAGAACTAAATTAGATGCTCAAACAATTGCAGAAAAACTTACCAGAGAAGGCTATGATATTGATGCATTGCATGGCGATTTAACTCAGCCACAGAGAGATAAAGTAATGAATGCTTTTAGAGATAAAACATTACAATTATTAATAGCTACAGATGTTGCTGCACGTGGTATAGATGTAAAAGAAATTACACACGTAATTAATTACGAATTACCAGATGATACTGAAGTTTATACTCATAGAAGTGGTAGAACAGGTAGAGCAGGTAGCACAGGTGTTTGTATGAGTATTGTACACACCAAAGAAATGTATAAACTTAGAAGTATTGAAAGATTAATACAAAACAAGTTTAATAAATCTGAAGTGCCTAGTGGTAAAGAAGTTTGTAGAAAACAATTTTATTTCTTTTTAGATAAATTATTACAAACAGATATTTCTCATGGAGATTATAAAACCTTTTTACCTATGCTGCAAGAAAAATTTGCAGATATAAGTAAAGAAGAAGTTTTGCAAAGAGTTGCTGCTCTTGAGTTTGACAGATTTTTAAAATATTACGAAAATTCAGAAGACTTAAATATCAGAGAGCAAAAAAGAGAATCAAGAAGAGATGATAATTATGGTGACAAATCTTCTGAAAGAACCAAAGGAAGAAGTAATAGAAATGCTTATGCCGAAAATGAAAATTATGTAAAACTATTTGTAAACTTAGGTACTAAAGATGGTTTTTATAAGGCAAGTTTTCTTCAATTTATTTTAGACATGAGCGATTTGAAAAAAGATAACTTAGGAAGAATAGATATGAGAGAAATGAATAGCTGGATAGAAATAGATAAAAAAGCTGCTAAACAAATGATTAATTCTATTGATGGCAAAAATTATAGAGGAAGAAGAATTAGAATGAATAATGCTAATAGCAGATAAAATACTATCTCAAATAAATTTATTGTTGCTTAAGAAATGATGCAAAAAAAAACTATTGCAGAAGTATGGAACAAAAGACCAATCATTATTGCTGGTCCTTGTAGTGCAGAAACTGAAGAACAAGTTTTACAAACTGCTCAGCAACTTTCTTCATCAAATAATATAGATATTTTTCGTGCAGGTATTTGGAAACCTCGTACAAGACCAGGACAGTTTGAAGGTATTGGTAAAGAAGCTTTATTGTGGTTAAAAAAAGTGAAAGAACAAACTGGCTTATTCACTACTATAGAAGTAGCTACTGCTAAACAAGTTGAAGAAGCTTTAGAACATAATATTGATATTTTATGGTTAGGTTCTAGAACAACTGTAAATCCTTTTAGTGTACAAGAAATTGCAGATGCACTAAAAGGTTGCAACCAACCTGTTTTAATTAAAAACCCTATAAACCCAGATATTGATTTATGGATTGGTGCTGTAGAAAGAATTGCCAATGCAGGTATCAAACAAATTGGGTTAATACATCGTGGCTTTTCTGCTTATGGCAATACAACTTATAGAAATTCACCAATGTGGCATTTAGCCATAGAAATGAAAAGAAGATATTTTAACTTACCTTTTATTTGCGATCCTTCTCATATTGGTGGAAGAAGAGATATACTTGCTAACATTGCTCAAACAAGTATTAACCTTGGCTATGATGGCATAATGATAGAAGCTCATATAAATCCTGATGATGCTTTAAGTGATGCTCAACAACAAATTACACCTACTACTTTACATACTTTATTGCAACAAATAATTTGGCGAAACGAAAAAATTGATAATGCTGATATTTCATATATCATAGAAAAAATGAGGTTACAAATAAATCATTTAGATGATGAATTAATGGAAATTTTAAGTACAAGAATGAAAATAGTAGAAGAAATTGGCAATTATAAAAAGCAACATGATATTACTATTTTACAAACCAATCGTTGGAACGAAATTTTAGAAAGAGCTTTATTAAAGTGTGAAAAATTAGGTTTAAGCAAAGAATTTATTATTAAATATTTAGATGCTATACACATGGAAAGTATTCAACATCAAAATAAAATAATGAATAACTAAAACATGATTATTTTAGTTGTAATAATTGAATGATTGTTATGCTTAAACAAACTTTTAAATTCAAATCTGTACCTACTGATATTTATTTTAATCAATCTTTTTCTCAACTGAAAAAGATAATTGATATTAAACAAACTGTAGTAATTACAGATGAAAATGTATTTGCCTCTCATCAACAAAAATTTAAACATTATAATACCATTGTTTTAAAAGCTGGTGAGGCTTATAAAACACAAGCTACCATTGATAGTGTTATAGAACAACTCATCAATTTTAATGCAGATAGAAAAACATTTTTATTAGGTGTTGGTGGTGGTGTGGTTTTAGATATTACAGGTTTTGTTGCATCTATTTACATGCGTGGCATTGCAGTGGGTTTTGTACCTACAACTTTATTGTCTTTAGTAGATGCAAGCATAGGAGGGAAGAATGGTATAAATTTTGGCCATGCAAAAAATATGGTAGGCAGTTTTAAACAACCTCAATTTATTTTTCATGATATTAGTTTCTTAACATCATTACACAGAACTGAATGGCAACAAGGCTTTGCAGAAATTATTAAACATGCTTGTATTGCTGATGAAAAATTATTTAATCAACTGCAACAACACAATATTGATTATTACAAAAAAAATAAAAAAGAATTATTACAACTTATACAACAAAATGTAACCATTAAAGCTAATATTGTTTTAAAAGATGAGCATGAAAAATCGGTAAGAAAAAAATTAAACTTTGGTCATACTATTGGTCATGCAATTGAAATGCAATATGAAGTTACGCATGGTCATGCTGTAGCTATTGGTATTACTTATGCTAATGAAATAGCAGAAAAGTTATTAGAATTTAAACAAAAAGAAATTGTTACTAAACTTTTAGAGCAATACGAATTGCCTACTTATAGTAGTTTTAATAAAAATAAAATTATTAGTTTAATTAAAATGGATAAAAAGAAAGAACAACAAATTATTCATTTTATTTTATTACAAAAAATTGGAAAAGCAATTATACAACCCATTAGTTTTCCAACTTTAGAACAATATTTAAAAACATTGTGAAACAAATTATAGAGCCATCAATTATTAAAGGAGTTATAGAGCCTCCAGCTTCTAAAAGCCTTACACAAAGAGCTTTTGCTGCTGCTTTAATAAAAAATGGAACTTCAATTATTCATCAAGCAGGAAATAGTAATGACGAAAAAGCTGCTTTAGAAATTATACAACAATTAGGAGCAACTATTAAAACAGAAAATAATCAACTGCATGTACAAAGCAAGGGTTTTAATGCTTCAACTCATATTTTAAATACTAACATTAATTGTTTAGAAAGTGGTTTATGTTTAAGAATGTTTACACCAATATTGGCTTTACATAATACTACAATAAATATTACAGGGAGTGGCAGTTTACTTAATCGTCCTATACATTTTTTTGATGATGTTTTACCTTTATTAAATGTACAAGTAACTACTACTAATGGTAAATTACCTTTACAAATAAAAGGAGCTTTAATACCTAAGAATATTGAAGTTGATGGCAGTATAAGTTCTCAGTTTTTATCTGGTTTAATATTTGCTTATGCTGCATATTTAGTCAATGAAAAAAATACATTAGCTCCTAATTTTTCTTATACTATTCATGTAAATAATTTAACCAGCAAACCTTATATAGATTTAACATTACAAGTTTTAAAAGATTTTGGTTTGCCTGTTCCTCAAAATAATCATTACACAGATTTTACTTTTAATCAACATTCGTTTGGTAGAGAAAATAAAACAATTATTCAATATCAAGTAGAGAGTGATTGGAGCAATATGGCATTTTTATTAGTTGCTGCAGCCATTGCAGGAAACATTACTATAAAAAATATCAACTTAAATTCTTTACAAGCAGATAAAGAAATATTAAATGTGTTAAAAAGTTGTGGTGCAAATTTTTCTATACATAATAATGAAATAAGTATTACTAATTCTACACTTCAAGCATTTAGTTTTAATGCTACAGATTGTCCAGATTTATTTCCTCCATTAGTAGCATTAGCAGCTTATTGTAATGGTACAAGTATTATAAAAGGTGTAAACAGATTAATTTATAAAGAAAGTAATCGATGTAAAAGTTTACAAGAAGAATTTTGTAAAATGGGTGTAAATATTGTTATAGAAAATGATAGTATGATAATTACAGGTAGTAATAAAATTATAGGTGCTAATATACAAACTCATCAAGACCATAGAATTGCTATGGCATGTGCTGTAGCTGCATTACAAGCTAATGGTATTACTGTAATTAATGAAAGTGAAGTTGTACAAAAATCTTATCCAATGTTTTTTCAACATTTAAAATTATTGGGTGCAAATATTTTTGAAGGTTAGAATTATTTTTTTACTGTATCAAAATCTATTCCTTGTTTTTTCAATATTCCTTTTACAGCAATTGCATAATAAGCTAAATAAGCAAAACAAATTACACCAACAATATAACTGTATTGAATACCTAATAAATTATTTGCTGCTAAATGTCCTTGTATATAACTAATAATTCCACCTCCCATAATCATCATAATTAAATAACTACTTCCTTCATTAGTATGTTTACCTAATCCTGTAACAGCTAAAGTAAAAATACAAGGCCATAGTGTACTACAAAATAAACCTACACTAATAAAAGCAAATACACTTGTCATGCCAGTTGTAAACATACCAATAAGTAATGCTACAATACCCATTGCAGAGAAAATCAATAACATTCTTGCAGGATTTCCTTTACTTAAAATATCTCCAATAATCATACTAATAATTACAATTGCATATACATAAAAAGGTGTAATATCATGTTGTGCTATTTTATTTACCAATAAAAAAACACCAAAAGCAATATAAGGCATTAAGAATCTTAGAATAGCTTTCTTAGAGCCTTTAATATCAAAAGCACCAACGCTTCCTGTCCATCTGCCTATCATTAAACTTGCCCAATACAAAGAAATAAATGGAGCAATTTTTTCGGTTGTAATACCTAATTTTTCTATTAAATATTCTGGTAAATTACTTGCTGTAGAAACTTCTACACCTACATAAACAAAAATACCAATCATACCCATCCATAATTGTGGATATTGATAAGCTTTCTTTTTATGTAAAATTTTTTCTGTACTTTCTGCTTCATTGGTAGTTACATCTTCTAAATCTATTTTATTAGGTACTGATGAAAATTTAAAAAATATAGCTACTAATAAAAAAGCTAACCCTAAAATTAAATAAGGAATTTTTACACTTTCTATACTTGCCTCACTATTGTTAGATACTACACTTCCAAAAATGGCAAAGCTTACTAATAATGGTCCAATGGTTGTTCCAAAATTATTAATACCACCAGCCATATTTAATCTTTGAGAACCTGTTTTAGGATTGCCCATTACTACAGTTAAAGGATTGGCTGCAATTTGTTGTAATGAAAAACCAAAAGCAACAATAAATAATCCTGAAAGCATTAAATAATAAGAACCCATATTAGCAGCAGGATAAAATAATAATGTACCAATTGCAGAAATCGTTAACCCTAATGCTATACCATTTTTATAACCAATTTTATTTAATAAATCTTTGCCCAAAGCTTTAGAAATTATTAAATAAATAATAGAACCAACTGTATAAGCAATATAAAATGCTAAAGAAACTAATTGACTTTGTGCTTGTGTTAAGTGAAATGCTTTTTTAAATACAGGTATTAATATATCATTACTTGCTGCTACAAAACCCCAGAAAAAAAATACAGTAATTAAAGTGCCAAACTGTGTCCATTTAGTTTGGTAGTTAGTATTGGTCATATAAAATTTTCTTTACTGTAAAATAAAAGGAATTTATACCGATAGAAAAATATTTTAAACAAGCTTTATCTCTTAAATAAAATAATCACTAAACATTAAACATTTTCTTTAGGCAAATCCATAATTTACTCTTTTCAAGTTTGGCTTCTTGAGTTGAAGGTTTTAACATAGGTAATGCTGCACTTAATAAAAATGTAGTTTGATGAAAAGTTTGTGGTTGATATAGATTTAAAGTATGGGTAAAATTTATTTTTGACAAAATATTTCCAAATACAATACAAATTGTTGGTGTTAATGTTTGTTGTATTTCATTCCATGTAATTGATGGTTGCTCACAATTTACAATTGCAACATCAGCCATATTTAATTTACAAGCAGCAAGTATATTAGTAATAAAATGGTAGCTATCTTCTTGTAAGTGCAAAGTATTTTCTTCTGCAACAAGAATAGTTATCTTTTTATTATTTTCTCCTAAAAAATTTAGTGTATCAGTGTTATTTGTTATTTTTTCTTTGGTAGTAGATTTATTTTCTTCTTCAATAATTGTTAAAGCATTTTTATATAAATCTGCTATCATAAATGGGGGTAATTGTTCTTTTATCATCATATAAACAGTTAAGATATAATAACAGTTGTTAGTTTTAAAAAAATGCGTTTATTTGCAGCAAATATATTCATTATGACAGCAGTTTCAGACATTAAAATAGTAAAAGCAACTTCAAGCAAATTAAAAGATTTAAGTTTAGAAAATATACCTTTTGGTAAATATTTTACTGACCACATGCTTGAGGCAGATTATATTGATGGTGAATGGAAAAATGTTACCATAAAACCTTATCAATCTTTAACAATAGACCCTTCATTAGCTTCTTTACATTATGGACAAGCTATTTTTGAAGGAATTAAAGCATATAAAAATCCAAGTGGACAACCCTATATTTTTAGACCTAATGATAATTTTAAAAGGTTTAATGTATCTGCAGAAAGAATGCAAATGCCTACTGTACCTGAAGAAATTTTTATGGAAGGTATGCATCAATTAATTGCTTTAGATAGTGCATGGATTCCTACAATGGCAGACCATTCATTATATATAAGACCATTTATGTTTTCTACAGATCATTTAATAGGTGTTCGTCCTTCAGATACTTATAAATTCATGATTATATTAAGCCCAACAGGACCTTATTATAATGTACCAATGAAAATTTATGTAGAAGAAAAATATACAAGAGCTGCACCTGGTGGAGTAGGATTTAGTAAAAATGCAGGTAATTATGGAGGTAGTATGTATGCTACTGCATTAGCAAGAAAATCTGGTTACGACCAAGTTTTATGGACAGATGCTTTTGAACATAAAACTTTACAAGAAGTAGGTACAATGAATGTATTTTTTATCATTGGCAATACTGCTGTAACACCATCTTTAGAAGATGGAACAATCTTAGCAGGAGTTACCAGAGATAGTGCTATTACTATATTAAAAGATATGGGCTTAAAAATTGAAGAAAGAAAAATTACCATTGATGAATTAATAGAGCACCATAAATCTGGCAATTTAAAAGAAGTTTTTGGTACAGGTACAGCAGCAACTATTTCTTTAATTAAAGAGTTAAGATATAAAGATTATGTAATGCAATTTAATTTAGATGAGTGGAAAGTAGCTACAGGTTTAAAAACAACTATAGATAATATTAGATATGGAAAAGTAGCAGATAATTATGGTTGGATGTATAAAATTTAAGAAAAAATCAATCAAACTATTTAAGGGTAGAAAAGCAGTTTTCTGCCCTTATTTTATTATAAATGTGAACAACTATCAAGAGCAAAAGGAATTTTTCCTTGAAATGTGAGAAAAAAGATAGGAAAGTTTATAAAATCTTTTGTTGTTATAGATAAAATACCTACTTTTGCCGTCCTAAAAAATAAAAGGTTACAATGCCTACAATACAACAATTAGTAAGAAAAGGTCGTGAAATTATTAGAGCTAAAAGCAAATCAAGAGCTTTAGATGCATGTCCTCAACGTCGTGGAGTGTGTACAAGAGTATATACAACAACTCCTAAAAAACCAAACTCAGCACTTCGTAAAGTAGCAAAAGTTCGTTTAACTAATAAGGTAGAAGTTATTGCTTATATACCAGGAGAAGGTCATAATTTGCAAGAGCACTCTATTGTATTAATACGTGGTGGAAGGGTAAAAGATTTACCAGGTGTACGTTATCATATTGTACGTGGTAGCTTAGATACTGCAGGTGTAAAAGATAGAAAACAAAGCCGTAGTAAATATGGTACAAAAAGA
>CAUJDL010000008.1 GCA_963169635.1 Bacteroidota bacterium
TTCAGTGGCTAATCCTTGTGCAATAATGGCTTCTTTACTAATATCTTCATCATGTCCTTCTGCTGCTTTTGTACTTGGTGTAATAATAGGCGAAGTAAAAAAATCATTTTCTTTTAATCCTTCTGGTAGTGCAATGCCACATAAAATTCTTTTACCACTTTGATAAGTACGCCAAGCATGACCTGTAAGATTACCTCTTACCACCATTTCTATTTTAAATGGTGTACATTTTTTACCTATTGAAACATTAGGTGCTGGTGTTGTTAAAAGCCAATTAGGGCAAATATCTTTTGTAGCATTAAGCATATATGCTGCAAGTTGGTTTAATACTTGTCCTTTAAAGGGTATTGGCTTTGGTAAAATAACATCAAATGCAGAAATTCTGTTACTGGCAATCATTACTAGCCAATGCTCTTGTATAGTATATACATCTCTTACTTTGCCTTTATAATAAGCAGTTTGTGCAGGAAATTGAAATGCTGACATAAGTCAAAAATAAGACACTCACTTTATCTAACATAAAGTTTTAAAATTTATCACAATAACAAATCTTATTGAATGGTTTTGTTTATCCACAATTATTACAATATGGGTACAAAACATGCTTGTTTATAAAGCAATTACCAACGATTTTGCATTTTGTTAAGAAAAGAAAAAGGCATTTTTGTTACCCTTAAGTTTTATTATTCTATGCATCAACTTAAAAAGACAGGGCTTTTTATTATTACTATATTATTTATGTATAGTAGTAAAGCCCAATACTCTCAAATAATTAATGACCCAGATATTGCTTTTAAAACAGCAAAAGAATATTGGCAAAAAGAACAGTATAGTTTAGCTTATCCTATTTTTAAAAGCTTATTAAACAATAAAAACACTACTAGTAATATTGATGCTCATATACAAGCAGATTGCAAATATTATGTAATAGTTTGTGGTTTATTATTAAATGATGCAGCTATTGAACAATCAGCTATTAACTATGTAAAATATGGCTATAATGCAGCACGTGCAGGTATTATGAGTTTTCATTTAGCAGAATATTATTACAGAAAAAAAGATTTTAAAACTGCTAATAGTTATTATGAAATAGCAACAATTGAAAACTTAACTAACCATGAAATTGCAGAAATGAAATTTCATCAGGCTTATGGATATTTTACTATACAAGATTTTAATAAAGCCAAAACATTGTTTAATGCTATTAGGCAATTAAAAGATAATGCTAATTATATTGATGCTAATTATTATTATGGCTTTATTCTTTTTTACGAAAAAAAATATAAAGATGCTTTAGCTTGTTTTAAAATTGTAGAAACAAGTCCTACTTATCAAAATATTGTACCTTTTTACATTGCAGAAATTTATTACTTTAATGGAGAAAGAGATAAAGCAATTGAGTTTGCAAAATCTGCTTTACAAAAAGGTAATCAGTATTATGAGTTACAATTAAAACAATTAATTGGTCATGCTTTATTTGAAAAAAGAAATTATCAGGAAGCATTACCTTACTTAGAAGCTTATGTAGCCAAATCTGATAAAGTAAGAAGAGAAGATTTATATGAATTATCTTATTGCTATTACGAAGCAAGTAAATGGGATAAAGCCATTAATGGTTTTAAACAATTAGGTGGTAAAGAAGATTCTTTAGCACAAAATAGCATGTACTTATTAGCAGATGCTTATTTAAAAATTGGCGATAAACCCGGTGCAAGAAATGCTTTTTTATTTTGTGCATCTAACAGTAGTAATGCTATACAAAAAGAAGTTTCGTTATTTAACTATGCAAAACTTAGTTATGAATTAGGTTATTTAGATATTGCTTTAAAAGAATTAAAAACTTTTATTCATACTTATCCAACATCATCTTTTATACAAGAAGCAAAAGAATTACAAGTAGCAGTGTTGGCTAATACTAGTAATTATAAAGAAGCTTTAGCATTGTTTGAAACCTTAGAACAACAAAGTGTAAATACCCAAAAAACATATCCTAAAATTTTATATGGCAGAGTTGTTGAGTTAATTAACGACCAACAATTAAAAGAAGCTGACGAACTTTTATCTCGTATTTTACAAGTGCCTTACAATACACAATATATACAGTATGTATATTTTTGGAAAGGAGAAATTGCTTATAGAAATGGTTTAACAGAAGAAGCATTAGGATATTTTAATAATTATTTAAAAGACCCATTAACAAATGGCGAAGTAAATAAAGTAAATGCACAATACAATGCTGCTTATTGTATGCTTAAAAAAGAAAATTATCAAACAGCATTAAGTTTATTTCAGCAAGTAGTGATAGATGTTTCTTCTTCTGCAACTTTACTAATACAAGATGCTTATATCAGAAGTGCAGATTGCTATTTCATGCTTAAAAATTTTACTCAAGCATTAAAAATTTATGAAGAAGTAATACAGCAAAATTTAAGTCAGGCAGATTATGCTATGTATCAAAAAGCAATTATTGCTGGTGCTAATAATAAACCTTTAGAAAAAATAAGTATTCTACAAAATATTCCTATAAGATATCCAAACTCTACATTAACAACAGAAGCCTATTTTGAAATTGCTAATACTTATTTAGCAGAAGAAAAATGGGAAGATGCAATTCCTTATTTAGATAAAATATTAACAGATAAAAAAGCAACTGCACTACATCCTAAAGCTTATTTAAAGAAAGGTATTGCTTATTTTAATATGCCAAAAAATCAAGAATCGTTAAACACATTTAAAACACTCATTGTAAAATATCCTAACTCTCCAGAAAGTGATGATGCTGT
>CAUJDL010000009.1 GCA_963169635.1 Bacteroidota bacterium
TAAGCATATTTTGTAAATTTATATTACATCAGCGGTTAAATTTTATTGATATAAGGAATGTTTTTAAAGATTTTCTACAATTGATACAAAAAATAACTGATTAATTATATATATGTAAATAAAAAAATCTTAATTTGGACAACTATTTCAAAGTCTATAAAAATAAATTTTGGTTTTTTCATTTATTTTTTCATTAGAATTGCGAAATAATTTTTTAAACAAAGAAATTTTTTAAATCAAAAATTAATTGAATTATGGCTGACGTTAAACCAACAACTGCTACTGCAGTAAAAACAACAACAAATGTTCAACCTAAAAAAAGTAGTAATGCCATTTCTTGGATTGCTCCTTTATTTTGTCTTCTATTAGGATATGTTATTTGGAGATTTATTTTTGGCTCTCCAGATAATTTTGAAAAACCAGACTTAAATAGTTGGTTTTGGCCTAACCACCATCAATTAAAACCAAATACTGGCTTAGCTAAAATGTATGAAGGTGGTATAGTAGTACCTATTCTTATTGGTTCATTTTTTATAGTAATCACTTTTGCTATAGAAAGATTTTTAACTATCAAAAAAGCAATGGGTGCTGGTAATATTAATGAGTTTTTACGTAAAGTACAATTTCATTTAGCAAATAAAGAGGTAGATAAAGCATTAGCAGAATGTGATAAACAAAAAGGTAGTGTAGGTAATGTTATGAAATCTGGCTTACGTACATATAAAGAAATGATTACAAATTCTGAACTTTCTACAGAACAAAAAGTATTAAGTATTCAAAAATCTATTGAAGAATCTACTGCATTAGAGTTACCTATGTTAGAGAAAAATTTAGTATTCTTATCAACGCTTTCTTCTTTAGCAACTTTATTAGGTTTATTAGGTACTGTATTAGGTATGATTAAAGCCTTCTCTGCATTAGGTGAAGATAGTGGTGGTGCAAATGCTGCTGCAGAACTTTCTATTGGTATTTCTGAAGCCTTATTTAATACAGCTTTAGGTATTGGTACTTCTGCAGTTGCTATTATTATGTATAATGTATTTACTACTAAAATTGATGCATTAACATTTGGTATAGATGAATCTGGTTTCACTCTAACACAAAGTTTTGCTTCTTTATACAAATAATTTTTGTGGAAAGATAAACACTTTGAATCTCAATAATTGTGAACCTAATTTAAACTTTATACAATGGCACGTGCTAAGATACCTAGAAAGAGTACAAGTATAGATATGACTGCAATGTGTGATGTAGCTTTTTTGCTACTTACCTTCTTCATTCTTACTACAAAATTTAAGCCAGCAGAAGCTGTAGCTGTAACACCTCCTAACTCTGTTTCAGATAAAGCTGCTCCAGAGTCTGATATTGTTTTAATAACAATTAATGCTGGTGGTAAAGTATTTCTTTCTTTAGATAATGAAGAAGTAAAAGATAATTTAGCAAATACGTTAAATACCGAAAAAGGCTTAAACCTAAATGTTGCTGCATTTAGAAAAGCACAATTTTTTGGTACATCTTTTAGTAAACTTCCTGCATTTTTATCTTTAAGTGAAGATCAAAGAACTGGTGATGCTTTACCTGGTATTCCTTGTAAGGATAGTACTAACAATGAAATGACTGAATGGTTAAGACTTATTAAAAGTGCTTACATGGGTAAAAAAATGAACTTGTTAGTTAAAGGAGATAATACTTCTAAGTACCCTTCATTTAAAAATGTAATTACTGCATTTAAGAAAAATGATTTGTTGAAATTTCAAATTATTACTAATCCTGAAGCAGTACCTATAGGTAGTGAATTATACAGACAAGCTAAAGCAAAATAAAATTATTTAACAGCTTAAAAAAATTAAAAATATGGCAGAATTGGATACCTCCTCTGGCAGTGGTAGAAAAAAAGGGCCTGGTGTAAAAAAGAGTAAAAAAATGTCTACAAGGGTAGATTTAACACCCATGGTAGATTTAGGTTTCTTATTACTTACCTTCTTTATTTTTACAACTACCATGAGTTTGCCTACTTCTATGAATCTATACCTACCTAAAGATACTGAAAATCCAGAAGAGCAAAATAAAATTAAAGACAATAGTGCATTAACCATTCTTTTAGGAAACGAAAATAATGTTTTTTACTACGAAGGAATGTTAGATAATACAAATGCATCTACCAATTTTAGGGCTTCAAATTTTGGTACTGGAGAAGATGGTATTAGATCAGTAATTCTTAAAAAGAAAAGAAGTACAGATGATAAAGATTTTATGGTAGTAATAAAACCTAGCGACGAATGTTCTTATAAAAATGTAGTAGATATTTTAGATGAAATGACTATTAATGTAGTAAAAAGATATGCTATGGTAGATATAAGTGATGTAGAAGTACAACTCATTAAAGCTACAGAAGCATCTCAAGGAAAATAATTTATTTAAATTTATTTATGTAATTAAAAATAGTCTTGCATCTTATTAGAAAATTAATTTGTTATGGAAAATAATAAAATCTTAAACGCCGACATTCTTGATATTATCTTTGAAGGAAGAAATAAAGAATATGGTGCATACGACTTACGTAAAACTTATGTAAAACGTATTACTGCTGCATTTTTAGTAACAGTATCATTATGTGCAATATTTTTTATTAGCACATTATTAGCAAATTCTCGTAGCAAAACAGAAGGTAAAATTATAGTACAAGATGTAGAGCTACAAGACTTTAAAGAACAAGAGGAGAAAAAACCTGAACCTCCACCACCTCCACCTCCTCCAAAACAAGAACCTCCAAAAGTGGAAATGAAACAATTTACTCCTCCTAAAATTGTAAAAGCAGAAGAAGTAAAACCAGATGAAATTCCACCTGAGGTTACTAAATTGGAAGAAGCTGCAATTGGTACAAAAAACCAAGAAGGTATTAAAGATGTAGGTGTTATTGCAGCACCTGTGGTAGAGGCTGGTACTGGTACTAAAGTAGAAGCTCCACAAGAAGAAGACTATAATAAAATTTTTACAGTAGTACAAATTGAAGCTGAATTTCCAGGTGGTAGAGCAGGTTGGAATAAATACTTACAACGTAATTTAAATAGTAGCTTACCAATGGATAATGGTGCTCCTCCAGGCAGATATACTGTAAACGTAATATTTACTGTAGATAAAGAAGGAAATGTAAGTGATGTACAAGCTGAAAACGACCCAGGCTATGGTACAAAAGAAGAAGCAATTAAAGTTATTAAGAAAGGCCCTAAATGGAAACCAGCTGTACAAAATGGTAGAAACGTAGCTTATCGTCATAAACAAAGTATTACTTTCATTGTTTCTGAAGAATAAACAAAAAGTAAAAATTAAAAGAGGCTGTCAATTATTTGGCAGCCTCTTTTTTTGCAGAGGGGAAGGGATTCGAACCCTCGATACGATTGCTCGTATACACACTTTCCAGGCGTGCTCCTTCAACCACTCGGACACCCCTCTTTTTTTAGGATGGCAAATGTACATATTTGATTTTCGCTGTTCTTAAAATTTTAAATAAATTACTTGTAAATTACACCGCTATTACTTTAATACTTTAAAGTAAAATACTAAAACCAATACTAACAATGGAAAGATATTTACAACTTTTAGCAGATAATAAAAAATGGGCTACAGAAAAAATAATTAAAGACCCTGCTTTTTTTAATAATCTTACTGATATTCAAACACCTGAATTTTTATGGATTGGTTGTAGCGATAGTCGTGTACCTGCTAATGAAATTACAGGTACTAATCCTGGAGAAATTTTTGTACATCGCAATGTTGCTAATTTAGTAGTAAATACAGATGTAAATTTATTAGCAGTATTAGATTATGCTGTTACTTATTTAAAAGTAAAACATATTATTGTTTGTGGACATTATGGATGTGGTGGTGTAAAAGCATCTATGGATAATAAAGATTATAGATACATTTTAAATATGTGGCTTCGTAATATAAAAGATATTCAAAGATTATACGATGAAGAATTAAAAGCTATTAAAGACGAAAAACAACGATATGATAGATTGGTAGAGCTAAATGTAAAAGAACAAGTAATGAATTTAGCAAAAACTTCTATTGTGCAAAAAGCATGGAAAAATGGTCATACACCTCACTTACATGGTTGGGTTTATGATTTAAAAGATGGTATCATTAAATCTATTTTTGAAATGGAAGCAGGTACCCATATCAATCATTTATATGAATTTGATTTTTAAATTTTTTTTTAGTTTTTTATAAAGTTGTAGCTAACTCAGGTAATTTGCGTGGTGTAATATTTTTTACATGCTCTGCAATATGTTTTATATGGTCTGGTGTTGTACCACAACAGCCACCAACAATATTTACCCAACCATTTTTTGCCCACTCTTCTAAAAAATGTGCAGTATCTTCTGGAGCTTCATCATACTCTCCCATTGCATTAGGCAAACCTGCATTTGGATAAGATGAAACATAACATGCAGCAATGCCAGATAATTCTTCTATATGTCCACGCATTTCTCTTGCCCCTAAAGCACAATTTAATCCTATACTTAATGGGTTTGCATGTTTTACAGAAATATAAAAAGATTCTAAAGTTTGTCCACTTAATGTTCTGCCACTTGCATCTGTTATAGTTCCACTAATCATAATTGGTAGCTCTACATTATTTTCTCTAAAATATTTTTTAGCAGCATAAATAGCCGCTTTTGCATTTAGTGTATCAAAAATGGTTTCTATTAATAAAATATCTGCACCACCATCTATTAAACCTTTTATTTGCTCTGTATAAGCAGCTACTACTTCATCAAAACTTACAGCACGAAAACCAGGATTATTTACATCTGGCGAAAGGCTAAGCGTTTTATTTAATGGACCTATAGCACCTGCTATATAAATATTTCTTTTTTCTTTTGATTCAGCTAAATATTCTGCTACTGCATTTTTAGCACATTGTACAGATGCTACATTTAATTCATAAGCTAACTCTTGCATATCATAATCTGCTTGTGCAATTACAGTGCTACTAAATGTATTCGTTTCAATTATATCTGCACCAGCTTGTATATATTCCTTATGGATAGCAGTAATAATTTTTGGTTGTGTTAAGCTTAATAAATCATTATTACCTTTTACATCTTTATGCCAATCTTTAAAACGCTCACCTCTATAATCAGCTTCTTCTAATTTGTATTGCTGAATCATAGTGCCCATTGCACCATCTATTATTAAAATTCTTTTTGCTAACTCTTCTTTAATTGCAGATACAGACATAAAATTTTATTTATTTTTTATAAAAAAATTATTGGTTGAAAAAATAAACGATAAACAATCTGAAGATGAGTGCAGAAGTTAATTTCGTTTATTAGTTCATGTTTTAGAAGTAGGTTGAACAATAAACAAATCCACCTACGGTTGCAAATGTAATAAAAATTATATTGAAGATATTTACGATTAACTGAATACTTTTTTCATTGCTGCTGCTTTTAATAAACATTCTTCATATTCAGCAACTGCATTACTGTAAAAAGTAATGCCACCACCCACTTGATAGTTTAAATATTTATTAAGTGCATTATAAACTAAACTTCTAATTACTACATTAAAATCTGCATTTCCATTTGGTGCAATATAACCAACAGTGCCACTGTAAATACCTCTTTTTGTTTGCTCATATTGCTCAGTAAGTTCTAACACTCTTTTTTTAGGAGCACCAGTCATGCTGCCCATAGGAAAAGTAGTTTGTAAAATATCTGCAAAATTAATTTGAGGCAATAAGTTACCACTAATAGTAGAAATCATTTGATGCACTTGAGGAAAAGTATAAATGCCATATAACTCATCAACTTTTACAGAGCCTTTGGTACAAATTTTACTTAAATCGTTTCGCATTAAATCTACAATCATTACATTTTCGCTTCTATCTTTTTGGCTATTGTATAATGTTTGTTGTAGTGAGTTATCTAAAGTTTTATTGGTTATATTTCTTTTGATAGTTCCTTTTATTGGTTGTGTAATAATGGTGTTGCCTTCTTTTTTAAAATATCTTTCTGGGCTTGCACAAAGTAAATGATGATGATTAATTTTATAATAACAAGCAAATGGATTAGGCGATATAGCAGCTAATTGCTGATAGGTAAATAATGGATTGATGATTACATCTTCTGCAAAAAACTCCTGACAAAAATTTATTTCGTAACAATCACCTCTTTGTATGTGTTGCTGTAATTGATGTATAGTAGTTAAATAATCTTCTTTAGTTATTCTTGGTTTAAAAGAAATATTTTGAGAAGTAGCATAACTATTGTTATCGATATTGGTATGAATAATTGTTTGATAAATTTCTGTTGGCTGCTGATGAATACAATAAATTGTAGCAATATTTTTTTTAAGCTCAATAACAGTTGCAGGAACAAAAAAATAAAGAGGAGGAAATTGAATATTATCTATATGATGAGATGTAGTTGAGAATAACTCATCTTTCACTTCAAAATTTACATGACCAAATAACCAATAGTTTTGATGTAGATGTAAAAACTCTTTTAATCCATCTATAAATTGATGATGAATAGCAAGTTCATGAACAGGATTTACAGCTACTAAAAATTCTGTAGAATGATGTGGTAATTGGTATTGATGATTATCTAAACAACAACAGATATTGAATTGATTAGCCCAATACAATACCTGTTGTTTAAATTCAATAATATTATCTATTGAAAAATCTGCTTGATGATAATTCACTGCTTGGCAGAATTAATAATCTTTGTCATCAAAATCATCATCTTCTTCATCGTCATAAAAATCATCAAACTCTTTAAAGTCTTCTTCAAAATCTAAATCATCGCTACTACCTTTTTTGCCAGAAGATTTGCCACCTTTGGCTTTAGGAATATCAAATTCATCAAAATCAGGGTCCCAAGAATCCTCTTCTTCATCTACTTTTTCCCAATCGTCTTTTTCATCTTCATCAATATCATCATCGTCATCATCATCTTTTGCTTTTTTTGAGCTTCCTTTTTTTGAGGCTGTTTTTTTAGATGCAGATGTTGTTTCTTCATCTTCATCAAATTCATCTACATCATCGTCTTCCATTTGTTTTGCTTTTTTAGACGAAGGTTTGTCTGTACTTACTTTTGCTTTGGGTGAATTAGGCTTTTTACCCTTATCAGATTTTGCTGCCATAGTTCTAATAAGATTTTAATATTGGTTTAGTAAAATTTCAAAGTAAAATTATAATATCCAAAAAAAATTTACAATTTTTTTTATTTATAAAGAAATTATTTGTTCTCTTGCTGGTCCATTTGAAACATATTTTATTGGTGCTCCAATAAATTGGTTGATAAAGTTAATATATACACTCATTTCATTGGGCAAATTAGTAGCATTTTTTATAGCTGTTGTATCAGTATTCCAACCATTAAATAATTTATATTCTGGAGTAATAATTGTTCTATTAATTTCAAAAGGTATTTCTTGCGTTATTTTTCCATTTATTTCATAACCTGTACATACATTCAGTTCTTTAAAACTATCTAAAACATCGGCTTTAGTCATTACTACTTTTGTAATACCATTAAGCATACAAGTATATTTTAAAGCAACTAAATCTATCCAACCACAACGTCTTGGTCTGCCTGTTGTTGCACCAAATTCATTACCTTGTTTTCTTAGAGCTTCGCCTACTTCATCATGCAACTCTGTAGGAAATGGTCCACCACCTACTCTTGTACAATAAGCTTTAGTAACACCAATAACATCATTTATTTTTTGAGGACTAACACCTAAACCTGTACATACACCTGCACTAATAGTATTAGATGAAGTAACAAAAGGAAAAGTGCCAAAATCAATATCTAGCATAGAGCCTTGTGCACCTTCTGCTAAAACTTTTTTTCCTTCGGCTAATTTATTATTAATAAAATATTCGCCACTTACAATATTTAAAGTTTTTAAAAATTCTACTGCTTCAAAAAATTCTTCTTCCCATGCAGATATATCTTCTATAAAATGAAAATTATCTAAAAGCTTTTGATGTTTTAAACGTAGTTTAATATATTGAGTAGTAAAATTTTTGCTTAATAAATCGCCTACACGTATTGCATTACGTCCTGTTTTATCCATATAAGCAGGACCAATACCTTTTAAAGTACTACCAATTTTACTATCTCCTTTTTGTAATTCACTGGCTTTGTCTAATGCACGATGAGTAGGAACAATAACATTTGTTTTTTCTGATATAAAAAGATTTTTTCTTACATCAATTCCAAAACTTGCTACAGTATCACACTCTCTTTTAAGTGTTACAGGATCTAACACTACACCATTGCCAATAAGGTTTACACAGTTTTGATGAAAAATGCCAGAAGGTATTTGATGTAATACTACTTTTTTATCATTAACATATAAAGTATGACCAGCATTTGGGCCTCCTTGAAACCTTGCAATTACATCATAATTAGGAGCAAAAAAATCTACAATTTTTCCTTTGCCTTCATCGCCCCATTGCAAACCAAGAATTACATCTATCATAACTAAAATTTATAACAAGGCAAATGTAAGTATTGCCTCTATGTAAAAAAAAGTAATTGAAAAAAACTGTGATTATTTTACCTATTTAACCCTTTAACTCTTGTTATTTTGTGTAAAAGAAATATTTTTTTATGCGTATTATTTCATATAACACTAATGGTATTAGAGCAGCTATAAAAAAAGGATTAATAGATTGGCTAAAAACGAATCCTGCAGATATAATTTGTATTCAAGAAACAAAAGCTACCCAAAATGATGTAGATATAAAACTTTTTACAGCATTAGGGTTTGATGTTTATTGGTTTGCTGCACAAAAAAAAGGTTATAGTGGTGTAGCAGTTTTTACAAAAATTAAACCTGTTAATGTAATTTATGGAACACAGTTTGCACAAAGCGATTTTGAAGGAAGAGTAATACAGTTAGATTTTAAAAATGTTACTTTAGTGAATGCATATTTTCCTAGTGGTACAAGTGGCAACGAAAGACAAACTTATAAATATCAATGGTTAGATGAAATGTATGAGTATTTACAAACTTTAAAAAAAGAAAAAAAACATGTAATACTTACAGGAGATTATAATATTGCACACACAGCATTAGATATTCATGATCCTAAAGGCAATAAAAACTCATCTGGATTTTTGCCAGAAGAAAGAGCATGGCTTACAAAGTTTTTACATAATGGATGGATAGATAGTTTTAGATATATACATCCTGAAGCTGTTGGTGCTTATACTTGGTGGAGTCAGCGTTTTCCGAGTGTAAGATTACAAAATAAAGGTTGGCGTATAGATTATATATGTGTATCTGAAAGTTTACAAAATAAAATTGTAGATGCTAAAATTTTTCCTGAAATAAAACATAGCGACCATTGCCCAATTTATGTAGAAATAAATGGTTAGTTTATTTATTTACTTTTCTTAACTGTTGTAATAAAGCTTTTAAATCTTTTGGTAGTGGTGCTTCTAAAGCAAAATTTTCGTTTAAAAAACTAAAATTAAGTTTATAAGAATGAAGTGCTAATCTGTTAAACAATGGTTTTTCTTCGTCTAAACTTTTAGATAATTTAAAATTTCTTTTTAAAGCAGAAAGTAAAATAGGTTTTCCATCGCTATATAAACTATCGCAAACAATACTATTACCAATATATTGAGAGTGTACTCTTATTTGGTGTGTACGCCCTGTATGAATTTGAAATTGCACCCAACTATAAAATTTAAACTGCTCTAATAAAGTATAATCTGTTAAAGAGGGTTTTCCTTTTTGGTGAATAATCATTGTGCCATTATCAGCAGGGTGCATCATTATTGGAGCATCAATACTACCTGTATTATTCATTAATTTACCATGCACTAAACCTACATAAAATTTTTCTATATCTCTGCTTTCAAAAATTTGTGATAGTTGTTTATGTGTAGTAGCATCTTTTGCAAATATGATGATACCACTAGTGTCTTTATCTAATCTATGTACAGTAAAAATATTTCCAAACTTATTTATTAAAATATCTTTTAATGAAGGCTCAGATTGTTTTCTATCTGGTATACTTAATTGACCTGAAGGTTTGTTAAGAGCAATAAAATATTCGTTTTCAAAAATAATATCTAACTTATACATAGTGCAGTGGTAAAAATTATTTTGCTTTTTGTTTTCTTACAAAACTCTTGTTCATAAATTTTAATAATCTTACTTCTTTTTCGTGCAACATTCGCCATTTGCCTCTTTCTACATCTTTTTTAGTAAGGTTAGCAAACATTACTCTGTCTAAATTTTTAACATCATATCCAAGGTGTTCAAAAATTCTTCTTACAATTCTGTTTTTGCCACTATGTATTTCAATGCCAATAATGCTTTTATCTTTTGTATCAGCATAAGCAATACTATCAGGTTGTATAAAACCATCTTCTAATGTAATACCACTTGCAATAGTATCTATATCTTTTTTTGTAACAGGCTTATCTAATTTTACTTCGTATATTTTTTTTATTTCGTAAGATGGGTGAGTAAGTTTTTGGGTTAATTCTCCATCGTTAGTAAGTAATAATACACCTGTTGTATTTCTATCTAATCTGCCTACAGGATAAACTCTTTCTGGCGATGCATTTTTTATTAGATCAAAAACTGTTTTTCTTCCTTGTGGGTCTTTAGCAGTTGTAATAAAATCTTTGGGTTTGTTTAAAAGTATATACACTAAATTATGTTGTATAAAAAGTGGTTTACCTTTTAATCTTATATCTTCATTACCCATTACTTTAAAACCTGGTTCAAAAACAATGTCTTTATTTACAGTTACCTGACCTTCTTTTATTAATAGTGCAGATTCTCTTCTGCTACAAATACCTGCATGAGCAATAAATTTATTTAAAGGCATTTTTTCTTTTGGTGCAGATGCCTTGATAGGTTTATTTGCTACACTTTTATCTTTAAAATTTTGCTGAGATGCAGAAGGGTTTATTTTATCTTGATAAGATTTTTTAGGTTTAAACTGTGTATTTTTTTGTGAAGTAGGTTTAAATGAGTTGTCTGATTTATATGCAGTGCCATGAGTTTTTTCATAGGCTTTTTTTCTTCTCATTTCTTCGCCTAAAGCATAAGCATCTGCTTTAGCTTTTCTTTTTTCTTGTTTAAACTGTTCTTTCTTTGCTGCTCCTTTAGGTTCTTTATTTATAAACTTTTCAAATGCTTTTTTACTCATAATTTTTGTTTTGCTGTTTTACAACAGGATGAAGAATGTTGCAAAAGTACTTGTAATATTTTTGTTATACTGTTTTTTATGCGTATTTCGTTTTTATACATAAAAAAAATCAACACAAATTGTGTTGATTTATTGATAAGATACATTTAAAAGTAATATGCTTTTAAGCAAGTTTTGCTTGTAATGCTTTATCTAAAACGTCTAAAAATTCTTCAGTATATAAATAATGCTCACCATGATTTACTTTATTACCATGAATACAAACAGCTAAATCTTTTGTCATTTTACCACTTTCTACAGTTTCTATACATACTTGTTCTAAAGCATTACAGAATTTAATTAGCTCTGTATTATTATCTAATTTTCCTCTAAACTCTAAGCCTCTTGTCCATGCAAAAATAGATGCAATAGGATTGGTAGAAGTTGGGTTTCCTTTTTGGTGTTCACGATAATGTCTTGTAACAGTACCATGAGCAGCTTCAGCTTCCATTATTTTTCCATCAGGAGTTACAAGTGTAGAAGTCATTAACCCTAAGCTACCAAAGCCTTGAGCTACTGTATCGCTTTGTACATCTCCATCATAATTTTTACAAGCCCATACAAAATTACCATTCCATTTTAAAGCACTTGCTACCATATCGTCAATTAAACGATGCTCGTAAGTAATACCTGCTGCTGTAAATTGTGGTTTAAATTCTTGCTCATAAACTTCTTGAAAAATATCTTTAAAACGGCCATCATATTTTTTAAGAATAGTATTTTTTGTAGATAAGTATAAAGGCCATTTTTTTTGAAGAGCAGTATTAAAACAACTTCTTGCAAAACCTTTGATACTTTCATCTGTATTATACATTGCTAATGCAACACCATTACCTTTAAATTGATACACTTCGTGTTCAATAGTTGTTCCATCTTCAGCTTCAAACTTAATAGTTAATTTACCTTTTCCTTTAGTTACAAAATCTGTTGCTCTATACTGATCGCCAAATGCATGACGACCAATGCAGATAGGAGCAGTCCAGTTAGGTACTAATCTTGGTACATTTTTACAAACAATAGGTTCACGAAAAACAGTACCATCTAAAATATTTCTGATAGTACCATTAGGGCTCTTCCACATTTGTTTTAAATTAAATTCTTTTACTCTTTCTTCGTCTGGAGTAATAGTAGCACATTTAATACCTACACCATATTGGTTAATAGCATTAGCAGCATCAATAGTTACTTGGTCGTTAGTAGCATCTCTATGTTCAATACCTAAATCATAATATTTAATATCAATATCAAGATAAGGAAGAATTAATTTGTCTTTAATAAATTTCCAAATAATTCTTGTCATTTCATCGCCATCCAATTCTACTACAGGATTGGCTACTTTAATTTTAGCTGCCATATTTTTTTAGTTAATTAATTAAAAATAAGAGAGGCAAATATAGGGCTAAAGGTGCTAATGAAATAGGGATATTATAATAGAATATTGTATAAAAGTATTTTAATAAAAAAGCGTAAGAAATAATCTTACGCTTTATATAGTTTATGGGGTTTTTCTTATTTTTTATTTAGTTCTTCAGCCATGGTTTTACCAATATCTGCAGGGCTTGCAACAACAGCAATACCACATTCAGCCATAATTTTCATTTTAGCAGCAGCAGTATCATCTGCACCACCAACAATAGCACCTGCATGACCCATTCTACGACCTGGAGGAGCAGTTTGACCAGCAATAAAACCTACTACAGGTTTTGTTTTATGGTCTTTTATCCAACGTGCAGCATCAGCTTCCATGCTACCACCAATTTCGCCTATCATAATAATACCATCAGTTTCAGGATCGTCCATTAATAATTTAACTGCTTCTACAGTTGGTGTACCAATTATTGGGTCGCCACCAATACCAATTGCAGTAGAAACACCTAAACCAGCTTTTACAGCTTGGTCTGCTGCTTCGTAAGTTAATGTACCAGATTTAGATACAATACCTATTCTACCTTTCTTAAAAATAAAGCCTGGCATAATACCTACTTTAGCTTCTTCTGCTGTAATAACACCAGGGCAATTAGGACCAATTAAACGAGTAGTTTTATCTTGTAAATAATTTTTTACTTTAACCATATCTTGTACAGGTATTCCTTCTGTAATACAAACAACTAAAGCAATACCAGCATCTGCAGCTTCCATAATAGCATCTGCAGCAAATGCAGGTGGTACAAATATGATACTAACATTAGCACCTGTAGTTTTTACAGCATCTGCAACAGTATTAAAAACAGGTTTATCTAAATGTGTAGTACCACCTTTATTAGGTGTAACACCACCCACTACATTGGTACCATACTCTATCATTTGTGTAGCATGAAATGTACCTTCTGTACCTGTAAAACCTTGTACAATAATTTTAGAATCTTTGTTTACTAATACTGCCATTATTTAATTTTTTAGGTATAAAAATATTAATGCTATAAAGCTTGAAAAGTAATTATAAAAATAGTTTCTTTTTGTTTAATAACATTGGTGCAAATGTAAATGCAATAGCTTTTCTAACAAAAATTAAATTGCTTTACCGCAATATTTATATTTATTATTTTGTTTGAAAAAGGATTAAAGTTTATTCATTTCTTCACTAACAAATTCCATTAATGTTTTAATATATGCAGGTGAAAAATTAAATTGTAAACCTGCTGCTTTATATAATTCTGGTAAAGTTTTAGTGCCACCTAAGCTTAAAGCATTGATATAATTGTTTAAAGCCTGTTGAGGATTTTGTTGATATTGCATCCATAAACCAATAGCACCTAACTGTGCAATACCATACTCTATATAATAAAAAGGCACTTCAAACAAATGCAATTGTTTTTGCCATGCAGTAGCACGATAATTTTCTAAACCTGAAAAATCTATTTCATCAGCAGAAAATTCATTTAAGATAGTTAACCAATTTTTAGCTCTTTCTTCTGTTGTATGAGTTGGGTTTTCATATACCCAATGCTGAAATTTATCTATTACTGCAATCCAAGGAAAAATAGTCATTACTCTTTCTAACTGATGAAGTTTGGCTCTTTTTACATCTGCTTCATCATTAAAAAATGTATGCCAATGGTTCATACTAAAAAGCTCCATTGCCATACTTGCCACTTCTGCAATTTCCATAGGATATTCTTTAAAAGCAGTTAATGGTAAATGATGGCTTAAAAAAGAATGAATAGCATGACCACCTTCGTGTACCATAGTTGTTAAATCACTCATTTGTCCTGCTGCATTCATAAAAATAAAAGGAGCACCACTTTCTGCTAAAGGACAATTATAACCACCTGGTGCTTTACCAACTCTGCTTTCTACATCAAAATGTTGTAGTGTATTCATTTTTTCTAAACAAGCAGCAAAAAAAGGGTGTAAGTTGTTAAAACATGCAATAGATTTTTCTAACAATTCTTTACCTGTAGTAAATGGTTTTAAAGGTTTAGTGCCTTTAGGTTCAGCTTCTGTATCCCAAGGTTTAAGTGTAGTTAATTGTAATTTCTCTTTTTTATTTTTATAAATTTTATTGATTAAAGGCATTACATGTTGCTTTACAGCTTCATGAAAATTAAAACAATCTTCTTTGCCATAATCAAACCTGCCTAATTCTTTAAATCTATAATCTACATAATTTGTTAAGCCACTATTTAGTGCCATTGCATGGCGTTTTTCTATTAATTGTGTCAATAAATTGTTTAAGCTATCTACATCTTGTAATCTTCTTTCATTTATTTTTTTATAAACAAGTTCACGTAAACTTCTGTCTTCATTTTCTAAAAACTTAGCTGCTTGTTGTAAGGTATATTCTTTACCATTTATTTCTACAGTCATTTTGCCAGATATTGCACCAAACTGTTGCTGCATAACACTTAGCTCAGATTGAATAGGAATATTGGCTTCGTTAAAAAGGCTAATATTTTTTTCTACATTTCTTAAATAAGTAAAATAGGTAGCTTGGTCAAGCTCTTTTGTAAAAGCATTATTTAAAAATTTTTTATTTAAAGCATCTGCATAAGGTTGTAGTTTAGGCTGAATTTCTAAACAAAAAAAAGTAAAAGCTTCTTCTAATTTTTTATCAGTAGTATCGCAAGTCATTTTTATTTGTCGCCAACAAGCATCTTCACTTACAACAGCTTCTAATTCGCTCATATCTTTTAGCCATAGTTCTAAAGCAGCTTTATTATTAATTTCTCTTGCTAATAAATTTTTAAAATAAGGTTCTAAGTTTTCCCAAGTTGTAATAGTAAAATCTTTAGGTAAAAAATTTCTTTCTAATTTTTGAATATCGGCACTTAATAACATAAATATTTTTTTTGAGGGGCAAATGTAAAGAGAAGAAAATAGGAATTAAATTAATCTATTATTATGTTAATGAATATTGATTTTATTTTGATATATTTAATTGTTTTTTAAAAGATAATTTTGAACAAAATTTATGATAGAATTACAAAAGATATATAATGAAGATTGTTTGAAAACTATGGCAAATATGCCAGATAATTTTATTGATTTTATCATTACATCGCCACCTTATGATGATATTAGGCAGTATAATGGTTATGATTTTGATTTTATAAATATATCTAAAGAACTTTTTAGGGTATTAAAAAATGGAGGAGTAATGATATGGGTTGTAGGAGATAAAACTGAAAATGGAAGTGAATCAGGTACAAGCTTTAAACAAGCATTACATTTTAAAGAAATAGGATTTAACTTACATGATACAATGATATATTATAAGAATAATCCTATGCCTACAACTGGTAATAGATATCATCAACATTTTGAATATATGTTTGCTTTATCTAAAGGAGCACCAAAAACATTTAATCCTATAAAAGAAGAAACAAAATATAGAGGCATTGCTAATATGAAAAATAGGGGTGAGTTTGGAAG
The DNA here is from genome assembly GCA_963169635.1 of Bacteroidota bacterium. Classification (GTDB taxonomy): domain Bacteria; phylum Bacteroidota; class Bacteroidia; order Chitinophagales; family Chitinophagaceae; genus UBA1930. Next base: position 16,112 of record CAUJDL010000009.1, read on the forward strand.
TTTGCATTATAAAAAAGTTGATAGAACAACTGAGAAAAAAGTTGGTAATGTTTTTTTCTATTCTATTGGAGGGGGAATTTCTACTAAAGATAAAATAGCTTATCAACATCCTGCAATT
>CAUJDL010000010.1 GCA_963169635.1 Bacteroidota bacterium
AATAGCGTAGTTTGGGTTGTGTTTATGGTTTTACAACACTTAACTATGTGAAAAGTTAAACTGATTTCCATGAACTAAATTATTTACCTATGGTTGAAACCAAAGAAATTAATGCACTATTTACCCTGATAGACGACCCTGATGAGGAGGTTTATCATTCTGTTTCTAACAGAATACAATGCTTTGGAAAAGATATTATACCCAATTTAGAAAACCTTTGGGAGAGTACTCTTAACGAAACTGCACAAGATAGAATAGAAATGATTATTCATAATTTGCAGTTCTCCGATTTAGTTGCTTCTTTTAAAGATTGGAAAGATGGTGCTTATCATGATTTATTAACAGGAGCATTGTTAGTAGCTAAATATCAATACCCTGATTTACATACTACACCTGTATTACAAGAAATAGAAAAAATTCGTAGAAATGTTTGGTTAGAGTTAAATAATTTTTTAACTCCATTAGAACAAGCCAATGTTTTAAGTAGTATTATTTTTAATTATTACAACATTAGTGGTGGTGAAGTAAATTATGCTTATCCCGATGAATTTTTTATTCATAAAATTTTAGAAAGCAAAAAAGGGAATGCAGTTTCTAATGGAATTTTATATCAAATCATTTGCGAGCAATTAGATATTAATGCCAGAATTATTAATATTCCTAAGCAAATGGTTATTGCATTTTATCATAGAGATTATAATGAAGATAATACAGAAGCTAAACCACAAGAAAAAATTTTGTTTTATGTAGATGGTGTTAATGGCAGAGCTTATGGACATTTAGATATTGAAAATTATTTTAAAAGAATTGCTGTACCTCCCATTCCTGCATATTTTAAACCTATTTCTCATAAAAGAACTATTCAAATTTTATTAGAAGAAGCTAGTAAATGTTTTAATACAGATAAAAATTTGTATAAACAAGAAGAGTTAATACAATTAGCCAATTTATTAGATGAATAATATTTAATAAAAACCTTAACTAACATGTATCTTTCCAAAACATATTGGTGGCTTAAAGCATTATATCCATCATTTGTTTGGAATATGCCCAGAGACGAAAAAGTTTTATACTTAACTTTTGATGATGGTCCTCATAAAGAAGCAACTCCTTTTATTTTAGAACAATTATATAATTACAATGCAAAAGCAACTTTTTTTTGTATAGGAAAAAATGTTGTTGAAAACCCAACTATTTATCAGCAAATAATTGCACAAGGAAATGCTGTAGGTAATCATACACAACATCATTTAAATGGATGGAAAGCCAAAACAAATATTTATATAGATGATGTTAAAAATGCAGCACAACTTATTTCATCAAATTTATTTAGGCCGCCTTATGGCAGAATAAAAAGACAACAAGCAAAACAACTTGCTACAATACCACTTTCAACTAATCATTTACACACTAAAATAATTATGTGGGATGTTTTAAGTGGCGATTTTGATACCTCACTTTCTCCTGAAGCTTGTTTAAAAAATGTATTAACCTATACACAAAATGGGAGCATTATTGTTTTTCATGATAGTGATAAAGCATGGAAAAGAATGAGCTTTGCATTGCCTAAAGTATTAGCACATTTTACAGAAAAAGGTTTTGTTTTTAAATCAATTATTTAAGTTTTTACAAACTACTTCAACATTTCCTTGCTTTAAACAAACTATCAGTTATTTTTGCTAACTAATTAAATTTAATATGCAAAGAGATACACAAGTTTTTGATTTAATTAAACAAGAATTAAACAGACAAAGAAGAGGCATAGAATTAATTGCCAGCGAAAATTTTACAAGCCTTCAAGTAATGCAAGCAATGGGAGGTGTAATGACAAATAAATATGCAGAAGGTTATCCTGGCAGAAGATATTATGGTGGCTGCGAAATTGTAGATCAAACAGAACAATTAGCTATTGACAGATTAAAACAAATTTTTAATGTAGAATATGCTAATGTACAACCTCATAGTGGTGCTCAAGCAAATGCTGCATTAATGTTAGCCATTTTACAACCTGGCGATGATATTTTAGGTTTAGATTTAAGTATGGGTGGTCATTTAACACATGGAAGCCCTGTAAACTTTAGTGGCAAATTATATAATCCACATTTTTATACTGTTACAAAAGAGGAGGGAAGAATAGATTATGAAATGCTAGAAACTAAAGCAAAACAAATAAAACCTAAATTAATTATTTGTGGTGCAAGTGCATATAGCAGAGATATTGATTATGCAAGAATTAGAAAAGTTGCTGATGAAATTGGTGCTTTTGTAATGGCAGATATTGCACATCCTGCTGGATTAATTGCTAAAGGTTTATTAAGTTCTCCTTTTAATCATTGTCATTTTGTAACTTCTACCACACATAAAACTTTAAGAGGCCCTAGAGGTGGTGTAATTATGATGGCAAAAGATTTTGAAAATCCTTTTGGCTTAAAAGATGTAAAAGGAAATATTAGAATGATGAGCCATTTAATAGATATGGCTGTTTTCCCTGGTACTCAAGGTGGTCCTTTAGAGCATGTAATTGCTGCTAAAGCAATTGCTTTTGGCGAAATTTTAAGCGATGAGTTTACAGTATATGCAAAGCAAGTACAAAAAAATGCACAAGCAATGGCTAAAGCATTTGTTAGCAAAGATTATCATATTATTAGTGGTGGTACAGATAATCATTTAATGCTGATTGATTTAAGAAATAAAAATATTAGTGGTAAAAAAGCAGAAAATGTATTAGGCAAAGCAGATATTACTGCTAATAAAAATATGGTTCCTTATGATGATAAAAGTGCTTTTGTAACAAGTGGTATTCGTTTTGGTGTTGCAGCAATTACTACAAGAGGTATGAAAGAAGAACACATGGATTTTGTGGTAAATGTAATTGATAAAACTTTAATGAATGAAGCTGATGATGCTGTAATTGCTAAAATTAAAAATGAAGTAAATGAGTTTATGTTGCAATTTCCTTTATATCCTGAATTAGGATAATTATTTAATAAAAATTATTCAACTAAAAATTAAAATTTATGTTACAGAGAATTCAATCTGTATGGTTATTAATAGCTTCTGTTTTATGTTTTGCAACTTTAAAGTTTGCATTATTTAATGGCTTAGATAATACTAATAAATATGTAGAGTTTACAGCAAAAGACAATTTTATAGTTTTAATACTAACCATTGCTGTAGCTGCTGCTTTATTAGTGTGTATTTTTTTATATAAAGACAGAAAAAATCAATTAAAAGTGAGTATTGCAGCATTAGTAGTGTATGTAATAACATTTATTTTAGCTTATACAAAAACTAGTCAATATTTATCAGGAAGGTTTACACTTACATCAATAATTTATTTTGCTATACCTGTTTTAATATTTTTAGCTATCAGAGCAATTTATAAAGATGAGCAATTAGTAAAAAGTGCTGATAGATTAAGATAGATGAATTAAAAAACAAATTTTATAATATTTTTTCAAACAATTATCATGGATAAAACACAACCACAAAACAATAATCAACTTAATATAGAAATTACAGAAGAAGTAGCTGAAGGCACTTATGCTAATTTAGCTATTATCACACATAGTCATGCAGAGTTTGTAGTAGATTTTGTAAATGTAATGCCAAGTACTCCTAAGAGTAAAGTAAAATCTAGAATTATATTTACACCTATGCATGCAAAGCGTTTTATGAAAGCATTAATTGAAAATATAGAACGTTATGAAGCTGCTCATGGCAAAATTCAAGATTTAGAGCAAGTAGAAATTCCTATGAATTTTGGTGGACCAACAGCACAAGCTTAAACACATTTAATCTTCGTCAATAAATCTTTTGGTAATAGGTTGATAGCTGTCTATTCTTCTATCTCTTAAGAAAGGCCAGTGAGTTCTGTAATAATCTGTTTTAGTAGTATCTATTTCTATTACTTCAGTTTCTTCCTTATCATGAGAGGCTTTGTATAATAATGTACCAAATGGGTTAGCTACAAAACTGCCACCCCAAAATTTCATTAGATTATTTTGTTCAAAACCTACTCTGTTTACACTTACTACATGTACACCATTGGCAACAGCATGGCTACGTTGTATTGTTTGCCAAGCATTATATTGTTCAGTATTAGTAGCTTCGTCTTGCGAAGTAGCCCAACCAATTGCTGTAGGATAAAATAAAATTTCTGCACCCATAAGAGCAGTAATTCTTGCTGCTTCAGGATACCATTGATCCCAACAAATTAATACACCTAATGAAGCATATTTAGTTTTAAAAACTTTATAACCTAAATCGCCGGGAGTAAAATAAAATTTTTCATAAAATGCAGGGTCGTCAGGAATATGCATTTTTCTATATTTACCTAAATAGCTTCCATCAGCATCTATTACAGCAGTTGTATTATGGTAAATGCCTTGTGTTCTTTTTTCAAATAAAGATGCAATAATCACTACTTGATGTTCTTTAGCAACAGCACATAAAGCATCAGTAGATGGGCCAGGTATTGTTTCTGCTAATTTAAAATGTTCATAATCTTCTATATCGCAGAAGTATAATGATGTAAATAATTCTTGTAAGCAAATAATTTGTGCTCCTTTAGCTGCAGCTTCTTTTACCTTTTCTATAGCTTTTTGTAAATTGTTTAATTTATCTGCAGTACAGCTCATTTGCACTAATCCAATTTTTACTTTACTCATATTGCTTTAATTATTTGGCAAATGTAATTGAATGAAAATTATCTTTCAAAACTGCCATTAGCAAATACTATTGAAATAAAAAATATTAATTCTCATCTAATGATTTAAAATCAATATCTAAAATTTCATATTGCTCTGCATTAGGTAAATAAAAATGCCACCATTCTGTAGGTAAAACAATAAAACCAAACTGCTGCATAGTATTAATTAATAAATCTCTATTTGCTAAATCATTTTTATCTAATTGCTGATAATTTACATGGGCTTTTTCTGTAAAATTATCAAATGCAGTTGGCATAGCTAATTCTTCGCCTGTTGTTAAGTTATATAATGTTAGGTCTATTGCAATACCTCTATTATGGCCACTACCTTTTGCAGGATTTGCAGCATATCTTTCATCTGGTACTATTTGCCACATTTTTTTTGTAATTGTATAAGGTCTATAAGCATCAAATACTTTTATGCCTAATCCCATTTGCTTAAATGCTATTGCTGCTTTATGTAATTTTTCTGCTGCTTCTTTTCTTAAATAAGCTGTGGGTTGCTGATATAAAACCTCTTTTGTAAAATTATTTTTAGTTGCATAATACCAATTAAACTGTATATGGGGTATATAATTTTGCAAGTTGATTAATTGTTTACTACTATCTTTTTTGATGGTATATTGATATTGCTGTACTGTATTTAGTACAATTAGGCCATACTCATTTTTAGTTTGTTTATAAAAGTTTTGTTGGCAAGAAGTAATGGTTAAAATAAGGATTAATACAAAAAAATTATGCTTCATAAAAAAAATATGATGGTTAATAAGTAAAATTCGTTTATTTTACATCACATCCCTAATTTTGCACCAATTAATTAAATGTATTATGAAGAAAATTTTCCTTATGATAGTTGTTTTAGCATTAGCTACAACATCATTTGCACAAACAACTAAAACTGACTACAAAAAAAGACCTACACTTGGTCTAAACTTTTTCATGAAAGATTTTGTTACACCTGACCGTATTGGTACTACAAATTTATCATCTGTTATGGGTAACAAACAATGGGCTAAACTTTCTGAAATGTATCCTGGCTTAGGAGTTACTTATTTAACAGGCTTATCAAATCATTTAGATTTTGCAGCTAACTTAAGAGGTAGCTTTGTTAAATATCCTTTTCTAAAAGGCAAAACATTAACTTCTGAAAAGTTTTTATTAGAGTTAGATGCTACAGTTCGTTTAAAGTTATTAACTGATAATTATACATTAGTTCCTTACTTATCTGGTGGTGTAGGAGCTAGTATGGTTGGTGGCACTTATTTTGGTGCTTATATGCCTTTTGGTGGTGGCTTACAAGTAAACTTAGGTGGCAGCGATGCATTTTTGTTTACAGATGTAGCTTTACATGTTCCTATTACACATAGAACTACTAACTACAACTTAAATTATTCTTTAGGTATTGCAGCTCCTTTAATTGATAAAAAAGCTGCTAAACCAGTTGAAGCACCTCAACCTCCTAAAAAAGTAGAACCAAAAGATACTGATAAAGATGGTATTGTAGATAGTTTAGACAAATGTCCTACAGTTCCTGGTGTTGCTAAATATCATGGTTGTCCTGTACCAGATACTGATAAAGATGGTATTAATGATGAAGAAGACAAATGCCCAACAGTTTCTGGTGTTGCTAAATACAAAGGTTGTCCAATACCAGATACTGATAAAGATGGTATTAATGATGAAGAAGATAAATGTCCTACAATTGCAGGTTTAGCTCGTTATCAAGGTTGTCCAATACCAGATACAGATAAAGATGGTGTTAATGACGAAGAAGATAAATGTCCTTCAATAGCTGGTCCAGCTTCTAATAATGGTTGCCCTATTATTACTGAAGAGAAAAAGAAAAAAGTAGAATTAGCTGCTAAAAACATCTATTTTGCTACTGGTAAATATACTTTATTAAAGAAAAGCTATAGCTCATTAGATACTGTAGTTGCTTTATTAAAAGAAAAAAGTAACGAAACAATTGGTTTAGAAATTTCTGGTTATACAGATAATGTTGGTAAACCAGCATCTAACTTAAAACTTTCTCAAGTTCGTGCAAATGCAGTATTAGCTTATCTTAAAAAGAAAGGTATCGATGCAAGTCGTTTATCTGCTAAAGGATATGGTCAAGACAATCCAATTGGCGATAATAAAACTGCCGCTGGAAAAGCAATGAATAGAAGAGTAGAATTAAAATTATTTGAAATAAAATAATTTCAGCTTTTAATAAATTACAAAACAGCCTTGATTTTTCAGGGCTGTTTTTTTATTACTGATAGTTCATTTTACTAAAAATAAATGGTAAATATTTTTATCAATTATCTATAACTTATCTTCGTGGCATGTCAGAAAAATTGCTCATTTTAGATTTTGGTAGTCAGTTTACACAATTAATTGCAAGATGTGTAAGAGAAGCAAATATTTATTGCGAAATAATACCTTTTAATAAACCTTTTACCATAGATAAATCTTTAAAAGGAATTATTTTAAGTGGTAGTCCATTTAGTGTAAATGATACAAATAACCCAACAGTAAATATTGAAGATTTTATAAAACATGTACCTATATTAGGCATTTGTTATGGTGCACAACTTACTGCTAAAACATTTGGAGGCAAAGTAGATAAAAGTAATAAAAGAGAATATGGACGAGCAGCATTGCAAATAAAACAAGACGATATTTTATTTAAGCAAATCAATAACAACTCTCAGGTTTGGATGAGCCATAGCGATAGTATTTCATTACTTCCAAAAGATTTTGCTGTATTAGCTACTACAGAAAATATTCCTATTGCTGCATTTAAAAAATCAACAGAAGATTCAAAACCATTATATGGTTTACAGTTTCATCCTGAAGTATATCATTCTACAGAAGGAAAAAAAATAATTAAAAACTTTTTAGTTGAAGTTTGTGGCTATCAGCAAGATTGGACACCAGCATCATTTGTTCAAGAAACTGTTACTGCATTACAAAAACAAATTGGCGATGCACATGTATTCATGGCTTTAAGTGGTGGTGTAGATAGTACTGTTGCTGCAATGCTTATTAGTAAAGCAATTGGCAAAAAACTTCATGGCATTTTTGTAGATAATGGTGTATTAAGAAAAAATGAATTTGAACAAGTACTTAAAACTTACCAACAATTAAACTTAAATGTTACAGGTATAGATGCAAAACAAATTTTTTATGATGCACTAAAAGGTAAAACTGATCCTGAACAAAAAAGAAAAATTATTGGCAATTTATTTATAGATGTTTTTCAAAAAGAAGCACAAAAAATTAATGATGCAAAGTTTTTAGGTCAAGGTACAATTTATCCAGATGTAATTGAAAGTGTAAGTGTACATGGACCAAGTGCTACAATTAAAAGTCATCATAATGTTGGTGGATTGCCAGAAAAAATGCACTTAGCATTAGTAGAGCCTTTAAGATTTTTATTTAAAGATGAAGTAAGAAAAGTAGGTTTAGAACTTAATATTCCTGAAGAATTAATTAATAGACATCCATTTCCTGGGCCTGGACTTGCAATAAGAATTTTAGGAGAAATAACAGCAGAAAAAGTTAAATTATTACAAGATGCAGATGCTATCTATACACAACTTTTAAAATCATCTGGCTTATATCAACAAGTATGGCAAGCAGGTACTATTTTATTGCCTGTAAAAAGTGTTGGTGTAATGGGCGATGAAAGAACTTATGAATATACTGTTGCTTTAAGAGCTGTAACAAGTGTAGATGGTATGACAGCAGATTGGGCTCATTTACCTTACGATTTTTTAGCACAAGTATCTAACGAAATTATCAATAATGTTCGTGGTATTAATAGAGTAGTTTATGATATTAGTAGCAAACCACCAGCAACTATCGAGTGGGAATAAACTAATTTAATTTTTTGGCACTATATTTATACTCAATATTGTGATTAACGGTTAACTATGAAATATTTTTTGCTTTTAATAATTTTTATTCAGTTTGTTTTTATTGGTAAAGCCCAAAATTTAGATAGCACTAATAAGGTTATTTATAAAGTAGCTGTATTAGCACCTATATATATTGATTCTGTTTTTACAGGAGATAATTTTAAAGTTACTGGTCATACTTTACCTAAAAATGTATTACCAGGGTTAGATTTTTATAATGGAGTAATGATGGCAGTTGATTCTCTTCAAAAAGAAAAAATGCCTTTAGAAATTATTTTCTTTGATACAAAAAATAGTGCAATGCCAATGAAAAAAATATTGGCTCAAAAAGTTTGGGATAGTGTTTCTTTAATTTTAGTTTCTTTTAAAGATAGACTTGAAATAAAACCATTAGCAGATTTTGCCAAGCTTAAAAAAATTCCATTAGTATCTGTTACATATCCTAATGAAGGTGGTGTTACAGATAATCCTTATTTTGTTTTACTCAATTCTACTCTTAAAACACATTGCGAAGGAATTTATAAATACATTCAAAAAAAATACTCAACTCAAAATTTAATTTATATAAAACGTAAAGGGAAATTAGAAAATGAAATTGAAAATTCATTTTTAGCAATGAAAGAAGTTACCCCTGGTATTCCTTTAAAATATAAAACTGTTTTGCTATCAGATACTTTTAATATTCAGCAATTAAAAAATGTGTTAGACAGTAACAAACAAAATGTAGTTATTTGTGGTAGTGTTAATGAAAACTTTGGTAAAAGATTAGTAAATAATTTGTCTGCTCTTAACAATATTGCAACAATTGCTATTGGTATGCCTACATGGAGCAGTATAAAAGAATTTAAGAAAGTAAACAACACACTTGAAGAAACAAAAGGTATTGAAATAATTTACTCTACACCTTATAACTATAATAGAGAAGTAGGTTTAGGAAAATATTTGACAGAAGTGTATAAAAATAAATTTTATGCAAGAGCTAGTGATTGGTTTTTTAAAGGCTATGATGCTACATATAATTTTTGTCATTTGTTAGTAAAATATCCTAACGATTTTATAAACTCTTTATCTAGCGATAGTAGTTTTAGCAATCTGATAAATTATAATATTCAGCCAGTATTAAATAAACAAGAAGTTCCTAGTATAGATTTTTTTGAAAATAAAAATTTATACTTTTTTAAAAGGCAAGATGGTGCAATAAAATCTATTGATTAACTTATTTTTTTTCAGTAATTATTTCATGCTTTTCTATTAACTTTAATTTTTTAAAAAATTAAAAATATTATTATGAGTAGAATAGAAGAATCAGAATTAATTATCAATAATCGTGGCGGAATTTATCATATTGATTTAACACCAGATGAACTTGCAGATACTGTAATAACTGTTGGCGACCCAGATAGAGTTGCTGTTGTAAGCAAATATTTTGATAGGATAGAAGTAAAAAGACAACATAGAGAATTTATTTCTCATACAGGTTATGTTGGTAAAAAAAGAATTACTGTAATTTCTACAGGTATTGGTCCAGATAATATTGATATTGTTGTAAATGAGTTAGATGCTTTAAAGAATATTGATTTTGCAACAAGAACAATTAAACCAACACATACACCTATCAACATTATTCGTTTAGGCACTTCAGGTTCTTTACAAGCAGATATTCCAGTAGAGAGTTTAGTTACTGGTACACATGGCTTAGGCTTAGATAATTTATTACACTTCTATAGATTAACAATGAACTCAGAAGAGCAACAAATACTTCAAGAATTTATAACACATACACAACTTACAGGCAATATACAACCTTACCTTGTTTCTTGTAGTGCCAATATTATCAAACATTTTGTAGAGGGTTTTCATAGAGGTATTACAGTTACTTGTCCTGGTTTTTATGGACCTCAAGGCAGAATTTTAAGATTAGGTATTGCAAATCCTTCTTTGGTAGATAATTTAACAAGTTTTTCTTTTGGCAATCATCGTATCAGCAATTTTGAAATGGAAACAAGTGCTATTTATGGCTTAGGCAAATTATTAGGTCATCAATGTTTAAGTATTAATGTAATTGTAGCTAATAGAGTAAGAAAAGAATTTAGTAAAGATGGTGCTGCTGCTGTTGAAAAATTAATAAAAACTTGTTTAGGTATTATAGAAAATATTTAATCAGCAATAAGTATTTAAAATATTTATTTAATTAATAAAGGCTGTTTAACCAACAGCCTTTTATCTTATTACAACATTAGCAATTACTTTATCGCCAAATTTTTCATTTACTCTATCAATAATTTGTTGCTTCTGAAATGATAATTCATTTTTTAAAGCAGCAACATAAGTAGTAATAAAAAGTGTTTGATTTACTATCTCTATTTTTTCTGTGTATTTAGCAATAGTAACACCCATTATTTCTTCCCAAATTTCTTCTATTTGTACTGCTCTAATACCATTACGTAATTTACTTTGGTGTATAAATTTTTTCATGGCATCGCCAAAAGAATATTCTCCCATAATGTGGTAAAGTTAATTTTTTTTAGCTTAAATACAATGCTTGAAAAGTTTCTTTAGATTGCTGTATTAACAATACATCTTTATTTGCCAACATATTATTTTTTAATTCATTGGTATAATGCCTGATAGTTAATAATTGCAATTGTGTTGTAATATCTATATTAAATAAATGTGCTGTTAATTGTTTTAGTTGTTCAATTTTTTCTTCCCAATTATCTAAACATATTTGAATACTAATAGCACCTGTTTGTATAAGGTTAGGTTTAATTTTTACAGTAGAAAATATTTTATACAAAGCAGCCATTGGCTCTTCTCCAACAAAACTAAAATCTTTGGTATGTAAATGAATTAATACTTGATTAGTTTTAACAACAATAATAGGAGGGAGGTTGTTTACAGCTTTTGCTGATATTACAGTACCTGCATTATCGATATTAATAAAAGATTTTACATATAATGGTATGCCTTTATTTTGTAATGGCTTAATAGTTTTTGGATGTATTACTTGTGCACCATAATAAGACATTTCAATTACTTCATTAAAACTAAGCTCATGAATTAATTGTGCATCGTTAATGCTTTTTGGGTCAGCATTCATTACACCATCTACATCTTTCCAAATGGTTAAACTTTCTGCATTTAATAAATTAGCAAATACAGCAGCTGTATAATCACTGCCTTCTCTACCTAAAGTTGTTATAAAGTTTTTAGGTGTACTACCAATAAAACCTTGTGTAATTGTTAATGATTGATGAAATGGATATGCTGCAATTTGTTGTTGTGTAGCATTCCAATTTATAGTTGCTTCTCTATAATTATCATCAGTTTTTAAAATAGTTCTTACATCTAATAAATGATTGTTTATACCTACTTCATTCAAATAAAAACTAATAATGCAAGTACTTAATAATTCGCCAATACTCACTATTTGATCATAATAAAAATCATATTCATATACTTTTTCAGAATGTAATAATTTTTCGGTTTCTATAAAATATTCTTGTAATTTTTCAGCACAAATATTGAAAGATGTTTTTAATAAACTTTGTGAAGTAGTTAAGTGAAGTTGTTTTATTTCGTTCAATAATTCAACAGATTTTAAACAATTACCTTTATAATATTCTTGAGCTACAATTTCTAAAGCATTAGTTGTTTTGCCCATCGCAGAAATGATCATCACAATTTGTTCATCTCTATATTTATTAAGTATAGTAGGTAAGTTTTGTATTCTTTCTATTGAGTTACAACTTGCACCACCAAATTTAAACACCCTCATAAATAATTATTTGAGTGCAAATATAGTTTTGAGATATTTTTAAGTAAGAATTATTTATACTTAATTAAATTATCTTTACAAGCATAAAGCATTTATTTAATGGATGAAAAATTTAGAGCTGGTGGCTCAGCACTGTTTATTGTCATTTATTTTTTCTTAGCAATAATGATTTTACCTGTAGGTATAGGTATGTTGCTATCTTATCCTAATTGGATTAGTTTATTTGGAGGCTTACTTATTTTGGCTGCTTCACTATTTATTTATGCAGCTATTAAGCAAATAAAATACAACAAATCGAAAGAAAAATTTAATCAGCAACTTTATAAAAATATTGTAGATAATAAGCAAGAAGATATTACTATATTGAATAAAGAAATTGCTCAATCTACTAATGATGCAGTTGAAAATTTTATTATTGCAAAATGGCAAATAGATAAGCCAACATGGAACTTATTTTATAAAAATGAAAAGAAAGTAAGGTTAGGAGATATTGCAATAGAAACTTCTTTAATTATTATTTTAGGTACATTAATGATAAAATTTTTTCGTTCCGAAACTTATTTAATAGGCTTTATCATTTCTTCAATAATTGGTGGTATTTATGCTTTCTTGAAGTTTTATTTAAACATGAAAAGTATTGCTATTAATAAAAATGCTCAAGCTGTAGATATTATTGTTACATTAAGTAGTGTAATTATCAATGGAAAAATAAATGTTTTTAGAGATGATAATTGTTGGATGAAAAGCGTAAAACTTAAAAAAGATATACAGCCTTTAGTAATAGAAATTATATATGGCTGGAATACAAGACGAGGAAATACAACAAATGAATTAAGATTTCCTGTAAATAATGAAGATACTGCCAATACAATTATTCAAGCACTTACTGATAAACAAACTTAATTTTCTAGTATAAATGATTATTTATTTTTTTAGCTTCGCAGCATGACAAAAGATTTTCTGGTATCTCAAATAAAACAAAAAAAATCTTACTTATGTGTAGGGTTAGATACTGATATCAATAAAATTCCTAAACACTTACAACATATACCTAATGCTTTTGTAGAGTTTAACAAAGCAATCATAGATGCTACCAAAGACTATTGTGTAAGCTACAAAATTAATACTGCATTTTACGAGGCGATGGGTGTAAAAGGTTGGAATATTTTAGAAGAAACTTTACACTACATACCATCTACACATTTTAAGATTGCAGATGCAAAAAGAGGCGATATAGGCAATACATCTGCTCAATATGCCAAAACATTTTTCGAAACTTTTCCCTTCGATGCAGTTACAGTTGCACCTTATATGGGAGAAGATAGTATTAAACCATTTTTAGCTTACGATAATAAGTTTACAATTGTGTTAGGACTAACCTCTAACATGGGTGCTAAAAATTTTGAGTTATTAAAAGTAGGAGAGAAGTACTTATACCAACAAGTTTTAGAAACTGTTGCAACTTGGGGCACTCCAGAAAATTTAATGTTTGTTATTGGTGCTACACAAGCCAATGAATTAGCAAATATTCGTACCATTATTCCAGATAATTTTTTATTAGTACCAGGTATAGGCATTCAAGGAGGTAGCTTACAAGAAGTAAGTAAATTTGGATTAAATAAAGATGTTGGTTTATTAGTAAATGTTAGCAGAGCCATTATTTATGCTGGTTCAACAGAAAATTTTGCTACAGATGCTCAGCAAATTGCTTTAGAATATCAAACAGAAATGAGCAGTTTTATTTCTGAATGATTATTTTTGCACCGAAATTTTGCCTGTTATGCAAACAGGTTCATTATTTAATTGAAACATTGTTTTATTAAATCCAAAAAATAAAATGATGTCTAAAATTTTTTTATATGGCAGTGCTACACAACAGAATCAGCAATCAAGAGCTGAAAGAACAGTTAATGAAAGAAACTGAACCCAGAGTTACCATTAGTTTTTATCATTATTTTTCTATTCAAAATCCTCAAGAGTTTAGAGATTATTTATACAAACATTTAAACAAGCTAAAAGTTTTTGGTAGAATTTATGTAGCCAAAGAAGGTATCAATGCACAAATAAGTACTCCAAAAAGTAACTTTAATTTATTTGAAAACTTTCTTTATAGCATAGAGCCATTAAATAATTTAAGATTAAATATTGCGATAGACGATGATGGTAAAAGCTTTTGGGTATTAAAAATAAAAGTGAGAGAAAAAATTGTAGCAGATGGAATTACAGATGCAACATTTAGTATGGAAAATAAAGGCAAATACTTAAATGCTCAAGAAGCTAATAAACTAATGCAAAATGATGATACCATTGTGATTGATATGAGAAATCATTATGAATACGAAGTAGGGCATTTTGAAAATGCTATTGAAATAGCCAGTGATACTTTTAGAGAACAATTACCCATGGCTGTAGAAATAATGCAAGGCAATGAAGAAAAAAATATTATCATGTACTGCACTGGAGGTATTAGATGCGAAAAAGCAAGTGCTTATATGTTGCACAAAGGATTTAAAAATGTTTTTCATTTAGAAGGTGGAATTATTAATTATGCCAAACAAACAAAAGAGGCAGGACTTGAAAGCAAATTCATTGGTAAAAATTTTGTATTTGATAATAGGTTAGGAGAAAGAATAACAGAAGATATTATTGCAAAATGTCATCAATGTGGTAAGCCTTGCGATACACATACTAATTGCAATAATAATGGTTGTCATTTATTATTTATTCAATGTGCTGATTGTGCTACAAAGTTTGATGGTTGTTGCTCTACTAAATGTAAAGAAACCATACATACACCATTAGAAAGACAAAAAGAATTAAGAAAAGGAATTGATAATGGGATAATGATTTTTAATAAAAGCAAATCCCGATTAAGACCTAAATTAAATAATTTAGACCAAGAAGATTAATACCTTATTAATCATAATTTTTATTTTGCCCTGCAGTTACCCATTGAGCATTTAACATGCCTTTTCTTGTTTGGTTATCTGCATAAACTACAAAAGCTATAACTTTCAGATTTGCAGCATTTAAGCCTGTAATATCTAAAGAAAAATTAGCAGTGTATTCATTGCCTTTGGTTTGCTTATCTGCATCTATTGTAATACCATTGATTGTTGTTGGCGATACTTTATAAACACCATTATGTACAAAGTTTACAATTGTATCTCCAGCAGCATAAAAAGGGTTACCAGGATAGTCAATATTATTATGATAATAATTATTTTGCTTTGCAACTACATTGTTTTCTACCAATAATACTACTAGTTTTAAGCTATCTTTAATAGTAGCATCAAAGCCTGTTTTTGCAGTTACAGAAAGTGTATTACCACTAATATTAGTATTTAAAGCCAAACCAGCAACAGCACGTTTTTGATAATAAGGACGTAAAATAGTACTATCTGCAAGGCTCATAATATCGCCATCTTCTTGTACAGTGCTTAAACGATTAGCTAAAATACTTGGTACAGAAGAAACACTAAAGTTTGCACGTAAAGTAGAGTCAACTGTTCTGTTAGCTAAAATATCATTGTTGTGTATTTGTACTACAAATAAATTAGGGTTAGCAATCATAAAATTGTTCAGCTTATAATCAACTCTTGGACACCAACCACACCAATTGCCTGTAAAAAATTCTGCTAAAACCTTTGTTGTATAAATTGCAGGTGTAGGATTAATAGTTGTAATACTTAAAGTATCGCTGGCAACACCATATTTATTAGCATAAATTTTATGAGTACCTTGTTGATTAGCTTCAAAAAATACAAGATTACCTCTAATAGCTACATCATCTACATAAATTAACGAAGAAGAAGAAATATCTGTACCATCTTGATCTTTAACAGTTACAGTAATTTCGTCAATACCATCAGCCGTTACAGATGTTTTATCTAAAGAAATATGAATACTTGTAGGAATAATATCAACATTAGAATCTTGTTTGTTACAAGAAAATAAAAATACTGTTACAATACAAAGAGATATATAAAGCTTAATTTGTTTCATGAAAATTTTAAATTGGTTGCAAACATAATTCTTTAATAAAATGAATAGCAATAAAATTATTGATTAATAAAACTTTTACGTTTTCCTTAAGAACTTAAGTAATAGATTTTTGGGTTAGTATTATTCAAAAACTATTTATAATCTTAAGTAAGTGATGATTATTATAATCCATATTAAATTAGCCTATAATTAACATTATGTTAAGTTGATATATTGAAGATTAAACTACTACTCTCGTTCTTTTGAAACTTGTAGTTTCATAAGTTAGTATTACATTGCTTTTAGCAATTAAACTAATTTTTTCATTTAATGTCTTCGCAGAGTCTCTTTTAAGGACTCTGCGAAAGTGATGTGTTCTTTGAAGAATGACTCTACGAAAATGCTTTATTCTTTAAAGGCTTAAAGCAATTATATTAATTATTCATTACGCAGAGTCCAATGAGACTCTGCGTAAACACTAAAACAGATACACAACTTTCAAAACTAAAAGTTTTGAAAGAACGAATAATGTTCTTATGAAGCTTGTAGCTTCATAAGTTAGTATAACATTGCTTGTAGCAATTAAGTTAATCATTCATTGCCAAAGGCAAAAGATGAACAACTTTCAAAACTAAAAGTTTTGAAAGAACGAATTATGTTCTTATGAAACTTGCAGTTTCAGAAACGAAATGTTTTCTTATGAAACTTGCAGTTTCATAAGTTAGTATTGCATTGCTTGCAGCAATTAAGTTAATTATTCATTGCCAAAGGCAATAGATGTACAACTTTCAAAACCAAAAGTTTTGAAAGAACGAAATGTTCTTATGAAACTTGCAGTTTCATAAGTTAGTATTTTATTGCTTTTAGCAATTAATATAATTATAATATTGCCAAAGGCAACAGATGAACAACTTTCAAAACTAAAAGTTTTGAAAGAACAAATTATGTTCTTATGAAACTTGTAGTTTCATAAGTTAGTATTGCATTGCTTTTAGCAATTAATTTAATTTTTCATTGCAAAGGCAACATAAACACTCCTTTCAAAACTAAAAGTTTTGAAAGAAAGACTTGTATAATACATTTGCTTTAAAATTATTCATTAATGAAGCTGCATTATTTTACTTATCAACTTCCTTTTCAATATCCTTTTGAAATTTCTGGCAATAGAAAAAAAACGCATCAACCAACATTAATTGTTGTTTTAGAACTTGGTAATTATTATGGTATTGGAGAAGCTCCTGCAATTGATTATTATGGTGTTAGTTTAGAGAAAATGATTGAAAAATTAGCAAGTAAAAAACAATTAATAGAAAAATTTGCACTTACAGAACCTGATAGATATTGGCATTATTTACATCATTTATTAGAAGGCGAATCTTTTTTAGTTTGTGCTTTAGATATGGCTGCTTGGGACTTATATGGTAAAATGATGGCTAAGAAAAATTTATATCAAATTTGGAATACTTCTTTTACTAATTTACCTTCTACCAACTATACAATAGGTTTAGATAGTATAGATAATATGCTTAAAAAAATTGATGAACATCCTTGGCATACTTATAAAATTAAATTAGGTACAGATAATGATTTAAACATAATTTCAGCTATTCGTAAACATACAAATGCTACTTTAAGAGTTGATGCTAATGGTGCTTGGCAATTAAATGAAGCTATAGAAAAAATAAATGCTTTACATCAATTAAATGTAGAATTGGTAGAGCAACCTTTGGCTAAAGACGATTGGCAAAATATGCAAATACTTTTTAAGCAAAGCCCCTTACCTATTATTGCAGATGAAAGTTGTGTAAGTGAA
>CAUJDL010000011.1 GCA_963169635.1 Bacteroidota bacterium
AATCTTTTGAAATTACTTCAAATTTACTTCAAATTTTTTTATCTGATATATAATTTAAACTAATTGTTAATAGTAGAAATAAAAAATACTCCATACTATTATGGTATAAAATACTACTTAAAGTAAAAGATAAAGTGAGCAGAGCTGAGGATAATAGAAACCCAACTTTAAATTGTTTTTTATGATTAGTATATAAAATAATAATAGGAACTATAACATGCATACTGTCTGTTAATACAAGTAAATATCTCTTATGGTATAGATTTATTAAGATGTAAATAAACCCTAAAACCATACCAAATAAAGCCCCAACATTAAAAGTTTTAATTCTTTTAGCTGTTAAATAACTTACATCATCAGTAACCCCAACATTAATTAACTTGGTTAGCATTATCTACAAAAAGGTTAGCGTTTATTAGCTTTAAAAATAAGGTTTTAAAGTGATATTATTTTAAATATTTTTACCTAATAGATGCAGGAATTTTAAAAGTAAAAATGGCACCTTCTCCTTTTTGAGATTGTACAGAAATAGTACCATTATTTTTATCTAAAAATTCTTTACATAATAATAAACCTAAGCCAGTACCTCTTTCATTAAGTGTACCATAAGTAGAGTTTACACTAATACTATGAAAGAGTATTTGTAATACTTTTTCATCCATACCTATACCATTATCTTTTACAGATACTGCTACTTGATTATTGATTAATGTTGCAGAAATTAAAATTTCATTTTCAGTATAGCTATATTTTATTGCATTAGCAATTAAATTTCGTAAAACTAAACTAATATGATTAGGATCGGCATACGCAAATAAATGTTCTTCTACAGAGAGTTGTATTTTAATTTTCTTCAGTTCAATACTAGGTATTAATAAGTTTAATGAGTTTAGAATTAAGGGCTTTAATTCAATTCTTGCAGCATTTACTTCTATTCCATACATTTGGCTTTTACTCCACTCTAATAAAATATCTAAATTATCTTTTAGCTGTCCAATTTTTATAGAAAGTTCTTTAGCAATTTTTTCAATATCTTCTTTAGATAAAATATTATTATACAATAATTCTAACGAGCCTTTTAATGCAGCAATTGGTGCTCTTACATCATGTGCAATGATAGAAAATATTTTTTCTTTAGCTTCATTTAATTCTTGAAGTTGATGATTGGTTTTTTCTAATTCTAAAGTTTTATCTAATAATAGTTTTTGCTGATTAATGAGTAAGGTATTTTTATTGTCAATTTCTTGATGATGTATATCATTAAGCGTACCAAAATAATTTAAAAAAATACCTTGTAAACATATCCAAATAATAATATTTTCTGTTCTTATTTTTTCTCCTAAATCTTGATATAAAGTAGGTGTAGTTAAATTAAAAATAACAATAGCAGCAAATAAAATACTATAAAAAATGATTGCCCAAACTGCATTTTTTTTCCCCGTTTTAAATACCAAATTCATGGTAATGATGAGTAAGAGAAAAAATTCCATACTATCTCTATATAATAAACTACTTATAGTAAAGCCTACTGCAAGGGCAATAGTTGTATATATAAAACCTAAATTAAAAAGCTTGTTGAAATGACAATAAATTAAAATTGATAAAGAAATAATATAAAGTAAATCTATACTAGCTAAAAAATATCTATCTCTAATAACATTAATTATTAAATAAATTAAAGCAGTTATTATACCTATAATTGATGTTAGATTAAATGTTTTAATTCGTTTTACAGACACAATATCCATCTCTTCTGTAATACCTGCATTAATAAGTTTGGTTAGCATTTTCCTCATGTACAATATATTTGTAAACACTTAGTATAAAGATAATTAATTTTAAGTAAAATAATTCATTGAATGAATAAATTTTTAATTGTTGGTTTAGGTAATATTGGTAATGAGTATAAACATACAAGGCATAATATAGGTTTTGATGTATTAGATGCTTTTGTTATTAAACATGATGCTTTTTATAAATTAGATAGACTAGCAGAAGTTGCTGAGGTAAAATGGAAAGGAAAAATATTTATTTGTATAAAACCTACTACCTACATGAATTTAAGTGGTAAAGCTTTTAAATATTGGTTAGATAAAGAAAAAATTGCTATTGAAAACTCATTAACTATTGTAGATGATTTAGCATTGCCCATCAATAAATTAAGATTAAGAGCATCTGGCAGCGATGCAGGTCATAATGGGTTAAAAGATATACAATTAATGTTAGGAACTGATCAATATCCAAAATTAAGAATGGGTATTGGAAACGATTTTCCTAAAGGTATGCAAGCTGAATTTGTTTTAAGTAAATGGCTACCAGAAGAAAAGCCTATGATGCTAAAAAAAATTGAAGCTGCTGTAACTATTATAGAAGATTTTGCATCTATAGGTATAGAAAGAGCTATGAATAAAGTAAATAATTTAAACTTTACATAATAAAATAGCTAAAAAAGTTGTTATTAGATAGTATAAAATATAAATTAAGCATATAGTAATACTATTTTTCTAAATAGTGAATGAATTGTTGTGTTTAATTATCATTTTAAAAATTAGTACATGAAAATATTTTGTGTTGGTCGCAATTATGTAGAACATGCCAAAGAATTGGGTAATTATATACCTAATGAGCCTGTTATTTTTATGAAACCCAAAAATGCCTTACTTAATTTACCTACACCTTTTTATTATCCTGAATTTAGTAACGAACTACATTATGAAGTAGAACTTGTTTTGCAGGTTTGTAAAAATGGAAGATATATCAATAAAAGAAATGCACATAGCTATTATAATGCTATAACTGTTGGTATAGATTTTACTGCAAGAGATATTCAAAATGAATTAAAACAAAAAGGCTTACCATGGGAAAAAGCTAAAGCTTGGGATAATAGTGCTGTTATTGGCAGTTGGACAAACTTTTCTTCTAAACAACAAAAAGAAAATATTCTTTTTTCTTTAAAAAATAATGGTACTATAGTGCAAGAAGGTAATAGTAATGATATGATTTTTAAGTTTGATGATATTGTAGAACATATCTCTAACTATTTTTCTTTAAATATTGGAGATATTATATTTACTGGCACACCTGCAGGTGTTGGAGAATGTGTTGTAGGCGATTTATTAGAAGGATTTTTAGGAGATAAAAAAATGTTTGAGTTAGAGATTAAATAATGCAACTTCCATTCCACAATACAATAAGAAAGTGGAAAACTCTTACATAATTAAAAACTTCTTACCATTTCATTATATAAATACAAAGTTGTAAGATATTTACACCAATGATGAATCCTGAAATTTTATTGAAAGCTTATAAGCTAATGGTTACATCTAAAACAATGTGTAACCTTTACGATGCTAATAGAACCATTTGCAAATATGTACACTCTTCTTCCAGAGGTCACGAAGCAATACAAATAGCAACAGGATTACAATTACAAAAACAAGATTGGGTAAGTCCATATTATAGAGATGATAGTTTAATGCTTTCATCAGGTTTTACTCCTTATGAATTAATGCTGCAATTATTGGCAAAAAAAGATGATCCATTTAGTGGTGGTCGTTCTTATTATTGTCATCCTTCAAATAAAGATGGTGTTCGTCCTTCTATCATTCATCAAAGTAGTGCTACAGGTATGCAATCAATACCTACAACAGGTTTAGCACAAGGTATTCAATACATAGAACAACATCATACATCATTATTACAAAAAGGACCTAATGAAGAACTACCAGTTGTAGTTTGTTCTTTTGGCGATAATAGTGTAACAGAAGGAGAAGTAAGTGAAGCTTTTCAATTTGCAGTATTAAATCAATTACCTATTATTTATTTAGTACAAGATAATCAATGGGGTATTAGTGTAACTGCAGAAGAAGCAAGAGCAATGAATGCTTATGAATATGCTGCAGGTTTTAAAGGCTTAAAAAGATTGCAATGCGATGGTAGTGATTTTCAACGAAGCTACGAAACCATGCAAGATGCTTTTAATTATGTACGTACAGAACGTAAGCCTATACTTGTACATGCAAGAGTACCATTATTAGGTCATCATACAAGTGGTGTAAGAAAAGAATTTTATAGAACAAGAGAAGATTTATTAAAACATGGTTTATACGATCCTATTCCTAAATTAAGATTATTACTCACAGGAATTGGCTTTAATGAACATGAAATAAATGAAGTAGAAATTATTGCAGAAAAAGAAGTTAATGAAGCATTTGAAAAAGCACAATTAGCAGCAGAGCCAACAGCAGATTTAACAGATAAACATGTTTTTGCACCTACACCAATTAAAGAAGAAGTTGGTAACAGACTACCTAAATCAGCAGAAAAAACAATTATGGTAGATGCTGCTTTACATGCTATTGAAGAATTGATGGAAGCTTATCCCGAAGCTGTTTTATATGGTCAAGATGTAGGCAGAAGATTAGGTGGTGTATTTAGAGAAGCAGCAACTTTAGCAGAAAAATTTGGCGACCATAGAGTGTTTAATACTGCTATACAAGAAGCATATATTGTAGGTAGTACAATAGGTATGAGTGCTGTAGGTTTAAAACCAATTGTAGAAGTACAGTTTGCAGATTATATTTATCCAGGACTAAACCAATTAGTAACAGAAGTTTCTAAAAGCTGTTATTTAAGTTATGGAAAATTTCCTGTACAAATGATTTTAAGAGTACCTATTGGTGCTTATGGAGGTGGTGGACCTTATCATAGTGGAAGTATTGAAAGTACACTATTAACTATTAAAGGAATTAAAGTTTGTTATCCAAGCAATGCAGCAGATATGAAAGGCTTAATGAAAGCTGCTTTCTTAGACCCTAATCCTGTTGTAATGCTTGAACATAAAGGATTATATTGGAGTAAAGTACCTGGTACAGAAGATGCTAAAACAATAGAACCTGCTAAAGATTATATTTTACCATTAGGCAAAGCCAATATTACTTTACATGCAGATGCTACTAAAATAAAACAAGGTGCTACTGTTTGTATTATTACTTATGGTATGGGTGTATATTGGGCAAAAGCTGCTGCAGAAAAATTTGATGGACAAATAGAAATATTAGACTTAAGAACTTTATTTCCTTTAGATGAAGAATTAATTTTTAGTTGTGTTCGTAAACATGGAAAAGTATTAGTATTAACAGAAGAACAACAAAATAATTCTTTTGCAGAAAGCTTATCTTTAAGAATAAGTAATAACTGTTATCACTTTTTAGATGCAAAAGTAGAAGTAATGGGAGCAATGAATTTACCTGCTGTACCAATTAACTTAATTTCAGAAGCAACTATGCTACCTAATGCAGATAAAGTAGTAGAAAGAATAGAAAAACTTTTAAAATATTAACTTCTTTCTAAAGCTCTCATCCATCTTTCAGGAATATCGTTAGAAGCTGCCATAATATAATCTGTTTGGCTACAAGCAATATATTTTCCATCAGGTAATTGCATCCACCAACGTCCTGTTCTTTTACTTTGTAAAAAAGAAGTATTTACATCGGCAAATGATAAATGATATTCATTAAAATCATGGCTATTATTTAATGCTGCTTCGTTTTTGCTTTTATACATTCCGTCCATAATATACCAAAGCATTTGGCTTATTTGTTTAGCACTTAAATTATGTACATCTTCAGTTGGTAAATAACCATAAATACCAATGCTACTTATATTATTACTTAATCCAGCATATTGCATTATTGTACATGCTTCTTCACCAGTAAAACCATTAGGTGTTAATTTATTGCAAGGTGCATAAGCATTTTGTATTGCTGTAATATCAAAACTTAGCATGTGTGTATTACGAATTACAGGCTCTATTTCTTCTATATTTTCTTTTACTTTACCTACTCTGTAACAATCAAATCTTAATTTATCTATTGTTTCTAACATAGTAGGGTGTACCATATAACTTTGAAAACCTAAATGGTTATAATGTTTTACATAGTTAGGACTACTACATAACATTTCCATTAAAAAATTATCTGCAGCATGTACACTATCCATGTTTAAATCTATTCTAGCATCTACATTGGTTGCTTCTATTATATGCCCTAATAAATTATAAGCACCATATTGTGCTAATGTTAAATCATGGCTACCACCAAGTATAATTACTTTTTTCTTTTTAGCAATTAATTCGCTAACAACAGTTTTTAATGCAGCATAAGTATCTTGTAAAGTAGCTCCAGTTTTTATATTTCCAAAGTCTGCCACTTTAATATCTTTATGCCAATGATATAAACTAAAAAATTCGCTTCTAATTGTATTAGCAATATTGTGTGTATAGTTGTTGATGCCTAAACCTCTTAAATCGTTACAACCAATAAGTACCATATCTACTTCATGAATTTCTGGTAAATACTCTTCATACATTTGAATATGTTTACCTAATTGTGTATCTCTATAACCTTCATCATTAGAAATTTCATAAATATTAATTGGTTCTAAAAAATCAACGATAGATTCTAAAAGCATAAGTATTTATTTAAAACAAACCTACACAAAAAATATTTTTATATAGTAAATGTTGAAAACACCCTAAAAATAATTGTGTTACCAACAAATAAAACTAACATTAATAAATTATTACACAAAAAAATGCTTGTAAGATTTTCTTACAAGCATTACAAACATTATAAATGTTTTTTTATTCTACTACAATAATGCCACTAGCATATAAATTATATTGGCTTTCTGGTTCAGTAATAGCATCAATTTCTGCCTGAGATTTTTTAGCATCTTCTGCATAATGTTTTAATTCTTTCACAGAAATAACTTTTAATTTAGCATCTGCATTTAAAACTATTCTTTTACCAATTGCTGCAGTAGGTACAAAAAAGGCATAATCTTTCATTTTTACAAAAGCAGTTTTGTTATCATCAATTCTTAATTTTAACCAACATCCTTTTTTAGGACAAACTTCTAAAACTGTAGCAACAAAAGTACCTTTAATAGAATCTGTAGTTGCCAATTTTTCTGGTAATGTACTTACTTCAATAGGGTTAGTATAATTAAATTTTTCTCCATAAACATCGCCTTTATTAGCATTGCCTTTTGGTGGTTGTGCCATTAAAGTTGTACAAGAAAATAATACTGCCGATAATAAAATTAATTTTTTCATATTTAAAATTTATTGAGTTACAAAAATAGTAGTAAAAGCCTATGTTTATTGTGGTTTTAAGGAAAATATTTAAAGTAAAATGAAAGCATAAAAGTATCTTAATTCACACATTTCCACATTGGTGGAATAACTTCTTTTTTATTCTT
>CAUJDL010000012.1 GCA_963169635.1 Bacteroidota bacterium
TTTTTTATTTTTATAAAACTGAATTTGAAAGTTTTATTCTTCCATTTTTTCGTCTGCAATATTTGCAAACATTTTTAAACTTAATTTTTTAAGTGGATTGGCTCTCATTTCTTCATAACCTTTTCTTCTTCTTGCAATATCTATTGCTTCGTAAATAGACACTAAAAAAGATTGATGATCGGCTTTTCCTTTTCCTGCAATATCAAATGCAGTGCCATGGTCAGGACTTGTTCTAACTACTGGTAAGCCTGCAGTATAATTTACACCTTCGCCAATTGCTAATGATTTAAAAGGTATCAACCCTTGATCATGATACATGGCTAAAACTGCATCAAATCGTTGATATTGACCTCTGGCAAAAAAAGAATCTGCACTGTAAGGGCCAAAAACCATCATTTGTTGTTTAGCTTCTCTTATTGCTGGTTTAATAATTTCATCTTCTTCTTTACCTATTAAACCTCCATCTCCTGCATGAGGATTTAAACCTAATACTGCAATTAATGGTTTATTAATTCCAAAATCTTTTTGTAAGCTTTTATTAATAATATTTAGTTTACTTATAATTTTTTCTTTCGTAATATTTTGTGCAATTGCTGTAATAGGTACATGCTCTGTTACTAAACCTACTCTTAAATTTTCTGCAACCATTAACATAGCTACATCATTTACCCCAAAATAATCCTTTAGATAAGGAGTATGACCAGTATATTTAAATTCGTTGCTATAAATATTTTTTTTATGAATTGGTGCAGTTACTAATGCATCTATCATTCCTTCTTTTAAAGCTTCTGTTGCTTTTTGTAAAGAAAGTAGTGCATACTTACCTCCTGTTTCATTTAATTGGCCTGGCGTAATATTTACTTCTTCTTCCCAACAATTAAACACATTTACTTGCTTATGATTTAATCTTTGAAAATCTTTACAACTTGTATAAGAAAAATTAATATCGGGTAAGCTTTTTCTGTAAAAATTAATACTCTTATTACTTGCAAATATTACAGGTGTACAAATATCTAAAATTCTATTATCGTGTAAAGAACGTATGATTAACTCTATACCTATACCATTTATATCGCCACAAGAAAATCCTATAACTGGTTTTTGCGATTCACTATTCATGCTATTGTTTTATTTTTAGGTAAAATTAAAATTTATTTTTTAATTAGCCTTTGTTAGCTAATTGGCCACAGGCTGCATCTATATCTTTTCCTCTACTTCTTCTTAATCTGGCATTCACTTTTTTGCTTTCTAAATATTGCATAAAACTATTAGTAACTTCTTCATCTGGTTTTCTAAAAGAAGAGTTATCTATTGGGTTATATTCAATAATATTAATTAAATCTACAGGTATTTGTCTGTAAAGTTTTACTAACTCATCAGCATCTTTTTGCGTATCATTAAAGTTTTTAAATAAAATATATTCAAAAGTTATTTCATTGCCTGTTTGTTTATAAAAATAATTAAGAGCCTCTGTTAAATCTTTAATATTATTAGTATCGTTAATAGGCATTATTTCACTTCTTTTTTTATCATTAGCAGCATGTAAGCTTAGAGCTAATTTAAAACGAACTTTATCATCGCCTAATTTTTTAATCATTTTAGCAATACCTGCAGTAGATACAGTAATTCTTTTTGGACTCATAAATAAGCCATCTTCTGCACTAATTCTTTCTACTACTTTTAATAAGTTTTTATAATTAAGTAATGGTTCGCCCATACCCATAAAAACTATATTGGTTAATTTTTGGTTATAAATTTTTTCGCTTTGCTGATTTATTAAAACTACTTGGTCATAAATTTCATCGAAACTTAAATTTCTTATTTTACCCATATAGCCTGTAGCACAAAATGTACAACCCATACTACAGCCTACTTGAGATGATACACAAGCTGTTTTTCTTTCATCGGTAGGTATTAAAACGCCTTCTACTTTTTTATTATCAACAGCTGTAAATCTGCATTTAATAGTACCATCTTCACTTACTTGTATAATATCTGTTTTTAATGCAGGTAACGTAAAGGTTAATGCTAATTTTTGACGAAGCTCTTTACTAAGGTTTGTCATATCATCAAAACTAAAAGCATGTTTTTGCCATAGCCATTCCCAAACTTGTTTTGCTCTAAATTTTTTTTCGCCTAATTGCAAAAAATGTTGTTCGATTTCGTTGTATGTTAAATGCCTAATATTTTGCATATTGGCAAAGATAGGTAAACCACAAGCCCATTTACAGAAAGGCTATCATAATATTATGTAAAGTAATATTTGTTGTAAATGAGTGGATAAAATAAAGCAAAGTTTAATATAAACAAGCTGTTGCAACCTTTCTTTTTAAGCAATCGTCTTTCTATAAAATCCCTTGTTATGAGAAAAGTTACAACTACTACGTCAAACGATACAAAAGAGATAGCTTATGTTGTAATAGGTGTGGTTTTATTAGCTATTACCTCTTTCTTTGTACATTAATCGTTATTTATCATTTACTTTTTATTATTCAATTGATAGCTTAATGGCTATGCTGCTTTTTTTTAGATTTTAAAAAAGTCTGTACTTTCTGTAGCATTATTTATTAAAACCTTTTCATTTATATTGAAAAAAATATAACTTTCAGCCAAAATTTAAATATGGCTACTACAGAACAGTTTATACAAACCATTCAGCAAGGTTATACTTTTAAAGGAGAAAATGTAAAAATTGGTGTTGGCATGTTAGATGGTAAAGCAGTGAGTGATGCTAATGTGTATTTACCATTTAAAACTATGAATAGACATGGATTAATTGCTGGTGCAACAGGTACAGGAAAAACAAAAACCTTACAAGTAATTACAGAGTGTTTAAGCGATAATAGTATTCCTGTTTTAGTGATGGATATTAAAGGCGATTTTAGTGGTATAGCACAAGCAGGAACTATTAATAATAAAATAACTGAACGTTATGCTTTACTAAAAGAAACATATACACCTACTGCTTTTCCTGTTGAGTTTCTTACATTAAGTGATGAAAAAGGTGTAAGGCTTAGAGCTACAGTAACAGAATTTGGACCCATTTTATTAAGTAAAATTTTAGGATTAAATGATACACAAGGTGGCATTGTATCTATCATTTTTAAATATTGCGATGATAATAAATTACCCCTTTTAGATTTAAAAGATTTTATTAAAGTATTACAGTATGCAGGAGATGAAGGAAAAGAAAGTTTAGAAAAAGATTATGGCAAAATTGCTTCTACAAGTCTTGGTACTATTTTAAGAAAAGTAATAGAGTTGCAACAACAAGGTGCAGATATTTTTTTTGGCGAAAAAAGTTTTGAAGTAGAAGATTTAATGAGAATAAATAATGAAGGAAAAGGCATGGTAAATATTTTACGTGTTACAGATATGCAAAATAGACCTAAGCTTTTTTCTACATTTATGTTACAGCTTTTAGCAGAGCTTTATGCCGTTTGTCCAGAAGAAGGCGATTTAGATAAACCTAAATTAATATTGTTTATAGATGAGGCACATTTAATTTTTCAAGAAGCAAGTAGTGCCTTAATGCAGCAAATAGAAACTGTAATAAAATTAATTAGAAGTAAAGGCATTGGCATTTTCTTTTGTACACAAAACCCTCAAGATATACCTGCAAGTGTATTAGCACAATTAGGCTTAAAAATACAACATGCATTAAGAGCATTTACTGCTGCTGATAGAAAAGTTATTAAAACTGCTGCAGAAAATTTTCCTGAAACTGAATTTTATACAACAGATGAATTGCTTACACAATTAGGTATTGGCGAAGCTTTTATAACATTACTTAACGAAAAAGGTATTCCTACACCTTTAGTACATACTTTACTTTGCTCTCCAAGAAGTAGAATGGATGTATTAACTGAAACTGAAATAGACAATTTAATTGCTAATAGTAAATTAGTAAAAAAATATAGTGAAACTATAGATAGCCAAAGTGCTTATGAAATTTTAAATGCAAAAATTGAAGATGCTGTAAACAGAACAAAAGAAGAACAAGAACAAAAAGAAGCAGCAAAAGAAGAGGAAGAAGAGAATAAAAAATCTACTAAAAAAGAAAAAGAAGAACCCGGCTTTTTTGATAATCCAACAGTTAAACAAATTGGGCGTACAGCAGCAAGTGTAATTACCAGAAGCCTTTTAGGTGCTTTAGGTATTAGCTCTACCAGACGTGTAAAAAGAAAAAGTTTATGGTAAGGTAAAAAAAGAGCAGTAAAAAACTACTGCTCTTTAAGTATTATTTTGCCTGTATGTTTTTTATCTAATGCTAAAAGTATATATGGCTTTAAAGTAAATGACTGCTCTGCACCTGTAGTAACACTATAATTTAATTGAATATTTTTATTTACATCTGTACTTAAACTAATTACTTTTAGCTCTGTAAGTTTATTAGTAGCATTTAAAATATTAGCAATTACTTGTTGTTTAGAAAAATCTACTTTAGTAGGTTTACCATCTTTGCCCATAACTGTTGCAGCACCAAAATATTTATCTAACTCTTTTTGAGTTTTAATTTTAAATGCTCCAATTCTTTCTATATCATTTTTTACAAAATAATTTTTCAAGTAAGTATAATCAATACTATTTTTTGTAGCTTTTGCAGTGTTATCAACAGTTGTAGCTTCCATCATTTTTTCTTGTGCTTTAAAAATTTTATATTTTACTATAAAACATTTAGGTATATAAATTACAATTGGCAGCTTACTATTATATCTTAACAACTGTGGTTGTAAGTGTACAAATTTTTTCTTTAATGGCATATCAGGACAAGCCATCATTGTACCACCAATATCGCCTTTAGACTTTACTTCATAATATTGATAGCCCCAACCATTTAAGTTTTTTTCTTCCATTTCTCCCATTAAAAAATGGCTATTACAATCTAACATTGCTTCTTTACCAACAAAAATTTCTACTCTAAAATTAGTTTCATTTTTTTCTTTTGGTACTTGAATATACACTTGTTCGTAACCTTCTTTTGCCTGAGGAAACATTTTAATATCCAACTTTTCGTATAGCATATTTTGAGCAAAACTATTTAAACTAAACATCATTAATAACCCAAGAATAATACTTTTTGTTTTCATCATATTTTTCAATTTTACTTAAAGAGTATTTTTATACACTTATTACATAAATTATTTTCAAACAAATTTTAGAATACTGTAATTAACTAAGCTTTTGGGTGAGCTTTTTTATGAATATCTTTAAGCTGCTCTATTGTATTATGTGTATAAACCTGTGTAGCAGCAAGGCTGCTATGTCCTAATAATTCTTTTACAGCATTTAAGTCAGCTCCATTATTCATTAAATGTGTAGCAAAACTATGACGCAAAATATGTGGACTTCTTTTTTGAACAGTTGTAACTAACGATAAATAATATTTTACAAAAGTGTACACCTGCTTAGGTTGTAAAGGTTTTCCTTTTTGTGTTACAAACAAATGAGGCGTATTTTTTAATGCTGCTGGTTTAGCATTAATATATTCTTTAAACTTACTCATCAACTCTTTAGATATTGGTATAATACGTTCTTTATTTCCTTTGCCTAATACCTTAATTTGTTGGTTATATACATCTACTTGTGTTTCTTTTAGTTGAATTAATTCACTTAAACGAATACCTGTATTATACAAAAGCTCTACTACTAATTTTTCTGTAATACCTTTCCAATCGTCTGTAAAAGTTACATGCTCTAAGAGTGTTTGTAAATTTTCTTCTTGAATAAAAACTGGTAATCTTTTATTTATTTTAGGAGCAATAATAACTGTCATAGGTGTTTTAGTAATAGCTCCATTTTTTAAATGATATTTAAAAAAAGATTTTAAAGAAGAAATTTTTCTGTTCAATGTTTTAGCAGTTAAGTTTTCATCACCTTTTAAAGTAGCCAACCAAGTTCTTATCATCATAGCATTGATAGTAGCAAGTGGTGGATTATCATACTGTGCATTGATAAAAACATAAAACTGTTCTAAATCATTTTTATAAGCAATTAATGTATGTGCAGAGTAATGCTTCTCAAATTTTAAGTAATTGAGAAATGATTGAAGTAAGGTATTTGTTTCGGTTAATTGCATAAAAAAAGTAGCCTAAGTTAGTTACACTTACACTACTTTAAATATGTTGGGTATAAAAGGTTTATTAACCTTCTATTTTTCCACTTGCTATTTGTTGTTTATAAATTGCTTTTAACACTTGGTCTCTGCGTTTAACAGAAGGTTTAGTGAAAGTTTGACGCTCTCTTAATTGTAACAAGGTTTTACTTCTTTCGAATTTTTTCTTGTACTTTTTTAAAGCTTTGTCAATGTTTTCGCAATCTTTTGAATCAATAATAAGCATTTGTTTATACCTCCTTTAATGATAAAATGGGGTGCAAAGATAGTATCTGAAAGCAAAAATCCAAATATTTTATCATGATAAATGGGTTTAACTTAGTTTTACCTGCATCAAAACACTTAAATAAAGATAAATTACAGCAGAAAATGCCTTTTTCAACTGCTTTTAAATTTGTAAAAAAGAATCTTTGGCTTTTGCCATTAATAGCTATTGCAATAGCATATATACCTTTGTTAGTTGGTTTTATGTCTATTAAAAATGATTCTTGTGTTGTCTCCTATCCTATTTTTTATTTTTTTAGTTCACAATTACAACATGGTATTATTCCTTTTTGGCATTTTAATATGCACTTTGGTTTTGCTTTATTAGCAGACCCTGGCACACCTTTTTTAAATCCATTATTTTGGATGTTTGCTTTTTTAGGTAGCACTATTAATATATATGTGTTATATATTTTACTGCATCTTTTTATAGGTGGCTATGGCATGTTTTTATTAAGCAAACAATTAGGCTTTGAGATTAAAACAAGTTCTATACTTTCTGTTGCATATATTGCTGGTGGCTATTTTGTATCTCACTTACAACATGCAAATGGTATTATAGAATCTGCATATTTACCTTTTGCAATCAATTTTTTATATGCACTTTTTAAAAAACCTACTTTAAAAAATGCTGTTTGGTTAGGCTTATTTTTTTATTTAATTACTATTAGTGGTTATCCAGGTTTTGCTATTGGTATGCCTTACTATATAATTATTTTAGGTGTTGGTTATTTAGTGACTCATAAATTTTCATTAGCATTTACTCAAAATAAAAAAGCAGGTTTATTATTTATATTGAGTATTATCATTGCTGCAATACTTTGTGTGCCTTTTTTATATGCCTTATTTAGTAATATAGAAAATTTTCAACGAGGTAGTATTATTACAGATGAAAGATATTTACACGAAGGTGGTACAAGCCCTTTGATAGGGCTTATCAGTTTATTATTTCCTTTAGCTAGCGTAGTACAAAACTCTCCTTTTGCATCTTCTGATATTTCGTGGAATAATATTTTTATAGGATTAGTTCCTTTAATTTTTTTAATAGCAGCAATTAGGCTTAAACAAATTCGAATTTTACTACCACATATTTTTATTGTTTTATTTTTTTTAGATATTTCTTTTGAAGGACAGATAAAACAACTTTTCTTTAAGCTTCCTCTCTTTAATTTTTTAAGATATAATGGAGGCTTAAGAATTTATGCAATGCTTAGTATGCTTATAATTGCAGGCACTGCTTTGCATAATTATTTTACCAATAGTAAAAATGTATTAGCAAGATTACAAACAATTATTAAAACATTATTGATAATAGTAGTTAGTGTTTTTTTAATTACACTAATAGTAGGTATAATCAATCATACACTTAATATAAATACAGCAGATGGTTTAGTAAAAAGCATTTTACATATTGGTTTTACTCCAGCTATTTTATTGCAAAGTGGCTATGTAATTATTATGCTATGGCTTATTAAAAAGTTTTTGTACCATCAAAAAAGAATTTTATTCATTGCCTTAGCTGATATTATTTTTTGCTTTTGGATAAACTTACCTTTTACAGGATTAAGTATAAAATCTATGCCTTCTATTCAGCAAGACATTGCTGCATCTATGCAATACATTGATGATATAAAAGGATATAATATTTTATCTAAAGATGTACAACAACCTGCAATTAATCATGTGGTTTATGCACCTGCATTAACTAGTAATCATATTGGTTTTATTCCATTACATGCTTATCCTTCTGGGAAAAAAACTTATTTTTCTTTTGTAGAAAAAAATGGTGAAGCATATTTTAATCATCGTGGAGTTTGTTATTTAGCTTCTGATACATCTACTGCTTTGCCTTATAAAATTAATGCAAACAATATAACTATTGAGTGTAATACACAACATACAGATACTTTATACATTCATCAAAATTTTGATAAAAATTGGACAGCCGAAACCCAAAATAAATCTGTAGAAATTACAAGTTGGCAAAATACTTTTATGCAAATTGTATTACCTGCAAATACACAAAATGTAATTTTAAAATACAACGATAGTGTTGCAAATAAATTATTGATATTACCAATTATTGGTTTAATAGCAATCATTGTTTATTTAAGTACAAGCTATTTTAAAAACAACAAAGAAAATATTTAAACTAATTTTACTTATAAATAACAGCTTATGTTTACTGGTATTATTGAAACAACAGGAATTATAAAAGATATTAGCACAAATGGAAATAATAAAACTTTTGTAGTAGAAAGTAGTATTAGTAATAGTTTAAAAACAGATCAAAGTGTAGCACATAATGGTATTTGCTTAACAGTAGAGAGTGTATATAACAATACACATACTATTACAGCAGTACACGAAACATTACAAAAAACAAATGCAAGTAATTGGCAATTGAATGAACTTATTAATATAGAAAGATGTTTAATAGCAAATGGTAGAGTTGATGGACATTTTGTACAAGGCCATGTAGATGCTGTTGCTACTTGTATTAATATAAAAGACGATACAGGAAGTTATGTATATACTTTTTCTTTCGACGAAAAATTTGCAGCTTTAATAATAGAAAAAGGTTCTGTTTGTATCAATGGTATTAGCCTTACTTGTTTTAATGTTACTAATACACAATTTAATGTAGCTATTATTCCATATACATATAATTATACCAACATAAAAAATTTAGCTATCAATAGTACTGTAAATATTGAGTTTGATGTGTTAGGAAAATATATTAATAGAGCATTACAACTTAATGCTAAATTGTAATTATTGTTTTTCGTAAATCATTAAACCTTGCTCTGTTAAACAGTATATTTTATTATCTGCTTGTATAATTTTTTTAGCTTCTTGAAGAGAAAAATTTACTGCAAAAGTTTGTAATGATTGTGTAGTAGTAGAAAATTCTAACAGCAGATTATCTTTTCTTCCAACCAAATTTTTATTCATTACTTGTACATCTTGCCAATGTGTAGTATTGTTATATTGTTTTTTTAATGAGCCATAATAATCAAATACCAACCAACCTTGTTTTTCATTGTATAAATACAGTAATCTATCTGCATCAATTATTTTAGAAGGGTTGGGTACATTGTTAAATAAAATTCTAAAATCGGCACTGGTAAAAATGATTTTACCAACATCATTTATTTTATTTATTGTAGCATTAAGTTCATCATAAAGCCAAATATGGTTATCATAACTTTGTGTAAGAGCTTGTACTTGCAATAAATGATTACTTCTTAAGTCAATGGTATTTTTAATACTTAAAAACCTTTCAACTACAAGTATGGTAGCAAAATTTTTATAATAAATAATAATTTTTAAAGGGTTTGTAGCATCAATAAAATCAATAGTTCCATAATTTTTTATATCATTAAAAATACTGATACTATCTAATTGTGCATTTAACTTTTTAATTTGGTTGGTAGGTGTTATTAAATAAATATTTCCTAAATTATCTGTAGTAAAGTCTGTAAAATTACCTGTTACTTTTTGTTGTAATTGATAGTGAATAGTAGAGTCATTTGCTTGAACATTTAAGTAGCAAAAACAAGCAATGAATAAATATCCATAAATTAATTTTCCCATTTTTTCAGTTCTAAAGATTTGCCATCAAAAACTGCATAAGTAAAATTTTTAATCCAATCGCCAAGATTTACATAAGTGCTTTTATCATTAAGTGCATGTATTAGTGGATAATGTCTATGCCCAAAAATGAAGTAATCAAAATATGTTTCTTTTAATTTTTCTTTACAAAATATAAATAACCATTCTTTATCTTCTCCTAAAAAATGTTCATCTGCAGTACCTGTTTTTTCTCTGCTTTTTCTACTAAAATAATTGGCAATACCCATACCAATTGAAGGATGTAAAGCACCAAAAAGCCATTGACAAATTTTATTTCTAAATATTTTTTTCAAAAATTTATAACCATTATCGCCTGGACCTAAACCATCGCCATGTGCTATAAAAAATTGTTTATTATTACGTTCAAAAATTTTTGGCTCATGATAAACTGTGATGTTTAATTCTTTTTCAAAGTAGCCACTCATCCACATATCATGATTACCAACAAAAAAATGTATAGTAATTCCTGCATCAGTAAGTTCTGCTAATTTTCCTAAAATTCTGGTATATCCTTTTGGAACTACATTTTTATACTCGTACCAAAAATCAAACATATCACCTAATAAAAATATTTCTGTAGCTGTATTTTTTATGCTATCTAAAAATGCAACAATTTTTTTCTCTCTTTCAAGACTGCTGTTATAATTTGGAGCACCTAAATGAAAATCGGAGAGGAAATAAATATTTTTTTGAGAGGCAGAAGCTATCATTAACTGTCCTTTTGTTTATCAATAAAAAACTGTATTACATCGCCAGACTCAATAATTGGTCTGCCATTTACATCACCATTAAACCAATATATCCAAGCTTCTATTTTTTCTTGATTAAAATATACTGTTGTAGTAGCTCTATAAAATAAAGGCAATTCATCTTCTTCCATTCTTACGCCTTCATAACCATCTAACTGAGCAATGGCAAAACTAAATTCATCTAAATTTTTAATACAATATAATTCGCCTTTAATAAATCTATCTTCTTGTGTAGGTTTAGCTACAGGAAAATCTCCCATATTAAATAATAGTCCTTTTACTTTAGCATCTAAAGAAATAGGGTTAAAATATTTACTAATATAGTTATAAGCAGGTTGTTTAAACCCACTTCTTAAAGAGCCATAAATAAATAAATAGTATGTTAATTGCATAATAGTAAGATACAGATGGTAAGGTAAGATTTTTAACTAATAAACCGAAATTTATTTTATTCTATTATCCAAGTTATATCATCAAAATCAAAAGCTTCTTCTTTTCCATTTTTTACTAATAAATATCCATTTTCTGCAACACCTTTTAGTGTACAGTTAAAAATTACATCTCCTTTTTTCAGTTTTATTTTTTCATTTATTTTAAAAAGTTTTTCATTATACTCTTTAAATAATGCTGCTTCATTGCCACTTAATAATTGTTGGTATCTTTTTTCTAAACAATTACATAATTGATGTGTTATATCAATAATATCATAATTATCTTTAGTTATTAGTGAAAGAGAAATAGCTTTACTTACACTATCAGGAAAAATAGTTTGATTAATATTTGCACCAATACCTACCACAGCCCAAGCTAATTTATTAGCTTTAACATTATTTTCTATTAAAATACCTGCTATTTTGTGGTTAAAATAATAAATGTCATTAGGCCATTTTATACTTATGCCATTCTGTACGTAGTTACTAAAAAAATCATGTGTAGCTAATGATACAGCAATACTAAGATAAAATTGCTTTTGTAAGCTAAGCCAATCAACTTGTAAAGTAGTAGAAAGTATAATGTTATTGCCTGTTTGAGAGTGCCATGTTTTTCCTCTACTTCCTTTACCATTTGTTTGAGAATGAGCAAAATAAGCAACACCATGCTCTGCCACTTTTGCTTTTATTTGCTGCATGGCATAAGTATTGGTACTGTTTATTGAAGTTAATTCTATAAAAGTGCTACCAATAGTAGGTAAAGACTTTTGTTGAGTGCTTGGCTTTGGCAAAAGAGTATTATTTTTGTCAAAATTAAATAATAGTAATACTTAACAAATAAAAACTGATAAAAATTATTAATATTGCTACAATTCAAAAAAAAATTATATCACTAAAATATTTACTTATTGGCAACAAAATCTGATTTAGACATTCCAAAGAAAAAAGCAATTACAAGACTTACCCGTAATGCTAAAATTTTCAAAACCATTATACAAGCAATTCATGATAAAAAAGGAGAAAATATTGTAAGTATAGATTTGCGTAAAATACCTGAAGCTGTGGCAGATTTTTTTATTATTTGTCAGGCTACAAGTACTACTCAAATAAAAGCAATTAGCGATTTTATTGATGAACAAGTAAAACTTTTTTGCAAAGAAGCTCCTTTTAAGCAAGAAGGTAAGCAAGCCATGCAATGGATATTAATAGATTATGTAAATATTGTAGTACATATTATGCACCCACAAACAAGAACATTTTATAAATTAGAAGATTTGTGGAGCGATGCAGATATAAAAAAGCATGAATAATATTAAAAAATAAAACTTTATAAAGCAAGATTTGAAATAAACATCAAATCTACAAAGCAAAAAATATGGATGAGCAAAAGCAAAAAAACTTTAGACCTAATTTAAGTCCAGAAGCAAATAAGCCCAAAAAAACACCTAAGTTTTCTATTTATTGGATATATGGAATTATTATCATTTTACTATTAAGTTATCGCCTATTCGATTTAGGTACGCCAGAAACAGTTTCTATCACTTCATTAGATTTTAAAAATGAAATGCTTGCAAAAGGCGATGTAAAAAAAATAGACCAGATAGATAATGCAGGAAGAAAAAGTATTGCAGTATATATTTTTACAGATAGTTTAGAAAAACCTTTTTATAAAGAAAAATTTAAAAACTCTCCAATTAAACCTAAAGAAGTTACGCAAAAAGGTTTTCCATTATTCGAGTTTAAAGTAGCCGACTTTAAAAGTTTTGATGATGAAATGACTGCATTTTATGCTGCACATAAAGACATTAAAGAAGTACCTAAAAGCTATAAACAAGAAGGCGAATTTTGGGGACCCATTGCCAATATTGTTGTAACACTAATTATTATTGTTGTTTTTTGGGTATTAATGATGCGTAAAATGGGTGGAGGCTCAGGAAGTGGTGGAGGTGCAGGTGGCATTTTTAGTATTGGAAAAAGTAGGGCTCAACTATTTGAAAAAGGTACAAAAGTAAATATCAATTTTGGCGATGTAGCAGGATTAGATGAAGCCAAAGTAGAAGTAATGGAGATTGTAGATTTTCTTAAAAACCCCAAAAAATATACAGCATTAGGTGGCAAAATTCCTAAAGGTGCTTTATTAGTTGGCCCTCCAGGTACAGGTAAAACACTCTTAGCTAAAGCTATGGCTGGCGAAGCTCAAGTTCCTTTTTTTAGTATTAGTGGTAGCGACTTTGTAGAAATGTTTGTTGGTGTTGGTGCAAGCCGTGTAAGAGATTTATTTAAACAAGCAAGAGAAAAAGCACCATGTATTATTTTTATTGATGAGATAGATGCTATTGGTAGAGCAAGAGGCAGAAATGCAATTATGAGTAATGATGAAAGAGAAAATACACTTAATCAATTATTAGTAGAAATGGATGGCTTTGCTGGCGATGCAGGTATTATTATTCTTGCAGCTACTAATAGGCCAGATGTATTAGATAGTGCATTATTAAGACCAGGCAGATTTGATAGACAAATAACAATTGATAAACCAGATGTTAATGGACGTGAAGCAATTTTTAAAGTGCATTTAATACCAATTAAAGTTTCTGAAAAATTAGATATACATAAATTAGCAGAACAAACTCCAGGCTTTGCAGGTGCAGATATTGCTAATATTTGTAACGAAGCTGCTTTAATTGCTGCAAGAAAAAATAAAGCTGCAGTAGATATGAGCGATTTTCAAGATGCTATTGACCGTGTAATTGGTGGTCTTGAAAAGAAAAATAAAATTATTGCTCCACACGAAAAAGCAATTATTGCTTATCACGAAGCAGGACATGCTATTTGTGGTTGGTATTTAGAACATGCTTATCCATTACTAAAAGTTACTATTGTGCCAAGAGGTACAGCAGCATTGGGTTATGCACAATATACTCCTAAAGAACAACACTTATATAATACAGACCAATTGATGGATCAAATATGTATGACTTTAGGTGGTAGAGCTTCTGAAGAAATATTTTTTGGAAAAATATCTACAGGTGCAGCTAACGATTTACAACAAATTACCAAAATAGCTTATAGTATGATAACTGTTTATGGTATGAATAGTAAAGTAGGTAATATTAGTTTTTATGACCCAACTACTGAAAATACATTTACCAAACCTTATAGCGAAGAAACAGGAAAATTAATTGATGAAGAAGTTAGAAAATTAATTGATGCTGCTTACGAAAGAACTAAAGATTTACTTACAGAGAAAAAAGAACAAGTAGAAAAATTAGCTCAAGCATTATTAGAAAAAGAAGTTTTACATCAAAGCGATGTTGAAGAATTAATTGGTAAAAGACCTTTTGAAGAAAAGAAAATAATTGATGTAGAAGAACATGAAGAAGCAAAAAAAGAATCTATACCAACTGAAACTACAACTACTACAGTTGTAGAACCTACCACAAATGAAGATAATGCTAATACAAATAATGTTTAAATAGTAAAAACATAAAACTAAAAAGGCTTTGAAATTTCAAAGCCTTTTTTATTGCATAAAGTTTTTTGTAACAGAAATTAAATTCTTTTTATATCTGCTCCTAACTCTCTTAAACGTTTATCTATAAATTGATAACCTCTATCTATTTGTTCTATATTCTGAATAATGCTTTTACCTTTTGCACTAAGTGCTGCAATAAGTAACGCTTGACCAGCTCTAATATCTGGGCTACTCATAGTAATTCCTTTTAAGCTATGTTTTCGTCCTAAGCCAATTACAGTAGCTCTGTGAGGGTCGCACAAAATAATTTTTGCACCCATATCCATTAATTTATCTACAAAAAACAAACGGCTCTCAAACATTTTTTGATGTATTAAAACACTGCCAATTGCTTGTGTTGCTACCACTAAAATAATGCTTAACAAATCTGGTGTAAATCCAGGCCAAGGATGATCGTAAACAGTTAAAATACCACCATCTAAATAAGAAACTATTTCATAAGTTTCTTGAGCTGGTATATAAATATCATCTCCTTTTATAGATAATTGAATACCTAATTGCTGAAACTTTTGAGGTATCATACCTAAATGCTCAACACCTGCATTTTTAATAGTAATTTCACTTTGTGTCATAGCTGCAAGACCAATAAAACTGCCTGTTTCAATCATATCTGGTAAAATAGTATGCTCGGCACCTTGTAAATTTTTTACTCCATGAATAGTTAATAAATTACTACCAATACCTTCAATTTTTGCACCCATTTTATTGAGCATTTTACAAAGCTGTTGTATATAAGGCTCGCAAGCTGCATTATAAATTGTAGTAGTACCATTTGCTAAAACAGCAGCCATTAAAATATTTGCTGTTCCTGTAACACTGGGTTCATCTAAAAGCATATTAGTAGCTACTAATTCTTTTGCAGAAAGTAAAAAACAATGTTTATCTTCTTGATAAGAAAATTTTGCCCCTAATTTTTCAAACCCAATAATATGGGTGTCTAATCTTCTTCTACCAATTTTATCGCCTCCTGGTTTTGGTATATATGCTTTATTATATCTGGCTAACATGGGTCCTGCAAGCATTACACTACCTCTCAATTTTCCACTTTTCTTTCTAAAAGCATCGGTAGATAAATATTCGTCATTTACATTATCTGCTTTAAAAGAATAAGAATGGCTGCTTATTTTATTTACTTGTACACCCATATCAAACAACAACTCTATTAATAAGTTTACATCTAATATATCTGGAATATTGTGTATAGTAATTGTTTGGTTAGTTAATAATACAGCACTAATTACTTGCAATGCTTCGTTTTTTGCACCTTGAGGTACAATAGTTCCAGATAATTTTTTGCCTCCTATAACTTCAAATGAATTCATTGTTTATCTTAAATAATGATTATTAATAAATGTGATGGTTAGCCAACAAAGTATATTTTAATATTTCACTTTTGTAAAAATATAAAGTTAATGATTCAAAAATTTTAAACTGCTATTTTATTCTTAATAAAATGTTTATCCATCAAAAAATTAGCGTACAAATACTATCTTCGGTTTTTATAAATTTCTGTTCATGAAAAACTTTTTGCTGTTATTAGTTTCACTCATATTTATTCAAAAAATACAAGCACAACCTGTCTATGAATTTAGAGGTGTATGGGTAGCAAGTGTTGTAAATATTGATTGGCCAAGTAGTAAAGGCTTAAGTAATGAGCAACAAAAAGCAGAATTTATTCAGTTATTAAATATGCATCAGCGAAATGGAATGAATACTATTATAGTACAAATTCGTCCTACTGCAGATGCTTTATTTCCATCTCCTTATGAACCTTGGAGTGAATACTTAACAGGCAAACAAGGTGTAGCACCAAAACCTTTATACGACCCTCTTGAATTTATGATAAATGAAACACATAAAAGAGGTATGGAATTTCATGCATGGATAAATCCGTATAGAGCTGTTTTTAATAATGCTACTTCATCTGTTGCATCATCGCATATTACTAAAACACATCCTAATTGGTTTGTAACTTATAATAATCAAAAAATATTTAACCCTGGATTACCAGAAGTTAGAAATTATGTAACACAAATAGTACAAGATATTGTAGCACGTTATGATATAGATGCAATACACATGGACGATTATTTTTATCCTTATCCTGATAAGCATAATAACGATTTTCATGATAGAAGAGCTTATGCAAAATATGGTAACGATTTATCTAAAGCAGATTGGCGTAGAAGCAATTGCGATAGTATTATAAAACAATTACATGAGGCTATTAGAGCTATTAAACCTTATGTAAAATTTGGTATTAGCCCATTTGGTGTTTGGAGAAATAAAAGTAAAGACAGTACAGGCAGCGATTCTAAAGCAGGAATTACAAATTATGACGACTTGTATGCAGATATTTTATTGTGGCTTAAAGAAGGCTGGATAGATTATGTAACACCTCAACTTTATTGGGAACGTGGTCATAAACTTTGCGATTATGATACTTTACTTGATTGGTGGAATAAATATACTTACGATAAACACTTATATATTGGTCATGGAATTTATAGAGCTGGTACAACAGCAGGTTGGAAAAATAAAAATGAATTGCCCGAACAAATTCAATTATTAAGAAAATATACAACTACACAAGGCAGTATTTACTTTAGTAGCAAATCGTTTGAAAATAATCCTAATGGATGGAGTGATAGTTTAAGAAATAATTATTATGCTTATGCTGCTTTACCACCTCCAATGCCTTGGTTAGATAGCTTAACACCTGCATCTCCTGCAGTTGAAAAAGCAGGTAAATATGATTTTTTTGTAACTACCAACGATACAGATAATATAAAAGGGTTTGCAGTATTTTCTTTAAATGCTAATGATGAGCCTTATTTAGAAAATGCCAGAATAGAGCAATATATTGTTTTAGGAAATCCTAATAAAATAGATGCTAAACCTTGGCTGCAAAATAATAGAAGAGTTTTTGTAAGTACAGTTAGCAGAGGTAATAATTTTAGTGAATGGGTAGAGTTAAAATAATTTTACTCTAAATTTTACCAATTCTTGCATCATTATTTTTAATGAGCATACATGCAGCCATTACTTTTTGTTCAAAATCTGCCAAATCTTCACTAATAAAAATCCAACTGTTTTTGCTGCCATCTAAATCAAATTCCATTTTGCTGGTATGTATTTCTTGCTGCAATTCTAAAAAAAACTCTGGTACTGTAGCAATATATACACCATTATATTCTGGACTTTTATCATTATCTCTTAAAAAAATTATCAATTTTTTATTTAAGTATAATGCATAGCCACCAAGCATTTTTTTTATTGTTGGTCTTAATGGATATAAATTATTTAATACAAAAAAATAAGGAACATCGTAACCCATAATGCTTAGCTAAAAGTTTGTTTTAATTGTGCTGTATAATGTGCTGTTTTTTTCTCAGAAAAATAATGAATGCTAATAAGTATAAAAGTAAATAATAAAGTAGCAAACCCTAAACCTACTAAAAAATGTTTATCCATTTTTGATTTAAAATAAAAAAACATAATTGCTCCAACAATAAATAAAGCCATATAAACATATCGTTTAGTTTGGGTTGCTTTTAAATATTGCATTGCTCTGGGAGTTTCTTTAAGTTTTATTTCTGTTGGGTTCATATCAAAAGCATACACTGCATTAATACGTTGTTTATCGTAACTAAGATAATTTTTATAACTAAAAATAAATTGCACTAAAGCTAAAACACTTAATGCAATTGTAACACCTTTACAAAACTGTGTTTTCCATACAAACCAACAAACAAGAGCTACTACAATTGCTGTAATACTTAATATAATTAATAATAAACTTGTTTGTTTTTCTGCAATAAAATATTTGTCAATATCCGTTTTGGTAATCATA
The DNA here is from genome assembly GCA_963169635.1 of Bacteroidota bacterium. GTDB lineage: Bacteria > Bacteroidota > Bacteroidia > Chitinophagales > Chitinophagaceae > UBA1930. The sequence continues at coordinate 18,581 of CAUJDL010000012.1, forward strand.
AATTTAATGCCTGTATTTATTGTGAAGATAAATGGTTTAAAGTAATTTTATAACGTAAAACTATACTAATAAATAACTAAACAAACAAATTTGTTTAATTATACTAATTCTTTAGTTTGCGATAGTAATTAACCCAATTATTTTTAATAAAATTGCAGTGTTTTTCTAAGTAAAAAGTAATGAGTTTAAGTCAGTCTTTACAACAAAAATTATTACAAAAATTATCGCCTCAGCAAATTCAGTTAATGAAATTGCTGCAAATACCTACTGCACATATAGAAGAAAGAATAAAAGAAGAGTTAGAAGAAAACCCTGCTTTAGAACAAGTAGATGATAGCTATGATGATAATTATACTGACGACATAAAAGATGAATTTGAAAGTAATGATGATGATGAAATTTTTGATGGTAGTGAAGATCAATATGAAAATATTGATATCAGCGAATATGTACAAGATGGAGATGATGATATAGCAGATTATAAAACAAGAGATAATAATTATGCAGAAGAAGATGATAATAAAGTAATACCCATAAAAAATAATGTAAGCTTTTATGATGTTGTAGCAGAGCAATTAAGTATGTTAGATTTAGATGAACATACTTATAAAGTTGCAGAGCAAATTGTTGGCAGCTTAGATGATGATGGATATTTAAGAAGAGAACTAACCAATATTGTAGATGACCTTGCTTTTAGACAAAATATAACTACCAGCGAAGCAGAAGTAGAAAAATTATTATTACAAATTCAGCATTTTGACCCACCGGGTATTGCTGCAAGAAATTTACAAGAATGTTTATTACTACAGCTGAATAGAAGATTAGATGAAGGCAATAACATTCAATTAGCTATAAAAGTTATTAAAGATTATTTTGAAGAGTTTACAAAAAAACATTTTGAAAAAATTCAGAAAGGCTTAAATCTTAATGACGATGAAATGAGAGAAGTAAATAACATTATCATTAAACTTAATCCTAAACCTGGTGGTAATATTGGCGAATTAAATAAAGCAGAAAGTTATATAGTACCCGACTTTTTTATTGTAAATAACAACGGCATTTTAGAGTTAATCTTAAATAGCAAAAATGTACCAGACTTGCGTATTAGCGAAGGTTTTAAAGACATGCTAAAAGATTATGACAAAGGCAATAAGCAAGATAAAAAACAAAAAGAAGCAGTGTTATTTATAAAACAAAAAATAGATAGTGCTAAATGGTTTATAGATATGATTCAGCAAAGACAAGCTACACTTTATAATACCATGCATGCAATATTAAAACATCAAGAAGCATTTTTACTTTCTGGCGATGAAACAGATTTAAAACCTATGATTTTAAAAGATATTGCAGAAGTTACTAAACAAGATATTAGCACTGTAAGTCGTGTAGCTAGTAGTAAATTTGTACAAACAGAGTTTGGCACTTTTAGATTAAAGTATTTCTTTAGTGAAAGTTTAAGTACAGATAGTGGCGAAGAAGTAAGTACAAAAGAAGTAAAAAAAATATTAAGCAATTTAATTGAAGAAGAAAATAAACAAAAGCCTTTAAGCGATGAAGTTTTAACTGAACTACTCAACCAAAAAGGTTATAATATTGCAAGAAGAACAGTAGCTAAATACAGAGAGCAATTAAATTTTCCGATAGCACGATTAAGAAAAGAAATATAATTTATAATATAATCACAAGTGTCAGTTCAGCAAGAAATATATCAACCATCATTTGGAAAAATAACTACTTTTTTTGCCAAAATAATTTCCTATATTTTTCATCCATTATTTATACCTACTTATATTTTTTGGTTATTAGTAAAATTTTTTCCTTACGATTTTCCTGGTATTACTGATAAAGTTTTAGGGCTTAAAATTTTTAGTGTTTTCTGGATGACAGCATTTTTTCCTGCATTAGCAGTTTTTTTATTATGGCGTTTAAAGTTTATTAGTAATATATATTTACATACACAAAAAGAAAGAATAATTCCCTTCTTTATTACTATGTTTTTTTATTGGTGGATGTATTATTTAAGCAGAAATTTTACCGATCAACCTCAAGTATTAAAATTCTTTTATTTTGGTATTTTTATATCTACAGCAATAGGTGTAATTATTAATAACTATATAAAAATTAGTTTGCATGGTATTGCTATGGGTAGTGCATTAATGGCTGTAATTTTATTTGCATTTTATTATCAGGTAAATCTTGGTTTATTAATTAGTATAGTTACATTACTTACAGGTATTGTAGCTACAAGTCGATTTATTGCAGGTAAGCATACCAATGCAGAAATGTATATAGGAATTTTTACAGGTATTATTTGCCAATTATTTGGTTATTGGTTTGTAATGTAGAAAAAACTAAACATCAAAAAGCTCTGCAGGATTAATTTTAAATTGCAGCATATTAGCTGTCATTCTTCCTGCATCACCACCTTTTCTTTGCATAGTAATATTACCAATTTTAAAATTTCCTCTTTCAGTAATTATTACTTCTCCTTTTCCGAAATAATTTAAACAAAAGTTTATAGGTTTTAAAGTCCAACGTGCATGTGTATTTAATTTCTGTGCAACTAATATCCATTCTGCTGCAAATTGTCCTCTACCTTTAAGAATATCTGCAATTATCATAGATTTATTTTCATGTAACCAATTAAGAATTTCATTTTTTTCTTTATCAGAAAATTCATTTGCAAACATTCTCCTTTTGTCCTTTAAGTTTTTAATTGTTGGTTTAATTTCTCCAGTATATTTTTTTAAAATATTAGTAATAGATTTAGGTATATTCCACAATTCTACATACTTGTCAATCCATCTTTTATCAATTTGATTAAAGCCTTTAATATTACTTACTAATTTTACTTGTAAATTTTGAATATCTATTGCCTGTTTAACTTTAATAGTTACTTGTACTTGAACATCAGTTTTGTATCCAAATAATTTTACTGCATTTACAAACTCAATTTCATGTAAATTATATTGCATTATTAATAGCCATTGCTGTGCTTCATCATCATTTTTCCAATTATTAAATTTATCAACAATATCATTTTCATTATTGAACCCATTTTTAGCAGTATTAGAGCCTAATTTTTGTAAGTTCATTTATAATAAATTATTTGAAAAATTTTCTGCTAACCTTTTATCAGCAATATCAATATATGCTTTAGAAATTTCAGAACCTATCCATCTTCTATTGCAAAGTATAGCAACTTTTGCTGTTGTTCCACTACCCATAAAAGGATCATAGATTATATCATGCTCATCGGTCCATGTAGATATTTGATCAAATACTAATTGTTCAGGAAAAATTGCAGGATG
>CAUJDL010000013.1 GCA_963169635.1 Bacteroidota bacterium
AATATTTCTGGAGGTGTACAAGCAAATTTTGCTGTATTATCAACATCTGGTTGCACATTACCTGTTAATATTGGTTTTAATAATACATCTACAGGTACTGGTACACATACGTATGAATGGGATTTTGGCGATGGCACTACATCTACTCAAGCAAATCCTTTTCACTCATATACCAATAATGGTTCTTATACTGTAAAGCTTATTGTTAAAAATAATAGTGGTTGTACAGATACAATTATCAAACCCAATATTGTAAATGTGGGTTCTGTAAATGCAGATTTTAGTTTTACAGGTCATTGTCAAAATAGCACAGTAATTTTTACTAATACATCTACACCTACACCAATTAGTAATTCTTGGGATTTTGGCGATGGCACTACATCTACTCAAGCTAATCCTCAAAAAATATTTACTACAGTTAAAAACTATCAAGTAACATTAGTAGCAGATTTTGGTACTTGTAAAGACACAGTTATTAAATCTGTTTTAATAAATGAAAAACCAACAGCTGCTTTTACAAATACACCTACAGGTGGTTGTGTTGTACCTTTAAGTGTAAACTTTACAACAGCAATTGCAGGAGTTACAGTTTATCAATGGGATTTTGGTGATGGTGGTACATCAACACAACAAAACCCAACTTATCAATATTTACAACAAGGAAGTTATCATGTAAAATTAATGATAGAAAATGCTGCAGGTTGTAGAGATACTATTACAAAAAATAATGCAGTAGTTATTACACAACCCCAAATAAATAGTTTTTCTCATGGTGCTCCTTTTAGTGGTTGTGCACCTTATACAAATTATTTTTCTATCAATGTTACAACTGCAGATTCAATTGCAAATTATGAATGGGATTTTGGTGATGGCACACCAATAGTAACAGACAAAGTTCCAACACATACTTATTTTAATACAGGGTTTTATCATATTAAAGTTATTATTACAACAGTGAATGGTTGTAAAGATACTTTTGCTTTTAATAATGCTATTTCATTATACGAAAAACCAACAGCCAATTTTTCTGCTACACCTTTAAATGCTTGTGCTAATGATGTAATTACTTTTACAGACTCATCTTCTGCAAATGTTACTTCATGGTTTTGGACTTTTGGTGATGGTGGCTTTTCTGTACAACAAAACCCTTTACATAATTATATAGATACTGGTTGGTTTAATGTTAGATTAGTTGTTGCTAATGTGTCCTGTAGAGATACTTTGGAGATGATAAAATTAGTACGTATTAATCCACCTATTGCAAGATTTAATCCTATTGTTAATTGCGATCCACCAATGGTTAGAGTATTTCAAAATGAATCAATAGGAGCATTAACTTATTTATGGGATTTTGGTGATGGTACTACTTCTACAGATTCTATTCCTATACATACTTATGCTGCATTAGGCAATTATAATGTAGTACTTACTGTTACCAATGGTGCTTGTACACATTCAGATACAGCATTGGTAATTATTGCAGATTTAAATGCATCTATTGCAACTGCAGATACTGCTAATTGTAAATATGAAGCAATAGTTTTTAATGCTACAAATTCTACCACATCTACAATTGCCAACTATACTTGGAATTTTGGTGATGGTACAATAATATCTGGAACTAATTTAGCTACAATTACTCATGCTTATAACGATACAGGTTTAAAATCTCCTACATTAATAGTTACTGATGTTTTAGGGTGTAGTGATACTGTTTCATTATTTCCTCCTTTAATTATTTATGGACCTAAAGCAAATTTTGCAAATCCAGCAGGTACTTGTGTAAATGGTACAATTAATTTTACAGATAATTCTACAACAGATGGTGTGCATAATATTACTCAAGTAATTTGGCAATATGGCGATGGAAGCATTGATACTTTAACATCAAGTCCTTATTTACATCAATATACTGATACAGGTTTTTATCATGTAAAAATAAAAGTAATTGACGATTTTGGATGCTATGATACATTACTTAAATACAGTGCTGTACAAATTACCAAACCTATAGCCAACTTTTTTGCATCTGATACTATACGATGTGCTAATAGTGCTGTACAATTTAATAATACTTCTTTAGGTTATAATTTACAATATGTATGGAATTTTGGCGATGGCGATACATCTATCATTAAAAATCCAGCACATGCTTATACAGCACAAGGTTTATATTCAGTATATATAAAAGTGGTAGATAAGTTTGGATGTATTGATACCTTATTAAAACCATTATATATTAATGTAGCTAATTCTGTTGCAGATTTTAGTTTTATACAAGGCGATACTTTAGGTCTTTGTTATCCTTATATTATTCAAGTTGACAATAATTCTATAAATACTACCAATATTAGTTGGAGTTTTGGCGATGGTGGTTTTTCTAATTTAGATATGCCTTTTCATACCTATAATTATGTAGGAACTTATACATTAAAATTAAAAACTTTTGGTTATGGTGGTTGTGTAGATTCTGTACAAAAAAATATTGTAGTAAGAGGTCCTACAGGAACTTTTAGTTATAGTCCTTTACAATTTTGTTCACCAACAGTAGTAAATTTTGTAGCTACTACACAAAGCAATGCATTTTTTATTTGGGATTTTGCAGATGGTGTTATCAACACAACTTTTGATTCTGTTCTTTCACATACTTATACTACACCTGGAATTTTTAAACCTAACATGATTTTAGTAGATTCTATTGGCTGTCAAGTTACTATTGAAGGAGTAGATACAATTAAAGTTGCTGGTGTAGAAACTTTTATTAATGTACCACAAACACAATTCTGCGATTCGGTATTACTTAATTTAATGGATTCTACTATAACTATTAACGATACTATTACACAATATTTATGGACTTTTGGAGATGGCACTTCATCTACTCAAAAAAATCCACAACACTTTTATACACAAACAGGTAATTATGCTGTAACATTAAAAGTTACTACTTCATTAGGTTGTAATAGTACAGATACTTTACAAACACCAATTAACGTAGTTAAAACACCTGCTATTGCTATTAGTGGTAATAATGATGTTTGTGTTTTCGATTCATTGCAATATTTAGCTACCATAATAGCAAGTGATACTAATACACTTTATTGGCAATGGAATTTTGATAATGGCAACACTGTTAATACTCAAAATCCTTCTTTACAAACCTATCAAACAGCAGGTAACTATACTATTACTACAATTGTAAAAAATGATGTTGGTTGTGCAGATACTGCAATTAAAAATATTATCGTTCATGCACTACCAAATATTGATGCAGGAAATAATGTTGTTATTTGCAGAGGCACTAATACAACATTAAATGCTACTGGTGGCAATACATATATTTGGGCTACTGACTCTACTTTAAGTTGTTTAAATTGTAACGCTACTATTGCTACAACAGATTCTTCAACAATATATAAAGTAACAGGAATTACAAATGTTGGCTGTAAAAATGTAGATTCTGTTTTAGTAGAAGTAATACAACCATTTACCTTAAGTATTTCATCAAACGATACTTTATGTATTGGTAGTAGTGTACCAATTGCAGCATTTGGTAATGCAGATAATTTTTCTTGGCAACCAACTGCTGGTTTAAATGATCCAACAATTAAAAATCCTATTGCAGCACCAACACAAACAACAGTTTATGCTGTAATAGCTACAGATAATAATAATTGTTTTAAAGATACAGCAACTGTAGAAATTAAAGTATATCCAATACCTCAAATAAATATTATAGAATCATTTATACAAGCAAATGTTGGTACTACAATTCCATTGCTAACAACAAATTCATCAGATGTTACAAATTGGCGTTGGATACCTCAACAATGGTTAAATTGTTTTGATTGTCCTGCACCAATTGCTACTGTTACAGATAAAATAAAATATGTAGTAGAAGCATCTAACCCAGGTGGTTGTTTTGCAAGAGATGAAGTAACAATAGAACCTTTATGTAATAATTATAATGTTTATATACCTAATACTTTTTCTCCAAATGGCGATGGTGTAAATGATGTTTTTTATACCAGAGGTAAAGGTTTATTTTCTGTTAGAAGTATGAAAATATATAATCGTTGGGGCGAATTAGTGTTTAACAAATTAAATATAAGTGCCAATAATCCTTTTGATGGTTGGGATGGAACTTATCAAGGCAAAAAATTATCTTCAGATGTTTATGTATATGTAATAGAGGTTGTATGCGATAACAGCCAATCTATGGTATTAAAAGGTAATATTATGCTTTTACGCTAAATTTTTATCAATTGAAAACAATTAATACAATAAAAAACATCAATGGTACGTTTAATAAGTACCCAATATCTCACAAAATGAGAAACCGTATCCATAAATACCTAATTGTACTAGTTAGTATAGTATTATTACACAGCAATAATATACAAGCTCAAGATGTACACTTTTCGCAATTTTTTGAAGCTCCTTTTTTAAGAAATCCATCTTTTTCAGGATTATTTCAAGGCGATTATAGATTTCAAGGAATTTATAGAAGCCAATGGGCATCTGTATCTACACCTTTTATTACAGGCTCTTTTAATGCAGAATATAAAAAACCAATTGGTCAGGCAGATGATTATATTACTTTAGGTATGCAACTTTTATATGATAAAGCTGGAGCTGCATCTTTAACAACAACTAGTATTTTACCTGCTATTAATTATCATAAATCTTTAAGTGGCGAAAAAAATAAATATCTTTCTTTAGGTATTATGGGAGGTTTGGTACAACGCAGATTTGATAGAAGTAAAATAACTACCAATAATCAATATGATGGCAATGGTTACAATCCTTCTTTAGGAGATGGAGAAACTTTATTGAACAATCAATTTAATTATTTAGATGGAAGTATAGGTTTAAGCTTTAATTCAAGCATAGGAGGCAAATCAGAAGATAATTATTTTGTTGGTGTTGCTTATCATCATTTAAATAAACCTAAAAATTCTTTTTATAAAAATCCAGATGTAGAGTTACAAGCTAAAATTGTTTTTTCTACAGGTATTAAATTTACTTTAAACGAAACTTCTTATTTTACAATTCATGCAGATTATTCAAAACAGGGGAGTTATACTGAATTAATTGGTGGTGCTATTTATTCTTATAAAATTGGCGATGATATTGATGATCCTAAATACACAGTACATTTTGGTACATTTATGAGAGCAAAAGATGCATTTATTCCAATTGTTCGTTTAGATTATCATCCTTTTGCATTTTCATTTAGTTACGATGCAAATATTTCTCAACTAAGAACAGTAAGTCAGGGTAGAGGTGGTATGGAATTATCTATTTCTTATACAGGCTTTTTTAATAGAGATAATAGTTCTAAGAATGTGCCTTTATGTCCTAAGTTTTAATATTTATAACTGCATTAAAAATTGCATAGTATCTACACCATCTGCAAAATCTGTTAAGCAAGGTTGTTGAGCCATACCAAATGGTACATGATTTTTGCCAACTATACATTGTACATCATTGTTGGTTTTTAATGTTGCAACAATATCTTTTATGTTTTCATAATATTCATAATGCAATTGACTAATAGGAGAGAAGATGCTTTCATTTTCTGTAATTACCAATGAGCCTGTATTCATGTATAATTTATTACCCATAATTAATAAAGCTAAATGATAGTCGTAATTATGTTTGTATTTATGATACAATAAATAATCATCGTACTGTTTTAAACATTCTATTAAAGCAATAAAATCGTATTGTTTAGGTACATAAAGTTTGGTAATATTTCTACAACCTAAACCAAAATAAAGTTGAATATCTTTTGCTAATAAATGTATTTGTTCTTTTGTTTCATTGCCTGTTAAAATAGCAACTGATGTTCTGTTTCTTCTGATAATATTTGGATATTTACCAAAATAATATTCAAAATATCTGCTACTATTATTACTACCTGTAGCAATATAAGCATCACAACCTTTTAGCATTTCTGCAAATTGAATATAATTACTTACATGGCTATTCCATTCTATCATTTTATCTACAATATGTTTTATTAATACATTGTCTTTAGAAGATGTTTTAATGATTAATTGATGTCCACTTAAAAATACACATAAAAAATCGTGAAAGCCAACAAGAGGAATATTGCCAGCCATTACTAAACCAACTTTTTTTATAGCATTATTTTTTTCAGGAATTTTATATTGCAATGCAAATGCAGTAAGCTTTTCTTTAGGCAAAAAATTTTGAACTATATTGTCAATATTTGTTGTAATAAATGTAGGAATAAACCAAGCATTTTCTCTATAAGCTTTTTGTTTTACTTGTTCTAAAACTTCATCATTACTTTGTAAATAACTACTTAATTTGTTTAATAAATTTATTCGTTCTTGTAAAGTCATTATCTTATCTTTAACTTTGAAAATGCAAATGTAAGGCAGTAATATTTGCTTTCATTTTAAACTAATATTCACTAACTCAAATTTTTTATTATGGCAATTAAAATAACTGAAGAATGTATTAACTGTGGTGCTTGTGAACCTGAATGTCCTAATAATGCAATATATGAAGGAGGTGTAGAATGGGCTGTTACAGATGGCACTACAATAAAAGGAAGTTATCAATTAATGAATGGAACAATGATGGATGTAGAACAAAGAAATGAACCTATTAGTGTAGATACTTATTATATTGTACCTGATAAATGTACAGAATGTCAGGGTTTTCATGAAGAACCTCAATGTGCAGCTGTTTGTCCTGTAGATTGTTGCATTCCTGATGAATTATATAGAGAAACTGTAGAAGAACTTTTAGCTAAGAAAGCTAAAATGCACATTTAAAGCACAATGCAGTGTGCATAAATTAAAAGCTAAAGAAAGTTTTTATTTAAGTGGTTTTATACTAACTTAGATGTTAATTAAAAGCAACAAACATTGCTTGAGTAACAACAGGTGATATTTCCTGTTTATGCAAGGCAAAAGAATTCTTCATGTTCTTTTGCCTTTTTAATTTTTGTCTAAAAAATATCATCAGTATTACTGTAAATTTTACAGAATTTTATATTTGTTTTACTATTCATCGTAAAGGAATGTTAAATCAATGAATAGTTATACTTACTTTACTACATGTTTATTAATTTGCTACAACTAAAGGCATAGTTTTTGAATAAATAAAAAATAAAATTTAGCAAAGAAATATTTAAAAAGAAAAATTATGAAAACAAATCTCAAGAATTATATAGCTGTAATAGCCATTAGTGCAGTTACTGCTGTATTGAGTGTTATAGGATATGGTAAATGGTTACAAAACAAATATGCAGGAAGTCAAGAGCAAGGAAAGTTGCCTGTTAATTATGCAAAGTTTTTTGATAATGAATATGCACCAGGTAGTGCAATAGATTTTTCTGCTGCAGCTACAAGTGCTACACCTGCAGTAGTACACATTAAAACTAAAACAGCAGCTAAACAAGTTGCTAATAATTCACCTCGTTATAGAAATCCTTTTGGAGATATGTTTGGTGGCGATATGTTTGATGAATTTTTTAATGGTCCTAGAGTACAAACAATTCCAGAACAAAGAGCAAGTGGTAGTGGTGTAATTATTAGTCAAGATGGATATATTGTAACCAATAATCACGTAATAGATGGTGCAGATGAAATTAATGTAACACTGAATAATAAAAAAAGTTATAAAGCAATTGTAATAGGTACAGACCCAAGTACTGATTTGGCTGTTATAAAAATAGAAGGAAATAATTTTCCTTATTTAGTTTATGGTAATAGCGATGATGTAAAATTAGGTCAATGGGTTTTAGCCATTGGTTATCCTTTAAATTTAGATGTTACAGTAAGTGCAGGTATTGTAAGTGCAAAAGCAAGAAGTATTAATATTAATCAAAGACAAAGTAAAACACCTGTAGAAAGTTTTATACAAACAGATGCTGCTGTAAATCCTGGTAATAGTGGTGGTGCATTAATTAATACAAATGGCGAATTAGTAGGTATTAATAGTGCTATTGCATCGCCTACAGGTTATTATACAGGTTATGCTTATGCAATACCTGTAAACATTGTTAAAAAAGCTATTGCAGATATTGTTAAATTTGGTAGTGTGCAAAGAGCATTTATAGGTATTTCTTATCCTGCTGAGGGTTTGCCAGAAAAACAACAAGAAGAACTTACACAACAATATGGCAACGATTGGAAATCTAATAATGGTGTATTTGTTTTAGGTGTTACAGATGGTGGTGCAGCAAAATCTGCTGGACTAAAAGAAAAAGATATTATTACTAAAATAAATGGTGTTGCTGTAACAAGTGGACCACAAATGCAAGAGCAAATTTCTATTTACAGACCTGGTGATAAAGTAAAAGTTACTTATTTAAGAAATGGAAAAGAAAATACCATTTTAGTAACACTTAAAAATAAAATTGGTAATACAGATATTGTTAGAAAAACAACCATCTTAGAAAAATTAGGTGGTACATTAGAAAATATTGATACAAAAACTGCTGCTGCAAATGATATTAAAGGTGGTGTGGTTGTAAAGAAAATTGGTAGTGGTGCTTTATCTAAAACACGTGTGCAAGAAGGGTTTGTAATTACTACAGTAAATGGTATAGAAATTAAAAATACCGATGAATTAAAAGTTGCTTTAGAAAATGCAAAAGGCAATGTAAGGTTAGATGGTATTTACCCAGGTTATGAAGGTACTTATACTTATCCTTTAAATATTAATGCAGAAGACGAAGAATAGTAATTGTTTTGTGATTGATAAAATGAAAAGGTTGAACAAAAATGTTCAACCTTTTTTTGTACAAAAAAATTTTCAAAAAATATTTTACATTCTTTCAGGTACACCAATACCTAACACTTTCATACCTGTTTTAATAACATGTGCTGTAAGCTGTGCAATGTGTAATCTTAATTGTTTTTTATCTTCACTTTCTGCATTAGCAATAGAGTGTTGTGCATAAAACGAATTAAATAATTGTGCTGTATTAAAAATGTAGATAGTTATTTTACTTGGGTCATGCTCTTGAGCAGCTTCTGCTAATGCAGCAGGAAATAATTCTAAATGTTTAATTAAATCCTTTTCTAATTTTAATAATGCAGCATCTGTAATTGTTAAAGGCAACAATTCATTTTTTCTTAAAATACTTTTTATTCTTGCATGTGTGTATTGAATAAAAGGTGCAGTAAATCCATGAAAATCTATACTCTCTTCTGGATTAAAAATGATTCTTTTTTTAGGATCAACTCTTAACAAAAAAAACTTTAAAGCACCTAAGCCTATCATTCTATATAAATCGTTTAACTCTTCAGTAGTAAAATCATTTACCTTGCCTAACTCTTCAGTTTTTTGTTTAGAAATTTTAATCATTTCTTCTACAATATCATCTGCATCTACAACTGTGCCTTCTCTGCTTTTCATTTTTCCTGTTGGCAATTCTACCATGCCATAACTTAAATGATAAATTCCATCTGCCCCGGGTAATTTTAATTTCTGACAAATTAACTTCAATACTTTCATGTGATAGTTTTGTTCATCTCCAATTACATAAATACTTTCATTGGCTTTATACTCTTCGTAACGCTGCTCTGCTAAACCAATATCTTGTGTTATATAAACAGATGTACCATCTCTGCGTTGTACAATTTTTTCGTCTAAGCCATTATCAGTTAAATCTATCCAAACACTACCATCTTCTTTTTTATAAAAAACATTTTTTTGCAAACCTTTTTCTACTAAATCTTTTCCTAATAAATAAGTATTGCTTTCGTAATAAATTTTATCAAAAGATGTTCCAATGTTTTTATAAGTTTCATCAAAACCATCATATACCCATTGATTCATATTCTTCCACAACTCAATAACATCAGGCTTTCCAGCTTCCCAATCTAAAAGCATTTGTTGTGTTGCTTTCAATATAGGTGCTTCTTTTTCTGCTATTTCTTTTTGCATACCATCTGCTATTAAAGCATTTACTTCTTGTTTGTATGCTTCATTAAATTTTACATAATAACTACCTACAAAATTGTCGCCTTTTGTTTGTGTACTTTCTGGAGTATCGCCATTTGCAAATAATTGCCAAGCAATCATGCTTTTACAAATATGTATTCCTCTATCGTTTACAATACATGTTTTTACTACTTCATTGCCATTAGCTTCTAAAATGGCAGCAATACTCCATCCTAAAAAATTATTTCTTAAATGTCCTAAGTGTATAGGTTTATTAGTGTTAGGAGAGGAGTACTCTACCATTACTTTATTATTTACTGTAGTAGTAATTCCATATTGACTATGATTACTTTCTTTTTGTAAAAATTGTAACCAAATATTTGGATGTATAGTTAAGTTTAAAAAACCTTTTACTACATTAAACTCAATAAATAATTGATTGTGTTGATGAATTAAGTAATTGCCTAAACTATTACCTAAGGCTTCTGGATTTTGTTTTAATTGTTTTACAAACGCAAATAATACTACCGTATAATCTCCTTCAAACTCTGGTTTAGTAGTATTTACCAAAATATCTTTTTGAGAAATATCAGTTTTATACAAATGTGTAATAGCTGCTGCTACAGATGCTTTAATTTGTTCAATTACATTCATACGTTTATTTTTAAAATGCTGTGCAAAGCTAATAATTTACATACTATCTTCGCTGCCTTATTATTTATGCGTTCTGTACACAATACAATAAGAAAAATTATTTTGGCAATAGTAGATTTTTTCTATCCACTATTCAAAAAAATAATGCCTATACAAACATTTAGATATGCAGTTTGTGGTGGTGCAAATACAGTTTTGGGTATTGTATTATATTTTGTTGCTTTTCATTATATTTTTACTGATAATACTGTTCAATTAACAGATAAAATTGCTTTAAAAAGGCATATTGCTGCAGATTATTTATTTGCATTTTGGGTAGCTTTTCCTATTGGTTTTTATTTAAACAGATATGTAGTTTTTCAAGAATCTAATTTAAAAAAGAGAGTTCAGTTATTTAGATATTTTGTTGTTTTATGTGGCTCTATTACTATAAATTATTTTTGTTTAAAATTATTTGTAGAAATATTTCATATTCATGGGCCTACAGCAAAAGTAATAACCTCTGTAGTTGTAATTGCTTTTAGTTATATCTCTCAACGTAATTACTCTTTTAAAACTATTAAAGAAGATTTTGATTAAATAATATTTTTGCAACATGAGTAGAATAGAACAGTTAAAGGAATTTTTAAAAACAAGTCCTACAGATAATTTTTTACGTCATGCACTGGCATTAGAATATATTAAATTAGGTAATGATGCTGATGCACAAATTTTGTTTGAAAATATTTTGCAAGATTCTCCTGATTATGTTGGTAGCTATTATCATTTAGCAAAACTTTTTGAAAGAAATCAGCAGCAAGAAAAAGCAATTGAGTGGTACGAAAAAGGAATGATAGCTGCTAAAAAAGCTAATGACCAACACAGTTACAACGAGCTACAAGCAGCTTATGAAGATTTAATTTATTAGTTTACAAAGTTCCACCAAATTCCTGTTCTAAACCATAAACCATTTGATGCATAATTTTGAGAGCTAAAATTGTATTTACCTTTTCCCGGTATTAAAGTATTTAAGTTTTCTAAGCGTATATAAGATTTAAAACTTTTTATTCTAAAGTGTAAAAACAAATCTATCTCTGGCCTATTTGCTACACTATAATTATTTTGATAAAAAAACTGCCCTGTAATTGGTGAATAATTAGCTGGTTGATAATTGGTATAATACTTTAACTCTACACCTGTAGATAAGAATAAATTAGTAAAGAAATTTCCTTCAAAAGCAAAACGATTTCTTGTTAAAATAAGAGGCAAATTTACTGGTGCATTTGAAGTTGCTTTTTGTAAATGCACTTCTGCATACCAATTAAAATGCTTACCTAACTTAAATCTTTTACTTGTGCTAATATGTAGTACATTAAATAAAGTACTTTCTTGTTTGGCAGTAAAAAAGCTATCAAAATATGTATAATTACTTACTAAATAGTAAGCTGCATTTAAACTAAAATGTTGTAATGGATTTTCATAACTAACAAATAATTGTGTAGTATTTTCTTTATTAGTTACTTGATTTGGCTTTACCCAAAAATTACTTAATTGATAAATTGCAGAAGGTGTTCTATTTACTTGCTGAAATCCTAATGCTAAAAAACCTGTTTTTTTACTTAATGCTCTTTTAATAGTAGCAGCTATTTGATAATCGCTTTGATGAAGTCCTGCTAAATAAAAATTTCCTTTTGCTTCAATGTCCCAAATATTATTTTTTGTTCTGTTTCTGTACTCTGCAGTTATCATTAAATTATCATTTTTATGTACAATGGTATCTGCTGAAGTTTCTTTAATATTTTGTAATACTAATCCTGCTTTTAAAAATTGAGCATGATTATTTTTATCTGGAAAACTAATAATACTAAAATCATTTTCTACAATACTCCACTTGTTGGTTAAATTAATTTCATTATTATTTGGTAATGATACACCCAAATACTTTTGATAATTACTATCAATTACATTTTTATCTATAAACTGATATTGATAATTGCTTAATTTAAAAATATGTTGCAGTCTAAATTTTGTATAAAATATTTTTTGATATATAGAATCTTGTGTATTAAAAACAGAATCTTTTTTACCAATATCAAAATAATGTCTGTACAATAAAGTGCTGTTTTTATACTTATTACCTGTGGAAATATTAGTGTTGAAAGGGTTTTGAGAGAATGTGCCAGAAGCTCCTAATCTTGTTTCTA
>CAUJDL010000014.1 GCA_963169635.1 Bacteroidota bacterium
GCTACTTTTTCATCTAAATGTTTAGGTAATACATATACTTTGTTTTCGTATTTATCTGTATTAGTCCATAATTCTATTTGTGCTAAAGTTTGGTTACTGAAAGAGTTACTCATCACAAAACTTGGATGCCCTGTAGCACAACCTAAATTTACTAAACGACCTTCAGCTAATACAATAATGTCATTACCATTAACATTATAAATATCTACTTGTGGTTTAATAGTATCTTTTGTATGGCCATAATTTGTATTTAACCAAGCCATATCAATTTCAATATCAAAGTGGCCAATGTTACAAACAATTGTTTTATCTTTCATAGCTTTAAAATGTTCGCCACGAATAATATCTCTACAACCAGTAGTAGTAACAACTATATCAGCTTCTTTAATAGCATTTTCCATTTTCTTAACAGCAAAACCATCCATAGCAGCTTGTAAAGCACAAATAGGATCTATTTCTGTTACAATTACTCTACAACCAGCACCAGCTAAAGAAGCAGCAGAACCTTTACCAACATCGCCATAACCTGCTACTACAGCTACTTTACCTGCAAGCATTACATCTGTAGCTCTACGAATAGCATCTACTAAACTTTCTTTACAACCATATTTATTATCAAACTTAGATTTTGTAACACTATCATTTACATTAATAGCAGGAATAGGTAATGTACCTTTTTCCATTCTTTCGTATAAACGATGTACACCTGTAGTAGTTTCTTCACTTAATCCTTTAATGTTTTTAATTAATTCTGGATATTTATCAAAAACAATATTTGTTAAATCGCCACCATCATCTAAAATCATATTTAATGGTTTATCTGCACCACCAAAAAATAATGTTTGTTCAATACACCAATCAGCTTCTTCTATTGTTTGTCCTTTCCATGCATAAACACCAATACCAGCAGCAGCAATAGCAGCAGCAGCATGGTCTTGTGTAGAAAAAATATTACAACTACTCCATTTTACTTCTGCACCTAAAGCCACTAATGTTTCAATTAATACAGCAGTTTGAATAGTCATGTGTAAGCAACCTGCAATTCTTGCACCTTTTAATGGTTGAGATGCACCATACTCTTCACGAATACTCATTAAACCTGGCATTTCTGCTTCAGCTAAACGAATTTCTTTTCTTCCCCACTCAGCAAGGCCAATATTAGCCACTTTGTAAGGTAAAGTAAAATCAATAGATTTTGTTATTGTTGACATATTAAAATTTTTAGGCAGCAAAAATAAATACTAAAGAACAATTTTATACTAAATCATCATAAAACAGCATAATATTTTATTTATATCTACTTTTGTAGAATAAACAAATAGTTTTTTATGGCAAAATCAGCAATAACAGAACAAACCACCAATAAGCAAATAGTATTAGATACAAAGGATATTGCTATACTAAAAATTTTACAACAAAATGCAAAAGCTACTGTAAAAGAGGTTGCAAATAAAATTCATTTAAGTACTACACCTGTACATGAAAGAATTAAAAGAATGGAACAACAAGGTGTTATAAAACAATATGCTACATTAGTAGATTTTGCTAAAGTAAAAAAAAGCTTGATGGCTTTTTGTTATGTAAGTTTAAAAGAGCATAGTAAAAATGCAGGTACTAATTTTATTAAACATATACATACTTTAACTGAAGTAATAGAGTGTTATAATATTTCTGGCGAATTTGATTTTATGCTAAAAGTTGTTGCAGAAAATATGGATGATTATTACAACTTTCATGTAAATAAATTAAGCCAAAGCGAAAATATAGCTAATGTGCAAAGTGTTTTTGTAATGGGTATCATTAAACAAACACATGTAGTTGTTTAATATAAAAGTATAAAACAACAGAGGCTGCCATTGGCAGCCTCTGTAAAAATTAAACTAATGAAAAATTAATATTAATACTTAGCAAATTTAATTACTGCACTTTCGCAACCATTGTTGCAAATTGTTTTAATTAAATATGTGCCTTGAGACAATTTACTTACATCTAATGTTTGTACATTATCGCCACTGTTTAATACTACATTTTGTTGCATTAATACTTTACCACTTATATCTGTAATTACTAAGCTTACTCTTTCTGCACTAGGAGATGCTATACTAACATTCAATGTATTTCTTGTTGGGTTTGGATAAACTCCAGTAATATTTACCTGAGTTGCTTTATCGCCTTTTAAGTTTACTACATTAGAATAGTGAGTTTTACCATCTTTATCTATTTGTTTTAAACGATAGTAATTATTACCTATTAATGGTTTTGTATCTTGATAAGTATAGCTTAATGCTGTATTGCTATTACCATTAGTTGCTTTAGTATTTATAAAGTCTAATTTGCTAAAGCTTCTACCATCTGCACTGCGTTGTAACTCATAACCTAAGTTATTAGTTTCTGTTGCAGTAGCCCAATTTAAAACATTTATGCTACCTTCTTTTTTACCTGTAAAGCTAGTAAATGTAACAGGTACAATACATGAAGGATCATTATCAATTACAGCTAAAACTGCAGAGCGTACACTTTCGCAATCAAATCCATTCATTGGTAATGTTAAGTTTGCATTAGTAGTACCAATAGATAATGATAAAACTTCAAAATCAGTTGAATTATTATTATCTAAATTCCCTTTTCTTGCTACACCTTCTGTTGCTAACACATTGGTAATATCTACACCATTACCAGACCAATCATTAGAACCAATAGTAATTGGTGTACCATTAACAGTAATAGACATTGATTGAATATTTGCTGCTGGCCAGTTTAAGAAAATAACATCTTTCAATACATTGTTATTATCTAAAATCATAGCCCAACCTGCATAAGTTGGAAAAGCACCAGGATTCCAGAATAAGTTATTTCCCCAATAATCTGCTCCAGCTTGATCAGAAAATGTAATTATTTGTCCAGGATTTAAAGTGCCACTTAATGTTTGCACAATTGGATTTACATCATTGATATTTGTATAAGTATTACTAGCAACAACTTTCCAGCCAGTAACATTTAAAACATCTGGCGATACATTTTGTAATTCAATTTTATCAACAGTTCCTAAATCCATTTCTGTAATTTGTAATGGACTAGCTGCTGAACCACCACTACCAGAACTTGCTGCTACATAGTAAGTAGTAGTTGTATTTAAAACAGGAGTTGTATAAGTATTACCTGTAGCAATAGGTATGCCACCTGTCAAGTTCTCGTACCATTTAATTGTAGTAGCATTTGTAGTTGCAGCTAAAGTAACGCTACCAGCACCACAACTTGTATCATTTGTAACACTTGTAATTTGTGGATTATTTAATGTTATAGAAATTTCAGATGAGTTATTATTTGTTGATCCACAAGTAGCAACTAATCTATAAAACATTGGTGTATTTGGAATTGTAGGTAATGCATAAGTAATTGTATCTGCACCAGCCATATCAGTAAAGCCAGTACCAGATGTTGTACTACTTTGCCATTGTACACTTGTAAAGCCAGATGCTCCAGTTGCAGATAATGTAGGTGGTGTACCTGTAACACAAACATTACTTTGAGATACTGTAGCTGTACCACCTGATAATGCAATTTTTTCTCTTGTAGTATTTATGATATTATTTGCTGCATTAATATCACCAGTTAAAGAAGTTTCAATTGCAAAATTATAAACACCTGCTGTACTCATATCTAAAGTTGCACCTGGTGTTGTCATTTTAAATTCTTTAGTTTCACCAACTAATAATGAACCAGTATTAATAGTTGCACTATAAACTGAAGTTACAGCACCTGTAATATTTATTGTGATAGTTAAATTTTTTGTACTAAAGTCTATATCTTGACTACCATTATTATAAACAGCTACAGTTAATGTATCAGTATTATAACAACCAGATGAAACTACAAGAGGAGAAACTAATTCTGTAGGTTTTACATCAAAACCAATAACTGGAGGAGCTTCCCATGCACCTGGGTCAGGAGATGTTGTACTTCTTACAGTATCTATTATATCAGTAACAACTCCTAATGCAGCACCCTTGTCATCTATTGAACTTTCAGTAAATAAATAATTACCAGTACTTGGGTCAGTAAATAATGGATCTACTGAATAACTTAATGCATCTTGGCTACTTGCAGTTTGCCAATCTAATAATGTAGCTTGTGCAGATGTTTGATAGCCTATACTTTGTGCTCCAGAGCCTAAACTATTTACATAAAGCACATTATTATTACTTTCTATAGGAGTAGCTGCTGTACTCTTATAAATACAATATTTTGCTCCACTACCACCTCTGGTTATGTTTACAATATTGTTTTTAAACTCAATACCATCTGCAGATGTAATTTGATAAAAACCATAAGTTGCTCCTGCTGTTGCTGCAGCATTTTCTAAAGATATTGTATTATGGTATGCTTTTAAATATGCACTTCCACTGCTATAAATTCCATATAAACTACCATTACCACCTATATTATAAATGGCATTGTTTTCTACTCTTGTAGGTTCAGTGGTTGTACCATCTGCAGTAACATAAATATTATAAAATGTTGAGGTACTTGATGGTGCACCATCAAACATATTATGTAACCTATTTTTCTCTATTAATGCTCCTACACAAGCTGTGCCTACATATATACCATAACCTGTTGTAAGAGTAGTTCTTGTTGGACGGCTTAAATTATTCTTACTTACCACTAATCCAGAAGATTGATAAAATAAATACATGCCATAGTAATAGAAATCTTGTAAAGTATTATTAATAACCTTATTATTATTATTATCTGTTGTTAGTGTAGAACTACCATATAAATAAATACCATAATAACCACCAATAATAGTATTATTCTCAATTAAATTACCATTACCATTATTACCAGAAGTTGCAGTACCTATAGAAGAACCATTAATAGCAATACCTAAAAAATTAGATGTAGTACCTGTATTACCAACATTAATAGTAGATTTTCTAATAATATTACTATCTGCTTGGTTGGTTAAAGCAATACCCCATGCATAAGTTCCTGCACTACCATCTATTATTAAACTATCTATAATTATATGGTCTGCACCATTTAAGTGAATTCCTGTTCTTGTTTCTGTAGTACTTGAATTATATTGCAATGTTGCTCCATTACCATTAAATGTAATAGTATTAGTAGCACTTGCTCCAATTATTTCATCAATTTCTAAACGTTCTAAATAAGGACCACTACCAGATGCTACATTAAATACTACTGGTGCATTTATACCACAAGAAATATAACTTACAGCTTCAGTAAAGCTTGCAAAATTGCCACCACCTGTTGGTAATGCATTATCTATAGTATAAGTACCACCTACTAATGCTGGAGTTGTAACTTCTATTCCATCTGAATTAGCTGTATCTGTACCACAAGATACTCTACATCTATACCAAGTAGTATCTGACTGAGAAGTTATAAAACTTGCTAAGTTTGCTCCTGCAATATCTGTCCATGGACCAGCACTTGTTGGTGCAGATTGCCATTGATATCCTAAATTAACTGCTTGTGTTACACCATTTAATCCTAATACAAAGCTTGTACCATTACATACATTAGCTGCTGAAGAAGTTGTTGTACCTGCTGTTGGCATTCCTGAGCATAAAGTTGTAATTATTTTTTCCCAAGCACCAGGGTCAGGGGTTGCAACACTTCTGGTTGAATCTAAAATATCTGTAACTACACTTAACATTGCACCTTTATCATCTATTTGGCTTTCAGTAAATAAATAATTACCTGTACTTGGGTCAGTAAATAATGGATCCATTGAATAACTTAAAGCATCTTGGCTAGTGGCTGTTTGCCAATCTAATAATGTAGCTTTTGCACTTGATTGATAGCCTATACTTTGTGCTCCAGCACCTAAACTATTTACATAAAGTACATTATTATTACTTTCTAAAGGAGTTGCTGCTGTACTCTTATAAATACAATATTTTGCTCCACTACCTCCTCTGGTAATGTTTACAATATTGTTTTTAAACTCTATACCATCTGCAGATGTTACTTGATAAAAACCATAAGTTGCTCCTGCTGTTGCTGCTGCATTATCTAAAGATATTGTATTATGGTATGCTTTTAAATATGCACTTCCACTACTATAAATACCATATAAACTACCATTACCACCTATATTATATATAGCATTGTTTTCTACTCTTGTAGGATCAGTAAGTGTACCATCTGCAGAAACATAAATATTATAAAATATTGATGTACTTGTTGGTGCACCATCAAACATATTATGTAACCTATTTTTCTCCATTAATGCTCCTACACAAGCTGTGCCTACATATATACCATAACCTGTTGTAACAGTAGTTCTTGTTGGACGGCTTAAATTATTCTTACTTATTACTAATCCAGAAGATTGATAAAATAAATACATGCCATAGTAATAGAAATCTTGTAAAGTATTATTAATTACCTTATTATTATTATTATTTGATGTTAGTGTAGAACTACCATATAAATAAATACCATAATAACCACCAATAATAGTATTATTCTCAATTAAATTACCATTACCATTATTACCAGCACTTG
>CAUJDL010000015.1 GCA_963169635.1 Bacteroidota bacterium
TTTTAAGAAAAGAATTAGCTAGTGTTAATAATAATTATACAGCGTTAGTAGATGAAATTTTTAAAGTACATGAATTATATAGCGAAAATTTCATCAATCAATTATTCAATAAATCTGCACAAGAATTTACACAAACTTTAGCTGGTTATAAAGCAGTACAGCTTTATCAAGATATGCTTACAACTTATCAATACACAGTACAAAAACCATTAACACCAATTAAAGAACAAATAGATCAATTACAAAGAACATATACAAAAGCACAATTAGCAGTAATGAAAGAAAAGAAATTTTATCCAGATGCTAATAGTACTATGAGAGTAGCTTATGGTCAGGTAAATGGTTATCAACCAAAAAATGGAATACACTATGAATTTATAACAGATTTAGATGGTGTAATAGAAAAATATAAACCCGGAGATTATGAATTTGATTTGCCATCTAAACTAATAGAGCTTCATGCAAAAAAAGATTATGGCAAATATGGCAAAAATGGTAAAATGCCTGTATGCTTTATTGCAAGCAATCATACTACAGGTGGCAATAGTGGTAGTCCTGCATTAGATGCTTATGGTAATTTAATAGGATTAAATTTTGATAGAGTTTGGGAAGGCACAATGAGTGATATAAATTACGATGCATCTATTTGTAGAAATATAATGGTAGATATTCGTTATGTACTTTTTATTGTAGATAAGTTTGCTAATGCAGGTCATTTAGTAAAAGAAATGAATATTGTTTATCCTAAACAAACAAAGAAAAAATAACTGCATGAAAAATATTCAAGCAATTGAAAAAAAAATTTATTCATTACCCGAATTGCTGAAATTAGTAGCAGTATGGAAAAATTTAAACAAAACCATTTCATTTACCAATGGTTGTTTTGATATTTTACACGAAGGACATATTTTTTCTATTGCACAAGCAGCTAAAGAAGCAGATTATTTAATTGTAGGTGTAAATAGCGATGCAAGTATAAAAAAATTAAAAGGAGAGAAGCGACCAATTAATCATCAAAATAGTAGAGCATTATTATTAGCTAATCTTATGATGGTAGATGCTGTAATAATTTTTGATGACGATACACCACTACAATTAATTAAACAAATTTTACCTAATGTTTTAGTAAAAGGTGGCGATTATACTATTGAGCAAATTGTAGGTGCAAAAGAAGTAATAGCTAATGGAGGTAATGTAGTAATTAATAAAATAGTTCAAGGATATTCTACTACTGGTATAATAGAAAAAATACAACATTTATAAATATTATACTTAGGCAAATAAGCTATTAACTTAGTGTAGCTTGTTGTAAATCAATTAAAAAGAATTTTTATTTGTTGAAAATAGTAAATAGATTATTTTTATAAAGCGTTTTAGACAGCAAAATTTATTGTTGTGGTATCTAAATTTTAATCATGTAGAAATTTATAACCTGTGCATACCGAACTAGAATTAATTAATGGATGTGTAAGACAAGAAACCATTTATCAAAAAAAATTATTTGATAAAATGGCTGGTAAAATGTTTACCATCTGTTTACGTTATGCAAATGATGTAATGGAGGCAGAAGATATTTTACAAGAAGGTTTTATCAAAGTATTTAACAACATTCATCAATTTAAGTTCGAAGGCTCTTTTGAAGGTTGGGTAAGAAGAATTATTGTTAATTGTGCATTAAAATATTTACAAAAAAAGAAGATTATTTTTAATGATCTTAAAGAAGAAATTTATGTTAATGAAGTAACTTATTCTTATGCTTATTCAAACTTAGGAGAAGAAGAAATTTTAAAACTCATTAATCAACTACCCACAGGTTATAGAATAGTTTTTAATTTAAATGTAATTGAAGGTTATTCTCATGAAGAAATTGCTCAAATGCTAAATATACAGCCAAGCACCAGCAGAAGCCAATTAGTAAAAGCAAGAAAAATGTTACAACAAAAAATTATTCATCAAGAAAAAATAGCTGTTTAAATACAAAATGTTTTTTGATAAATACATAAAAGATAAATTAAACAATTATGCTTCTCCAGTTTCTGATGAAGTGTGGGAAAGAATTGTGGCTGAAAAACAAAAGCAAAAACCTATTGCATTTTGGTTAAATACAAAATATCATATTCTAACAGGCTTCTTTTTAATTTTAGGTTTAACTAGCTTTTTTGTTATTGTATATTTTCAAAGTAATCATACCAACGCTCTTAATGCTAATAATAATTTAATTAAACAACAAAAGCAATCAAACATTTTTGCTGATAATACTATTGCAAAAGCAAATACAAATTCAAATACACAAATAAATAATACTACTACACCACTAAATGAAACTGTTAATACAACAAAAGAAATTTCTACCAATGTATTAGCAACAAATCAGCAAACTATACAACAACAATCTATTAATAAAAGCAAGATTATAGTAAAAAATAATAGTACTCCAACACATCAAATTATTACCAATAATATTGAGCAAAAAGAAGATGCTATCAATCAACATACTCAAAATATTTATAAAGATGTAAGTAATACTACTAACACAAATAATTCATTTACTAAGTTAAATACGGTAAATATTTTTTCTAAAAAGCTACATGATTTCAACCCTAAGCCATTAATTGTTACTAAGAAAAAATATCATTTACCCAATCTTAATATAGATTGCCCTGGAGAAAGCAATAGTTATAAAAAGAATTGGTATGTAGAAGGATTTATAGCACCAGAATATGTATTTAAAAAAGTAACAGCATTAGACCCTAACAGCATGTACATGCAAAAAAAGAATAGTGCAGAAAAAATGATTATGGGTATTACCTTAGGTGCAAAAGTTACCAAAGGATTATCTAAGAATTTATATGTAAAATCAGGAGTGCAATTTTCTCAATTAATAGAGAAAATGAGTTTTCAATATGAAAAAGAAAGAAAAGAAATTACTGTTATAACTATTAGAACAGAAACAGATATTAACGGAAATGTAGTTACTGTTTCAGACACAACAAAACAATTACAAATTTCTTATGGCAATAATGTAAGATATAATGTTTACAGAAATTTAGAGCTACCAATTTCTTTAGGTTACGAGTTTTATAACAGAGGTTTTAAAGCCTCTTTTAATGGTGGCGTAATTGTAAATCTTGCCTCTTGGTATCAAGGAAAAGTTTTTGATACAAACCTTCAATTAATTAATGCAAAAGAAGCTACAGGTACTTATAAACATAATGTAGGCTTAAGTTTATATGGTAGTGTAAGTTTAATAAAACCATTAAACGAACAGTTAGATATTTTTGCAGAGCCATATTTTAGATATAATATCTCTCAACCAAAATATAACTCCTATGGCTACAAACAAAAATTTAGTGCAGCAGGAGTTTCTTTAGGCTTAAGATTTAAACTAAATCATAAATCAAGATTAAGTTTAAACAATTAATTTTTTTTCAAGAATATACATAATATTTTGGCTACTTCGTAAATACAAAGTATGTTGCCTTGTTTAATAAATAGAAATAATCATCAGTGCAACTAACGATAATAATAGTAAATTATAATGTAAAATATTTTCTTCAACAATGCCTCTATGCTGTAGAAAAAGCAATTAAAAATATACAAGCAGAGGTTATTGTAATAGATAATAACTCTACAGATGGTAGCATTGCTTATTTACAACCTAAATTTTCTTGGGTAAAATTTATAGAAAATAAAGAGAATCGTGGCTTTGGTAAAGCAAATAATATTGCCCTACAACAAGCAAAAGGCAAATATACTTTATGCTTAAATCCAGATACTATAGTACCTGAAGATTGTTTTATAAAATGTATTCATTTTCTTGAAAACAATGAAAGCTGTGGAGCATTAGGTATAAAAATGATTGATGGCAAAGGCCATTTTTTGCCAGAAAGTAAAAGAGCATTTCCATCGCCTCTCACATCATTTTTTAAATTAGTTGGCTTAGCAAAAATGTTTCCTAAATCTATGCTTTTTAATAAGTATGCTTTAGGTAATTTAGATGAAAACTTTAATCACGAAGTAGATGTTTTAGCAGGTGCATTTATTATGACAAGAACTGCTTTAATGAAAAGCATTCAAGGCTTTGATGAAATATTTTTTATGTATGGCGAAGATGTAGATTTAAGCTTTAGACTACAACAAGCAGGTTATAAAAACTACTATTTTTCTGAAAGCAGTATTATACATTTTAAAGGAGAAAGTACTAAAAGAGGTAGCCTTAATTATGTAAAAATGTTTTACGAAGCTATGAGCATTTTTGTAACTAAACATTATAAGGGCAATAGTGCTTGGTTATTTGCTACAACTATTAAAATAGCCATTTGGTTAAGAGCATTTTTAACATTAATAAAAAGTTTTTTTACTCGTTTAGGTTTAGCAATAATAGATTCTTTAGTAATTTATTTATCTATATGGACAGTAAAAAAACTATGGATTATTTATGTAAGAGATGGTGCAGGATTTCAGCAAGATATTGTATCTATCATTACACCTGTATATGTATTTATATTTTTAAGTACAGCAGCTTTAGCTGGTATGTACGATAATTTATACAAACATGTAAAAGCAGTAGCAGCAACGATTGTAGCAGTTGTAGTAGTACTTGCTGTATATTCATTATTACCAGAAACAATGAGGTTTTCTAGAGGTGTAATTTTATTTGGTGGTATTGTTGCTGGTTGTATGATGATTGTGTATAGATGGATGCTTAAACAATTAGACTTTATAAAAGAAACTGATGAAGTTAAAAAAATGCAGCAAACCATTATTGTTGGTGCAAATGATGAGTATGCAAATGTATTAACTCTTTTAGATAGTGCTAATTTAAAAGAAAGAGTTTTAGGAAGAGTAAGTATTGATGATGAAACTAATAATACTTTAGGCAATATTAACAACCTTAAAAATATTATTGATACTTTTAAAATTCGTGAAATAATTTTTTGTACAAATAGCATTTCTTATAAAAATATTATAGAATTAATACAACAGTTACCTAAAAAAATTAGCTATAAATTTTATTCTTCACAAAGTCAAACAATTATCAGCAGCGATTCTAAAACAAATACAGGCCAAATTTTAAGTAGCGAAAATTTATACACAATTGCACAGTCTTATCAAAGAAGAATGAAACGTTTTATAGATATTGTTACTGCAAGTATTTTATTAATTACATTTCCTATTCATTTAATTTTTATTAAGAAAGGTTTTAATGCCCTTAAAAATGCTTTGAATGTTTTAATAGCAAAAAATACTTGGGTAGGTTATACTAAAGAAAATAAATTATTACCTCCTTTAAAACCTGCAATAATTACACATGATGGATTTATTGTACAAAGCAATTATACCATTAGCAACGATGTATTATTAAAGATGGATATTTTGTATGCTAAAGAATACGATTGGTTACAGGATATTAAATTTATCATAGACAATTATCAAAAATTAGGAGGCTAAAATTTTGCTATTATAAAAAGAAAATATTGTAATATATTCGTTGTTTATCAATAGTTTTACATTAAAGAATTTTTTATAACAACGATTGCCCAATGGCTATAATAGATATTCATCTTCCTAATTCCATATTAAATGCTTTAAGGCTGCCTAAAAATAGTTTGCGACGTCAGCAGCTTAAAGTATTAAAAAAACTTTTACGCAAAGCAAGATTTACACAGTTTGGACAACAATATAGATTTGATGAAATTTTAATGAGCAAACATCCCGGAAAAAAATTTCAAGAATTTGTTCCTGTTTATAATTACAATTCTATTTATAAAGATTGGTGGCATAAATCTATAGAAGGCAAACCAGATATTTGTTGGCCTGGAAAAATTAAATATTATGCTCTTTCTTCTGGTACAAGTGAAGCATCAAGTAAATATATTCCTATCACCAACGATTTATTAAGAGGAAATAAAATAGTAATGATTAAGCAATTACTTAGCTTAAGAGGTTACGAAAATATTCCTGTAATGTCAATTGGTAAAGGTTGGCTTACTTTAGGTGGAAGTACAGAATTGCAAAAAGGTGCAGTTGATTATGCAGTAGATTTATGTGGTATAACGAAAATGAAAG
>CAUJDL010000016.1 GCA_963169635.1 Bacteroidota bacterium
TTTATTTACCCAATCCATATCTCTATAATCTTTCAATAAAACTTCGTAGCCACCAATTTCGTCTGGTTGCCAATTGCTTAATCTTTGTATTAATCTTATATCGCCAATGGCAAATAATTTATCATATTCTTCTATACCTGTTTTATAAATTCCTTTTACAATTAATGGTCTGTAAACAGAGGTTTCATCTTCTGGCGAAATAAAAAATATATGAATAGTGTCATTAACTTTTATACTAAGTTCATTAGCTATTAAAGTAGAAATAATAATTTCTTTACTATACATACTATCATTAAAACTTAACCAACTACCTTGCTGTATAAAAGATTGTAAAGTAGTGCTGTCATAGTTTTTATCAATACCTTTAAATAAAATGCCTTCTATATTTTTATTTTTTTCAATTACACAACTTTTAGTAGCAAAGCTTTGTACTTTATAAACTTGTGGATTTTGTTGAATAGTTTTTTCTACTGCATCACTTTTTTTAATAGGTGTTTCTTCGCTAATAAGCGTTTTAGTAGTTTCGTAATATTGAACTCTTATATGCCCCCAAAAACTAAAAACTTTTTGAGCAATGGTATCTTGAAATCCATTGACAAAAGCAGCAGTAACAATCATAGCAGCTACACTAAGAGCAGTAGCAGTAATAGACAATCTTATAATAAATTTAGAAAAAGACTGCTTTTTATTAAATGCTAATCGCTTTGCTATAAAGAAAGATAAATTCAAGATTATTTTTAGTTATTAATACGTCAAAACTAAAGCCAACAACTACATTAAACAAATTGTTCTTAACACAATACAGCGTATTCATATTTTTTGGTACGATTTTAGAAAATAATAAATTCAAACAATCTAATTGTTTTACATGTTTTAATCAAATACTTTTACAACTGTTGCATTAATTTATAAATATTAATTATGAAATATTTTTTGGTATTATTTTTTTCGTTGAGTTGTTTTTTAATTCATGCACAAGATATTGGCAAAGACACCATTTTTATGGATAATATTAAAACTGTACAACTATACAATCAAAATAATCAGTTAAGCTTACCTGTTATTAATCTTGGCTCATCAGATTTAATAGAACTTCATTTTGATGATTTAGATGGTTATGTAAAAAGTTATTATTATACTTTTCAATTGTGTAATGAAAATTGGGAAGAAGCAACTTTAAGTCCCTTTGATTATATAAGAGGCTTTACACAAAATAATTTAAATCAGTACAGAGTATCGTCAATAGCACAAACAAGATATGTACATTATCAAGCATTATTACCTGCTAAAGGAAGTGTACCTATTAAAAGTGGCAATTATTTATTGAAAGTTTATTTAAATGGCGACTTAAATCAAATGGCTTTTACTAAAAGATTTTTTGTAGTAGATAATAGAGCTACCATTGGTGCACAAATTTTACAACCTTTTGATAATAGTTTATTTCGTACACATCAAAGAGTGCAAGTAAGTGTAAATGTAGCACAACTAAATCCTATCAATCCACAACAACAAGTAAAAGTTGTCATTATGCAAAATCATAGATGGGATAATATTGTAAGAAATATTATGCCTGTTTTTATTAGAGGAAATATTTTAGAATATAATGGAGAGCAAGATTGCTTATTTGCATCTGGTAAAGAATATAGATGGGCAGATTTAAGAAGTTTTCGTTTAGCTACAGAACGTGTAGAAAGTATTGATAAATCAGTACAACCTAATGAAATTATTTTAAGACCAGACTTAGCAAGAACTTCTGTACGCTATACATATTTTAGAGATTATAATGGTTGGTATTTTATAAATACTACAGAAAACATCAATCCATTTTGGCAAGCAGATTATGCTAATGTGCAATTTAATTTTGTACCAGATGGCAATAAACCTTTCTTATCTAAAGATGTATATGTAGTTGGTAATTTTATTAATGGTGGATTATCAGACTCTTCTAAAATGGAGTTTAATGAAGCAGATGGTGTATATCAAAAAAGCTTTTTATTAAAGCAAGGATATTACTCTTATACTTATGTTACAAAAGATAATAACAAAATAAATGCACAACCAGATTTTACTTTTACAGAAGGAAATTTTTGGGAAACTGAAAACGATTATACCATTTTTGTTTACTATCGTTCTTTAAGTGGCAGACATGATGAGTTAGTTGGTATATCAAATATTAACTCAAGAAATTTTAGAAGATAATTTCTATATTATCATAAAAAGAAAAAGCTGAATGAAATGTATCATTCAGCTTTTTTTGGTGGACCCACCTGGGCTTGAACCAGGGACCCCCTGATTATGAGTCAGGTGCTCTAACCAACTGAGCTATAGGTCCAGAATCATTTTCAGATTCTTTAAGGACGGCAAAAATAGAGTTTTAAGGATATTTTCCAAGAAGAAAATAAAATTTTATTTTTTATTTTATATAATATGATAGTATTTATAAATACTATAGAATATTTTTTGAATGAGTATTATTTTTTAATAGATGTTTTTTCTACTAGTTAAAACTTGTTTTATCACTACATTAACAGTTTGTATTGGCTATTAGTATAAATAGCTATATTTTCGTTCGTTAAAAATTAAAGACTTTAAAGATAATTTTAAGTATAGTATTGATAAAATGATAGTAGCAAAAACTTTTAAATGGGAAGCAGCTCATAGAATTCCTTGGCACGAAGGAAAATGTAAACACTTACATGGCCATTCTTATAAAATGATTGTAGAGTTTGAAGGAGAACCAAATGAAAATGGTATTGTCATAGATTTTAATGTTATAAAAAAAATAGTAGATCCATATATTAAAGCTATAGACCATACTACAATTATTTCTTCAAAAGATGTAGAATTAAAAGAAGTTTTTGAACAAAGAAGTTGGCGTTATTACATTTTACCTTTCGATTCTACTGCAGAAAATTTGTGTAAATATTTTGCAGATTTAATTATTGCAGAACAAAAAAATTTACTTACAGCAAATAATATTACAGCTATTAGTATTAAAGTATTTGAAACAGATACTTCTTATGCTTATTTAAGTATAAAACTTTAATTAAATTACTCTCTTAATTTTTTGTTCTAATAGCATACAATCTGCTAATACCAATGCAGTAACAGCTTCTATAATAACAGGTGCTCTTAATGCTACACATAAATCATGACGACCTTTAATAGAAAAAGTTTCTACTTGTTCTGTTTGCCAATTTAAACTTTTTTGTTCTTTAGGTGTAGAGGAAGTTGGTTTAAATGCTACTCTAAAAATTAATTCATTACCATTAGATATGCCACCTACAATACCTCCTGCATAATTAGTAGTTGTTTTGCCTTGCATATTTTCTATTGCATCGTTATGTATGCTACCAAACATTTTTGCTGCATTAAAACCACTTCCAAATTCTATACCTTTTACTGCAGGTATTGCAAAAATTATATGAGCCAATAATGATTCTAAAGAATTAAAATAAGGTTCGCCTAAACCAATAGGTACATTATTTACTTTACACTCTACAATACCACCTACAGAGTCTTTTGCATCAATTGCTTTTTGTAATCCTTTTTCAATATCATCTTCTCCTGCAACAGCAATTACTTTAGCAGCAATATTTATAGGTGCTATCATTTTTTTTGCAATAGCACCAGCAGCAACTAAAGCAGTAGTAAGTCTTGCACTAAAATGTCCTCCTCCCCTATAATCTTCATGTCCTCCAAACTTTTGATGTGCTACCCAATCTGCATGACCTGGCCTTGGAATATTTCTTTGTTGTTCGTAATCCGCTGTTTTTACATTATTATTTTCAAAAAGAATAGTAATAGGAAAACCAGTGGCTTTGCCATTAAAAATTCCTGCAATAAAAATAGGTTTATCAGTTTCTTTTCTTGGTGTTGTTCCTTTTATATCATTGGCTTTTCGTCTTTCAAGGTCTGGTATTAAATCATCTTCAGCAATTGGTAAACCTGCTGTAACACCATTGATAATTACACCAACATAAGCACCATGACTTTCGCCAAATATTTGTACTGATAATAATTTTCCAAAACTATTCATGTTAGATAAGTTATCAATTATGCTTTATTAAAATTTATTTTATGTTACACATTTCCTCCATTGACAATATTAACTAATTGCTCATGTATTTTACCATTAGTAGCAATAATACCTGGCTGATATGGATTGTAATAATTACCTTTTAAATCTGTTACTTTTCCACCAGCTTCTTCTACTATTAAAAAACCAGCAGCACTATCCCATGCACTTAATTTATGTTCATAAAATCCATCAAATCTTCCTGCTGCTACCCAACATAAATCTATAGCTGCACTTCCTAATCTTCTTACTGGTATTCCTTTTCTTATTAATTTTTCAAATACTTGTAATGGTCCATTTAGGCTATCTAAATATGTATAAGGAAATCCTGTAACCAAACAACTACTTTTAACAGCAGATTTTTCTGAAACAGAAATTTTATGTTCATTTAAAGTAGCACCCATATTTTTTTCTGCAAAAAATAATTCCTGCATAAAAGGATTATATACTGCACCAAAAATCATAGAACCATTTTTTTCAATGGCAATACTTACACAACAAATTGGTATATGATTGGCATAGTTTACTGTACCATCAATAGGGTCTATTATCCATTTATATTCACTATCTTGTTTTACTTCACCAATTTCTTCACTTAAAATAAAATGTTGCGGAAAATTTTGTTTAATAATTTGAATAATTGCTTGTTCACTTTTTAAATCTACTTCTGTAACTAAATTATTAATACCTTCTTTATTAGAGATAGTAAATTGTTTATCAAAATTTTCTTTTATTACTAAAGCTCCTGCATGAATAGCTTGTAAAAGTGTTTGTTTCAGCATAAGCAAATATAAATTTCGTATTTGTATTAAATTAAAATATTTACAATGATTACTCTACAATAAACTCTTCATGCATTTTAGGCGTAATAACATCTTTAAAACCTTTTTTCAATAATCTTCTTTGAAATTCTGCCATAACTTCTGGTTCGCCATGTACTACAAAAACTTTATTTACTAATTCAGGATTTTGGCAAGATAAAAACTGACATAAATCATCATAATCTCCATGTGCACTCATGGTGTGCATTTTACCAACTTCTGCAATTACTTTATACATTTCTCCAAAAATTCTTACCTCATCTGCACCATTTAAAATTCTACCTCCTAAAGAATGAGGCTCACAATAACCTACTAATAAAATAGTATTTTTTTTGTCGTGAATATTATTAGCAATATGATGTTTTATTCGTCCTGCATCTGCCATACCACTTGCACTAATAATAATCATGGGTTGAGGATTATAATTGAGTGCTTTACTTTCATCTGCATTGCCAACAAAATTTAATCCAGGAAAATCAAATGGGTCATTATCTATTGCTAAAACTTTTTTTACCCTGCTATTAAAATATCTTGGATAACTTTTTACAATTTCTGTTGCTTCATGGCTTAATGGACTATCAACATAAACAGGAATTTTAGGAAGTTTTTTTTCTAAACTTAATTGATTAAGCATATATAATAACTCTTGTGTTCTGCCTACACTAAAAGCTGGTATAATAAGTTTCCCTTTCTTTTCAATACAAGTTTTAGTAATCCAATTATTTAAAGTTTCTAATCCATTAAAAGCATCTTCGTGTAATTTATCTCCATAAGTACTTTCAATAATTATATAATCTGCTTGAGGAAAAGTTTCTGGACTTTTTAAAATTAAATCTCTGTAACGACCAACATCGCCACTAAAAGTTAATCTGGTAGTTTTACCATTTTCATTAATTTTTAAATGAACAGATGCACTACCAATTATATGACCTGCATCTGTAAACATTGCTTGTACACCATCAGTTACCTTAAACCAATGTTCATATTCTTTTTTATCAAATAAAGAAAAAGAGTTTGTAGCATCTTCAATAGAGTATAAAGGTTTAATAGGTGGCAAACCTGTTTTAGCTCTACGTTTGTTTAAAAATCTGGTATCATCTCTTTGTATAGTTGCAGAATCTTCTAATAAAACTTTTGCTAAATCAAAAGTTGCAGGTGTACAAAAAATAGTACCTCTATAACCATCATTATACAATTTAGGAATTAAACCACTATGATCTATATGAGCATGAGAAAGAATCATTACATCAACTTCTTTAGCATCAAAACCAAATGTTGCATTTAAGTTGCCTGTATCTTTTCCT
The DNA here is from genome assembly GCA_963169635.1 of Bacteroidota bacterium. Taxonomy (GTDB): domain Bacteria; phylum Bacteroidota; class Bacteroidia; order Chitinophagales; family Chitinophagaceae; genus UBA1930. The sequence continues at coordinate 6,204 of CAUJDL010000016.1, forward strand.
AAGCCTTGAAACATACCACAATCCAATAAAATTTTTTTACCATTTTTTAATGTTATTAAATGCTTAGAGCCTGTAACAGTTTGTGCTGCACCATGAAAAGCTATTTTCATAATTGTAAATTTTAATGATGTAATGTAAGCAACTTATTT
>CAUJDL010000017.1 GCA_963169635.1 Bacteroidota bacterium
TATGCTAATAAATCTATGGCTACTACTATTAGTTTATTCTATACTGGCCAAAGTGGTAATCCATTAACTTATGTTTACAGTGGCTCAATGGTTAGAGATGTAAGTACAAGCAATGCCCAAGATTTAATTTATATACCAACAGCAAGCGATATTAATAATGCTGTATTTGAAACAGTAAGTGGTAATCCATTAACACCAGCACAGCAAAAAGCAGCTTTAGAGCAATATATAAACAATGATAATTATTTAAGGAATAGAAGAGGTCAGTATGCAGAAAGAAATGGTGGAAGATTACCATTTACCAATGTATTAGACTTGAATATTAAACAAGATTTCAATATTAAAATTGCTAAGAAAACTTATCAAATACAAATTAGTTACGATATCTTTAATTTCACTAACATGTTAAACAGAAAGTGGGGTCGTCAATACTTTGCAAGTTTTGATACTTATCAGTTAATACAATTTAGACGTTTCCAAACTGGTGGTACAGTTCCAATATTTAACTTTAGACCTCCAACAGATGGTAATCCTTATTCTGTAAGTACAAGTACATCGCCAACATTTAGTGCTCGTTGGGTAAGCCAATTAGGTGTACGTTTAAGTTTTTAATTAGTTATTTATTAAATAAAAAAAAGAGGTTGCTTAATTGTAACCTCTTTTTTTTATATGAAAACTAAATAGATTGCTTTTTAAACACAAATTTTTTATAAATAATATGCATAAAAACATCTGCCAATGTTTTTAAGATAAGAAATAAAAATGTGGCAGAAATATTTAAAAAATTAGGTGCTAAAATAGCTAAGTGCATAGGTACTACTCTTAAATAAGGTAAAGCAAATAAGGTATTAGCATTTACAGGTTGTGTTTTGCTTTTATTAAAATCTTGTATAAATTGTAACACACCAGTAGCAATAATAATCCAGAAAGAAAGTTTAATAAACGTAAAATCTAATTGTTTAAAATCTACTAATTTAACCAATAAAAAAATTAAATACACAAAATGAAATGTACCATAATGAAAAGTAAAAAATAATGCAGCACAGCCTCTATTATCTTTACCAGAATTATCTGCATTAAAAGCTAAAATATCTCTCTTATTAAAGTATAGCATACCTAAAACATTAAAGAATCCAATGCTTACGCTTTGCATCCAAAATATTACATAAACAGTATGTATTTCATTAGGGAAATTATAACAATAATAAATTGTATAAAGATTAAAAGCTATTAACATCCATAAACCCAAATCGCTTAAAGCATTTGTACTACGATACATAAATATTTTATTTTAATTAAAGTTATCTGAAATTATAAATTGTACACTATTTTTTTATCAATTATATTTACAAGTTTTATATTTTATTTTTGAAAGTAATTTTAAAATTATTGTAGAAAAGTAAACAGTTAAAATTAGTATGATTAAATTAAGTGTAAACATTAACAAGTTTGCTACATTAAGAAATAGTAGAGGAGGCAATAATCCAGATGTTGTAAAAGCTGCTATTAATGCACAAAATTTTGGTGCAGATGGTATTACAGTACATCCAAGACCAGATGAAAGACATATTACTTATCAAGATGTAAAAGACATAAAAAATGTTATAACAACAGAGTTTAATATAGAAGGTAATCCAAGAGAAGAAAAATTTGTACAATTAGTTTTAGCAACAAAACCACATCAAGTAACATTAGTACCAGATACTTTAGGACAATTAACCTCTGATCATGGGTGGAATACCATAGAACATAAAAATTATTTAACAGATATTATTAGCATTTTTAAAAATGCAGGTATTCGTGTATCAATTTTTGTAGATCCTATTATAACAATGATAGAAGGAGCAGCACTTACAGGTACAGATAGAATAGAATTATATACAGAAGCTTATGCAAAACAATTTTTAATAGATAAAACTAAAGCCATTGAGCCTTATAAATTAGCTGCATTAAAAGCTAAAACTTTAGGTTTAGGTATAAATGCAGGGCATGATTTAGACCTTCATAACTTACCATATTTTGCTAATAATATTAAAGGATTAGCAGAAGTAAGTATTGGCCATGCTCTTATTGCAGATGCATTATATATAGGTTTTGAAAATACTATTCAATTATATAAAAGACAATTATTATTAGCTTAAAATACTAAGATTAATTATATTGATTCATTAATAAAAAATTATGGCATTAAGTAAAATTTGGAGTGCATTTATAATTACAGCAATTATTGTAGCACTAAGCAGAATGTTGTTTTTTGATGCAGGTACCAACATGTTTAATAAAATGGTTGTTGGTAAACAAGGCGATACATCTAAAACAAAAATTATTGATAGCTCTTTATTAAGCAATACTATTTTAACTACTATTCAAAAAAATAAAGAATATAAATCGGGAGAAAAAATTTATACAAAAAATAATGATGGACAATATATCTCTTATTCTAAACAAAGTGCAGATGGCATTTTAGCTACTTGTACTGTTGCTGTAAATATTTGTATAGGATTAATTGGTATAATGGCTTTATTTATGGGACTTTTAAGTATTGCAGAAAAAGCAGGTGCTATAAATTTTTTGTCTAGAATTATTGGTCCATTCTTTAGTAAATTATTTCCAGAATTACCCAAAAATCATCCTGCATTTGGACACATGATTTTAAATTTTTCTGCCAATTTATTAAATATGGATAATGCTGCTACACCTTTTGGTATTAAAGCAATGCAAAGCTTACAAGAGGTAAATCCAGATAAAGAAAAAGCCTCAAATGCACAAGTAATGTTTTTATGTTTGCATGCAAGTGGACTTACTTTAATTCCTATTACCATTATTGCTTTTCGTGCAGAGTTAGGAGCAGCAAACCCAACAGATATTTTTATACCTTGTATGATTGCCACATTTGCAGCTACTATGGCTGCAATGCTTATTGTTTCTTTTAAACAAAAAATAAATGTATTACAACCTATTATTTTAATTTGGGTTTTAGGTATTAGTGCAGTAATTGCTGCATTAGTTTTATATATCAGAACATTAACTAAAGATGGTGTAGATGTTTTTAGTGGCTTATTAAGTAATGGATTAATACTGTTTATTTTTTTATTAATTGTTATTGGTGGTTTATACAAAAAAGTAAGTGTATTTGATGCTTTTGTAGATGGTGCAAAAGGTGGTTTTGAAACTGCAATAAAAATTATTCCTTATTTAGTTGGTATGTTAGTAGCAATAAGTATGTTAAGAACAAGTGGATGCTTTGATGTAATTATTGAAGGCATGAAACAATTGTTTTTAGTATTTGGTTTTGATACAAGATTTGTAGATGGGTTACCAACAGCTTTAATAAAACCTATGAGTGGCAGTGCTGCAAGAGGCATGATGATTGATACCATGAAAATTTTTGGAGCAGATTCTTATGCTGGGCGTTTAAGTAGTGTTTTACAAGGCTCTAGCGATACTACTTTTTATGTAGTAGCTGTTTACTATGGTGCTGTTGCAATTAAAAATACACGTTATACCATTGGTGCAATGTTATTAGCAGATTTGGTAGGTATTATTACTGCTATATTATTAAGCTATATGTTTTTTGGATAAGAAAATTTATAATCCATGAAAAATAACACCCCAAATTAATGCCATACCAAAGCCTATTAAAATAATTCCAGAAACTTTATTGATGATATGAATATTATGTGGTGTAAGTTTTTTTCTAATTTTTCCTGCAAGTAATACTTTAGCTATATCTGTTATTAATACAAATGCAATACAAATAAAAAATACTGTAACAAGATATCTTAAAGGATGCTCTTGTACAGAAGATTGAGCATGAATTTTTGCTGTAGCTGCTAACCAAAAAATAAATACACCTGGATTAAGCATATTCATAAAATATCCTGATAATGCAATAGCTACTAATTCTCTTTTTTTAAACTGCTTAGTTGGGAGTGAATTATCATTGGTGAAATTTAATTTCTTTTTAAAGAATAATGTATAAATACCAATTGCTATTAAAAATATGCTACCAATGATGCCTATAATTAATTTATTATTTAAAAAATGTTGAAATAATGAACTTAGTAAATTACACAATAACACAAGTGTAATATCGCTTGCAGAAACTCCTAATATAAATGCATAACCTCCTTTATGTCCATTTGTTAGACTTTGCCTAATAATAGCAAAAATTACTGGCCCTACAGATATAGAAAGTATTAATCCTAAAGTTAATCCACTTACAATTGCTTCTAACATAATAAATTTAATGAGTAATTGAATGGCTAATTACTTAATAAAAACAGGGTTTACAAAAAGTTAGTTTTTATTCTTGAGCTAATGTTAGTTCTCCTTTTAAAAACAACTCCCAATCTTTAAACATATTACCTTTTAAAACTCTTGGAAATTTATGCTGCCCTCCTATTTTTCCTTTTAAATGTAAAAACTCCATAAATTGTTTTTCTGTTAATACATCTAAGAAAACTTCTTTTAATGCACTATTACGTTCTACTGCATAATCATCGTTAAGTATTTTTAATTTATCATCAATTAGTTTTGCTAAAGCTTTAGCATCTACATTATCGTTACAAGCAATATACCAATGATGAGCAAAAAAATTGTTGTAAGGTACACCAGCTACTGTAAATTCAGGAATACTAATATTTAATTCTTCACTTACTAATTTTATAGCTTTATTCATATTCTCTACACTTAAATGCTCTCCTACTAAGCTTAAAAAATGTTTTGTTCTGCCAGAAATAATTATTTCGCTTCTTTCTTTATCTACAAATTTTAGAGTATCGCCTATTAAATAACGCCAAGTTCCTGCAGTAGTGCTTATTAATAAAGCATAGTCTTTATTTTCTTCTACTTCATGAATCATGAATGTTTCAGGGCTTTCAATTATTTCTCCATCTGCATCAAAATTTTTATCATTAAAAGGTACAAACTCTAAAAAAATATGTTCGTTAGTTACTAAACGCATGCCTTTAGCATTCTGTCTATCTTGATAAGCAATAAAACCTTCGCTGGCTAAATAAGTTTCAATATAAGTAATGGGTTTGCCTAATAACTTTTCAAATCCTTTTTTATAAGGTTCAAAACTTACACCACCATGAACAAAAAAGGCAAGGTTAGGCCATATATCGTGTATGTTTTTTAAATGATAATGTTCAATAATCATTTCCATTAACATTTGTATCCATGCTGGTACACCAATGATAAAACCAATATCCCATTCTGGTGCTTTTTTTACAATTTCTTGCAGCTTTAAATTCCAATCTTTTTCTTTAGCAATTTTTTTACCTGGTTTATAAAATGGTTGAAACCAAAATGGAGCTTTCTTTTGCGTTATACCACTTAAATCTCCTGCATAATAACCT
>CAUJDL010000018.1 GCA_963169635.1 Bacteroidota bacterium
TCCGTATTTATTGATCAGGTTGTGTTTGAAATCAAGGTAAACTGCTTGTTTAGTTGTACCTACACCATAACCAGCATCGCATCTTTCTTTTGCAGCTCTTGATGCTACATCTCTCGGCACTAAGTTTCCGAATGCAGGATATCTTCTTTCCAAATAATAATCTCGTTCTTCTTCCGGAATATCATTTGCTTTTCTTGTATCATTCTTTTGTTTTGGCACCCAAATACGTCCGTCATTTCTTAATGATTCAGACATTAAGGTTAATTTACTTTGATGGTCTCCACTAACAGGAATACATGTTGGGTGAATTTGTGTATAACAAGGATTACCAAAAAATGCACCTGCTTTATGTGCTTTCCATGCAGCAGTTACATTACTTCCCATTGCATTGGTAGATAAATAAAATACATTGCCATAACCACCACTACATAATACTACTGCATGTCCAAAATGTTTTTCTAATTTTCCTGTTACTAAATCTCTTGCAATAATACCTCTTGCTTTGCCATCTACAATTACTACTTCTAACATTTCATGACGAGAGTATTGTGTTACATTGCCTAAAGCAATTTGTCTTTCTAAAGCTTGATATGCACCAATTAATAATTGTTGTCCTGTTTGTCCTGCAGCATAAAATGTTCTTTGTACTTGTACACCACCAAAAGAACGATTGCTTAATAAGCCACCATATTCTCTGGCAAAAGGTACACCTTGAGCTACACACTGATCTATAATATTAGCACTTACTTCTGCTAAGCGATAAACATTTGCTTCTCTTGCACGATAATCGCCACCTTTTACTGTATCATAAAATAAACGAAAGGTACTATCACCATCATTCTGATAATTTTTGGCAGCATTAATACCACCTTGTGCAGCAATTGAGTGTGCACGTCGTGGACTATCTTGAAAGCAAAAAGTTTTTACTTTATAACCTAACTCTCCTAAAGATGCAGCAGCACTGGCTCCTGCTAATCCTGTTCCTATAACTATTACTTCTAATTTTCTTTTATTGGCAGGGTTTACCAATTTACAATGCCCTTTATAGTTTATCCATTTATTTTCTACTGGGCCCGAAGGAATTTTTGCATCTAACATATCCTTATAATTTCAAGTTTAAAGGTGTAAAGTTTTGTTGTATAAAACTTATTAACCTAAATAATTTTAAGTACTATTTATGTTTTGTATTTACTCTATCCAACCTAAATAAAAACTAATTGGCATTAAAGCAAATACTAATGGAACAATAATAGAAAAAGCATAACCAGTTGTTGTAATTAATGTTAAGTAACGACTATTATGAACACCTAATGTTCTAAATGCACTTTGAAAACCATGTGCTAAATGATATGCTAAAGAAATACATCCTAATACATAAAAAACTACTACCCAAATATTAGCAAATGTTTCTTTCATTGCTACATATAAATCTATTTCTTCTCCTAATAAAAAACCTTGATTTGCTCTGTTAGGATACCAAAAATGATATATATGCATAATGAGAAATAATAAAATAATAGTACCTAATAAACCCATACTACGACTATACCATTTGCTTCCTTTATTACCAAAACTTACAGCATATTGTACATTACCTCTTGCTTGTCTATTTTTTATTTCTAACATAATGCCTTGTACAATATGTAAAATTAAACCTGCAAATAAGCCAATTTCTAAAATTCTTGGCACTACTGTACTGCCCATAAAGTGAGCACCTTGGGTAAACATTTTTCCACCATCATTAGCCCAAATACAAGCATTTAATGCTACGTGTACAATTAAAAATAAAATTAAAAAAAGTCCGGTAAAGCCCATGATTAATTTCTTGCCTACCGATGAAGTGAATAGTTGTTTCCAAGTCATATAGCAAAGTTGTGGTTGTAAAAAATCTTGACAAAGATAAAGATTTATTATAACGATTAACCTAAAGAAAATATTTTTTTAATTAAATCGTTTTTTATTAAAATAAATTTATTGCACTATAATTGTATATTCACTTAATAAAATTATCAAATAAAAATTTGTATGATAAAATTAAAATTCACTATACTAATTACTTCCATATTTATTATAAATAATTTTTGCTTTGCACAAAAAAGAGGTGTACAATTATTAACTACTGGTGCACCTACCAATGTTAGTTTTAGAGGTATGAGCATTCCTAACGATGATGTAATTTGGGTTAGTGGTAATAATGGAACTGTAGGAAAAAGTACTAATGCAGGAAATAGTTGGGCTTGGATTAAAGTAAAAGATTTTGAAACAAAAGATTTTAGAGATATTCATGCATTTGATAGTAATACAGCTATTATTATGGCTGTTGGTAATCCTGCCTATTTATTAAAAACTAAAGATGGTGGACATACATGGAATGTTGTATTTACAAAAAATACAGAAGGTATGTTTTTAGATGCAATGGATTTTAGAAATGATAAAGAAGGTGTATGTATTGGCGACCCAATTAATGTAGGTAATGCAGGAAGAAATTTTTTCTATATTATTAAAACATCAGATGGTGGCGATACATGGGAACAAGAACCTTTATATAAAATGCCTCCTGCAGAAAGACAAGGTGAAGGTTTATTTGCAGCAAGTGGTACTAATATAATTATGCTAAATCATCCTGAGTTTGATTATGTATTTGCAACTGGTGGCTTAGTAAGTAATTTTTATTTAATAGGTAAAGAAGGTAAAAAAAGTGTAGGCTATCAAATTCCTATTAATCAAGGTGTAGAATCTACTGGAACTTTTTCTATTGCTACTGATGGTAAAAAGTTTTACTGCATTGGTGGAGATTATAAATTACCTCATAGCACTTACGATAATTTATATTGGACAAATAGTAATGGTAAAAAATGGGATTCGCCAGATACATCGCCTCCTTTTGGTTATAGAAGTTGTATTCAATTAATAGATAAAGAGCAATTAGTTGCCTGTGGACCAAATGGTGTAGATTATAGTAATGATGGTGGCGATGATTGGTTAAGTATTACTAAAGAAGGTTTTAATGTTTGTATGGTTTCGCCAGTTAAAAAAATAGTTTTCTTAGCAGGAGAAAAAGGCAAAATCGGTATTTTAAAATATAAAAGATAAAATATTCTAAATAGCTAATTTTTAAAGAATTATAAATTTTAATGCATATTTTAAGTTGAAATAAATCTACCTTTATTTATTCATCATCAACTTGGCATAATTTACTTATACTCAATACAATTCAATAAATTCTATTAAAACTTATAGTATTTAACTATAATTTCCTCACTACTTATACACACTGAATAATTGGTGTTTTCATTAACAACATAAATAAACTATGTTCGCAGGTACTATAAAATGGTTAGTATAAAGTATGAAATTAAAATCGTTAGAAATAAAAGGATTTAAAAGCTTTGCTGATAAAACTATTGTAAGTTTTGATGAAGGTATTACAGGCATTATTGGTCCTAATGGTTGTGGAAAAAGTAATATTATAGATAGTATAAGATGGGTTATTGGCGAACAAAAAATATCGGCATTAAGAAGTGAAAATTTAGAAGCATTAGTTTTTAATGGCTCTAAAACAAGAAGTGCAAGTGGATTAGCAGAAGTTAGTTTAACTTTTGAAAATACTAAAAACCTTTTACCTACAGAGTTTTCAACTGTTACAGTTACAAGAAGATTTTATAAAAATGGCGAAAGTGAATATCGCTTAAATGATGTACAATGTCGTTTAAAAGATATTCATAATTTATTTTTAGATACAGGTGTAAGTAACGACAGCTATGCTATTATAGAATTAGGAATGGTAGATGATATTATTAAAGACAAGGATAATAGCCGTAGAAAAATGTTAGAACAAGCTGCTGGAATTACAATTTATAAAACAAGAAAAAAAGAAGCTAAAAATAAATTAGATGCTACAGAGCAAGACTTATCTCGTTTAGAAGATTTATTATTCGAAATAAATAATCAGCTTAAATCATTAGAAAGCCAAGCAAAAAAAGCTGAAAAATATTATGAAATTAAAAACGAGTATAAAGAAATTGCTATTGAATTAGCAAAAGCATCTTTAGAAGGTTTTAATCTTACTTATAAAGAATTACACGAACAACAAGATGCTGAAACTAATCGTAAAATACAGTTAGAAGCTACAATTGCAACAGATGAAGCTGCATTAGAAAAAGAAAAAACAGGTTTTATAGAACAAGAAAAAGCCTTACAAGTTCAGCAACATCAGTTTAATGATTTGTTACAAAAACTAAGAACCACTGAAAACGATAAAAATCTTGCTGCTCAAAAATTATTATACCTAAAAGAAAAAGAAGCAGGCTTAAAAGATTTTTTAAATAAAGCAGAAGGACAATTAAAAACTACAGAAGATAGTATTGCTTTCTCTCAACAACAATTAACAGACGAAGAAAATAAATTAACCGAAATTACTTCTACTGTTGAGAGTGCTAGATTAGCTATGGATAATCAAAGAAGTAGTTTTGATAAAAGCAGAACAAGTGTAGATACTTTAAGAAACCAATATCAACAAATACAAAGAAATAAATTTGATGCAGAAAAAAAAGTTGCTGTTGCCGATACATCTATTCAAAATTTACAAAGAGCAGCAACACAATTTACAGAAGAGCAACAACAAAGAGAGCAACAATTAGCACAGCTTTCTAATGAATTAACAGAAAAAGAAACTTTACTAAATACTAAAAAAACAGATTTACAACAACTACAAGAACAACACGAAAAAACAAAAGAACAAATTTTTGAAACACAAGCTCAGTTAGAGGGTTTAAGAAATGAATTAGCAGAAGAAAACAGAAAATTAGATAGCAAGAAAAATGAGTATGCTCTATTAAAAAGTTTAATAGACTCGATGGATGGATATCCTGAAAGTGTAAAGTTTTTACACAACAATACTGCTTGGGGTAAGCAAGCTCCACTTCTTTCAGATATTATGTATGTAAAAGAAGCATATAGAGCTGCTGTAGAAAATGTGTTAGAGCCATATTTAAACTATTATGTTGTTAATAATTTACAAGAAGGTTTAAGTGCTATTCAATTATTAGATGAACATAAAAAAGGTAAAGCCAATTTCTTTTTATTAGATAAGTTAGCAGAAAACGAAACTAACTATTCACAACCTGCTAATACCATTAAAGCATTAGATGTAATTGAGGTAGATGAACAATATAGTAAACTAGCACACCATTTATTAGCCAATGTTTTTATTGCAGAAAATGACGATGCAATACATGATGCACAAAATGCTGTAGTGCTTGAAAAAACTGGTAAATATGTAAAAGGTAAATACACACTTACTGGTGGTAGTGTTGGTTTGTTTGAAGGTAAAAAAATTGGTCGTATTAAAAATTTAGAAAAACTACAAGAAGAAATTGTATTACAAGAAGCTGTAGTAAATGCTTTAAAAGCAGAAATTCAAATACGCCACAATGCAGTTATTGGTTTTAATGAACAATTAAAAGAAAATGCTATTAAACAAACTGAAAATGAAATTAACCAATTAACAAATCAGTTTTTTGCATTAAAAAATAAAATTGAAAACTTACAAGCTGCACAATTAAATACTCAACAAAAATTAAAAGATACAGAAAGCAGATTACAAGAAGAGAATAATGCTATTGCAGCTACAAGAGAAATTTTTAATGCTCTTACCATTGAAATGCAAAAAGTAGGTGATGAATTAAAAATTGTAGAACAAGATTATCAATCAGCAGAACAAGCTTATAATAGTGCTACAGCAATATTTAACGAAAATAATTTAAACCTTACAAGGCAACAAAGTAAAATTAATGCTGTAAAACAAGAGCTAACATTTAAACAAAATCAGCTGAAAGATTTGCATTTACAAATAGAAAATAATACTACACAACTTGCTGAAGCTGTTGAAAACATTAGCTTAGGAGAAAAAACATTATTAGAAAATGAAGAAGCATTTTTAGCTTTAATGCAAACAAAAGATGCAGAAGAAAAACAATTAAATGAGGCCGACCAAGCTTATTATAATTTAAGAAATGCTTTACAAGAAAAAGAAAGTGAAATAAGACATAAGATTAAAGAAAAAGAAAATATTGAATATTTATTAAGTGCAATAAAAGATAAATTAAACGATTTAAAATTAAACCTTGCAGGCATGAAAGAAAGAATGCATGTAGAGTTTAAAGTTGAGTTAGATGAAATTTTAGAACAAGCTAGAATTACTGAAACTAGTTTAGAAGAGTTACAAGCCAATAGCGATAAATTGCGTAAACGTTTAGATAATATGGGCGAAGTAAACCCTATGGCAATAGAGGCTTTTACAGAAATGAGCAAACGCTACGAATTTATTTTAGAACAAAAAAATGATTTAGTACAAGCAAAAGAAAGTTTGTTACAAACTATACAAGAAGTAGAAGCTACTGCTAATCAACAATTCTTAGATACTTTTAATCAGGTAAGAGATAATTTTCAAAAAGTATTTAAAGCATTATTTACAGAAGAAGATACTGCAGATATGATTTTAGTTGATCCAGAAAATTTAGCAGAAACTGGTGTAGATATTATTGCAAAGCCTAAAGGCAAACGTCCATCTTCTATTACACAATTAAGTGGTGGAGAAAAAACATTAACAGCAACTGCATTATTATTTGCAATTTACTTAATTAAACCTGCACCATTCTGTATTTTAGACGAGGTAGATGCTCCTTTAGATGATGCAAATGTTGGCAAGTTTACGCAAATGATTAAGAAGTTTAGCGATAACTCTCAGTTTATTATTGTAACACACAATAAACAAACAATGGGTGCTGTAGATGTAATTTATGGTGTAACAATGCAAGAACCTGGTGTAAGTAAATTAGTACCAGTAGATTTTAGAAGTCTCAATTAAATTATCCATCAATAAATACTTTTGAACGCAAGGCATTTTTTTGCTTTGCGTTTCTTTTATATAATGCAATCACATATTTTTGCTATTCAAAATTTTAATAAAAATTATTATGCGTACAATAGCTTTTAGAGAGGCACTAAGAGAAGCCATGAGTGAAGAAATGAGAAGAGATGAAAAAATTTTTTTAATGGGCGAAGAAGTTGCTGAATATAATGGTGCATATAAAGTAAGCCAAGGTATGTTAGCAGAGTTTGGACCTAAACGTGTAATTGATACTCCAATTACTGAATTAGGTTTTGCTGCAATTGGTGTTGGTGCTGCACAAAATGGCTTAAAACCTATTGTAGAATTTATGACTTGGAATTTTTCTGTTTTAGCATTAGATCAAATTTTGAATACTGCTTCTAAAATGTTGGCAATGAGTGGTGGACAATTAAAATGTCCAATTGTTTTTAGAGGTCCTAATGGTAGTGCAGGACAATTAGGAGCACAACATAGTACAGCATTTGAAAGTTTTTTAGCAAATATTCCAGGATTAAAAGTTATTTCTCCAAGTAATGGTTACGATGCTAAAGGTTTATTAAAACAAGCATTACGTTACGAGCAAGACCCTGTTTGCTTTTTAGAAAGTGAATTAATGTATGGCGATAAATGTGAAGTTCCAGAAGAAGAATATTATATACCCATTGGTAAAGCAGATATTAAAAAAACTGGTAGAGATGTAACCATTGTTTCTTTTAATAAAATGATGAAAGTAGCTTTAGGTGCTGCTACAGAATTAGAGAAAGAAGGTATTAGTGCAGAAGTAATAGATTTAAGAACAATAAGACCATTAGATTGGCAAACAATTTTAGAAAGTGTAAAGAAAACAAATAGATTAGTTATTGTAGAAGAACAATGGCCTTTTGCTTCTGTAAGCTCAGAAATTACTTATCGTATTCAAAAAGAAGGATTTGATTATTTAGATGCACCAATAAGAAGAATTACAAGTGCAGATGCACCAATGCACTATGCACCAAATTTAGTAGAAGCTTATTTACCAAGTGTAGAAAATACAATAAAATTGGTGAAAGAAGTAATGTATATGAAAGCTTAATAAGCCTACTAATTTTTACACAACTATCATCTAAGTTTTACGAAGTATTACTGCACTTCCATTTATCCATTGTATAATGGTAGAAGGTGTTGCTTTGGTAGTTTCATCTTGTCTATGTTTTACTACATAATCTACTTTATTAATAAGCTCTTTAGCTATTGATAAAAAATTTTCTGGCGAAGGATCGTTACTAATATTTGCAGATGTACTTACAATAGGTTTTTTAAATTGTTGAATAAGTGTTTTACAAAACACATCATTACAAATTCTTATTGCTACTGTACCATTTTGTGCTAATACATTTTTAGCTAAGCCAATAGCATTAGGATATATTACAGTTGTAGGCTTTGTTTGCTGTTGCAAATAATCAATTATTTTTTCATCAAAACTTGTAATGTATTGTTGCAACTCTTCAATACTACTAACTAAAACTACAAAGCTTTTATTAGCTTGTCTTTGTTTAAGTGTAATAATTTTATTTACTGCATCAAAGTTTGTTGCATCACAACCAACACCCCAAATTGTATCTGTTGGATAAAGAATATTTCCTCCACTTTGCAATACTGCTAAACAATTATCTATATCTGTTTTAAAATTATTCATTACTAAACCAAAGATTGATAAACATTCATCACATTAGCTGCACAGTTTTTTTGTGTAAAATTTTGTGCATGAGCAATTCCTTTTTCAATCATAGAATCTCTTAAATTATTATCTGTATAAACATTATATAAAGCATCTGCCATTTCATTATCACTTGTTGGATTTACATAATAAGCTGCATTGCCACCAGTTTCTGGCATACAAGAAACATTGCTGGTAATTACAGGTATTTTGCTCCATAAAGCCTCTAATACAGGAATACCAAAGCCTTCAAAAGTAGAAGGATAAATCATACAAACTGCTTGTTGATAAATTGCAGGAAAATCTGTTGCATTTTTAAAACTCTCGTTCGTAAACTTTTCTGAAAGAAAAATAACTTTATCATTTAACTGATGAGTATGTATATAATCTTTCACTAATTTTTTATAAGCACCTCCCTCTCCTATTACTACTAATGGAATAGATAATTTATCTTTTAATAAATGTAACCCTTTACAAATTTGTAATAAATTTTTTCTTTCAATGATTGAACCTACATATAAAAAATATTCATTGGGCAAATTGTATTGTTGTTGTATTCTTGCTTTATCTGCATCACTAACAGTATTACCAAAAATTGGGTTACAACTTTGATAACATACACTAATTTTTTCTTCTTTTACTTTATATAAATCCAATAAATCTTGTTTTGTTTGTTGGCTAATAGCAATAATTTTATCTGCATTAGCACAAGCATACTTAAATTTTTTTCTATAAATTTTTACATCAATAGCATTGAATTGTTCAGGATATCTTTCAAAAATTAAATCATGCATGGTAACAACAGAAGGAATTTTTGTATGTTGTATGCCTAATGGTATTTCATGGCTTAAGCCATGATACACATCAATATTTAACTTTTTTAAATCGCTTTTTACCCAACTGCTACGCCATAATGCTGTAAATAAATTTGCAGGAAAAGTTTGAGGTGTTACTGTATGTATATTAGCAAAATCTGTAGTATTAAATAAGTTGGTATTTTTTGGTGTAAATAAAAAATAATCATGCTCATTAAAATAAGTAGCTAAAGAACTTATTAGCGTTCTACTATAATGACCAAGCCCTGTACCATTTGTAAAAGCTCTTTTAGCTTCAAAACCAATATTCATATTGTGTTATTAGTTTGTACAAGCAATACTAATATTAAAATACAATATCAAAAATCATTTCTGTATCGCCTCTTCTAATATGTAATTTAGTAGCATCGCCTTTTTTAAATTTGCTAAGAACCTGCATGTAAGAATTAATATCTACAAATTTATATTCTCCTAATTGCAATAAAATATCACCTGCTTTTAACCCAATTTTATCGCCAATTTTACCTGGACTTGCACCTTCAATTCTTAAGCCTGTACCTGTATATCCATAATCTGGTATTACACCAAGGCTAACTGAAAATCTTACTTTTCCTACTTTAGCTTCATTGGTTTTGGTAAAAGTTAATTTATCTTTTTTATCTGTTACTTGCACTATATCGTAAATAAGATTTACAATATCTTTTTGAGCTGTATAATTTATTTTTTCCCAATCATCAGTTGTTTTATGATAATCTGTATGGCTTCCTGTAAAAAAGAAAAGCACAGGAATATTTGCTCTGTAAAAACTTGCATGATCACTTGGGCCACTACCTGTACTATCAAATTTTATAATTAAATTTTTATTAGATACAGTTGTAAAAACATCTCCCCAAATTGGCGATGTACCATAACCACCAACAGTAAGTTTATGTGCAGTATCGTAGCGACCAACCATATCCATATTTATCATATAGTTAGGTGTAATTTTTATTGTTGGATTTTCAATCCAATATTTACTACCAAATAAACCTAATTCTTCTCCACTAAAATTTATCAGTAAATAATTATTATTTTTTGCACTTGTATTTTTTAATTTTTTAGCTAATTCTATTAAAGCTGCTGTACCACTTGCATTATCATCTGCACCATTATGTATTTCGTGCAATGCATCTAAAGCATTTTTATCTTCGCCATAACCTAAATGATCGTAGTGTGCTCCTAAAATAATTGTGTTTGTAGCATTATTATTTATATAAGCTACAACATTACGAGCCTTTCTACTATTGCTTGTAATGGTTAAACTTAAATCAATATGTCTAGTTAAAGTAGCATCTTCAAAATACTTTTGAATAGTAGTATATTTAAAATAAATAACAGGAATACTGAGTACTGCTGTTTTATCATTTTTATTAAAGAAAATATTATCAGCTATACTACTTGAATTATAAACCAATAAAGCCGATGCTCCTTTTTTTGCAATAGTATTTGTTTGGTTAATGATAAAATCATTAATATCAAAATGAGGATTATTTTTATTTTCTTCTAATACTTCACTAACATCTAAAAACCAAGGATGACTTTTTTCACTTAATGCAATAGCCACATTAGTATTAAGCATTGCATTGCTACTAAATGCAAGTGGATAATAATCATCATTTAAAGTTAATATTTGATTATCTACTTTTAAAAAACTATTATCAGTTACTTTTTTACCTTCATCAATATCAAACTCTTGAATGTAGCCTTTTGTACCCATTGGCTCAATACCAATTTTTGTATATTGTTCAACAATATAATTCATTGCAGCAATTTCTCCTTTAGTGCCTGTTCTTCTACCTTCTAAAGAATCACTTGCTAAATATTGTACATGTTGTTGTAAATTTTTTATTAAAACAGCATTTGCTTTTTCAATGGCAAGTTGTGCTTTTCTTTCTTTTTTAGTTAGGTGTTTTTTTTGTTTACCTTGTTTAGTTTGTGCATTACTTAATAAAGGAAAAATTAAGAGTACGAAAATCCATTTATACATAGCTAAAAATTATTTGTACAAAAATAAGCTTGTATGATACATTATTTGGTAATAGTATTGTAAAATTAAATTGGTAAGCTAATGTAAATTATCCTTTAGATAGTAAAATTCTAAATGTAGTACCTATACCTTGCTCACTTTTTAAAACAAAAATTTGTCCTTTATGATATTGTTCTATTATTCTCTTAGTAAGCGTTAAGCCTAAGCCCCAGCCTCTTTTTTTAGTTGAGAAACCCGGTTTAAAAACTTTGATAATATTTTTTTTATCAATGCCTTTGCCTGTATCTGTAACATCTATTAAAATATTACTTACTTCGTCTTTAATTTGTATAGTAATTGTTCCTTTGCCATCCATTGCATCTAAAGCATTTTTCAATAAATTTTCTATAACCCAATCAAATAAAGGTGGCGAAATCATTGCAGGAATTTCTGTTTCATGATTAGTATTTAATTGAAAGTTTACTTTAGCACCTGCTCTTTTCTTTACATAATCAATCATATTATTTATCTGCTCAATAATATTTTTTTCTTCTGTAATGGGTGTGCTACCAATTTTTCCAAACCTATCAGAAATAAGTAAAAGCCTTTGTATATCTTTTTCAATTTCTGGTACTAATTTTTCATTGCCTTTAATTTCTTTCAGCATTTCTACCCAACCTTGTAAACTAGATACTGGCGTACCTAATTGATGTGCAGTTTCTTTAGCTAAGCCAGCCCATACTTGGTTTTGACTGCTTTTATATCTGTTGTATTGTGTAATTACAACTATCAAAACAAATAAACCACCAACAATTAATTGTATGATAGGAAAATATCTTACCTCTCTCAATAATTTACTATCGCCATAATATACTTTATTAATTTGTGTACTATCAAAAGGGTTTATCCATTCAATGGGTTGATGTAATTTTTTAAAAGCAATAATTTTTTCTTGCAAATAATTTTTATCAGTTAAAATGCTTGCTGAATCTAAATTTCTAAAATCTAATAAACTATCATTTTCTGTTAATAAAAGAATAGGAATTTCAATACTATTTTCTGTAAGAATTTTTCCTGTAAGATGCGTTTCAGTAAAATTAGGATTACTATTAGTACGTACAGCTGCAGCCCATTGTTCTATTTTTCTTCTTTCATCAGCCGTAATTTTTTTAGCCAAATAATTAGAATAAATAATACTACTACCAATAATTATTATTGCAGCAAATGCTAATAAAGTACGCCAATTAAACCATCTTATAAACATAACTGCAATTTAAATTAATAAGTGTAAAAACCTTTACCAGTTTTTTTACCTAATGCACCTTCTGCCACTTTTTGCTGTTGTAAAACTGAGGGTTTTAAACGTTCAGGTTTATCAAGTGCTTCCCAAACAATATTACTTACACTAAAATTAATATCCATACCTATTAAATCCATTAACTTAAAAGGACCCATTTTAAAACCACTTGCTTCCATTATTGCATCTACATTTTCGTAAGTAGCTAAGTTTTGCTCTACTAATTTCATAGCTTCTAAATAATAATGCCTTGCCACACGATTAACAATAAATCCTGGAGAATCTTTACAAATTACTGCTACTTTATTCATTTGTTTGCATACAGTTAATAAAGTATCTATAATGGTAGAAGGTGTTTGGTCGGTTTTTACAATTTCTACCAACTTCATAATAGTTGCAGGATTAAAAAAGTGCATACCCACAATTTGATGAGCATTTTTACAATCTTTTGCAATAGCATTAATACTAATAGATGATGTATTAGTAGCTAAAATAGTTTGCTCATCATTCAAATCTGCTAACTGATTAAATAAATTTACTTTAGCTTCTTGCTTTTCTATAATAGCTTCTATAATTAAGTCTGCCTTACAATGTTGAATAGCTGAAGTAAAAGTTATGTTTTGTAAAATGATATTTTTTTGTTCTTCAGTAATTTTACTTTTTTCTACTAACTTATTTAAACTTGTAGTAATAGCTGTTTGAGCTTTATTTAAAACAACTTCATTTACATCAAATAAAATAGTACTAAAATTTGCTTGTGCAGCAACTTGGGCTATTCCACTTCCCATTGTACCAGCACCACAAACACAAATAGTTTTAATATTATTCATAGCTGCAAGATATGTTTTTACTGTCATTTCTGTTGTTTACATATTTTCCACCAACAAAAATTAAAGTTGATAATTACATTAAATCATTTATTACTTTTACACTATGGCTAAAAAAGTAATTCAGCAATTAGACCTTTTTGCAAATTTATTAGAAACTGTAACAGAAGCTCCTAAAGCTACACCAAAACCTATTGTGCCAACAACTGCTGAAGAAAAAAATATTGTTTATGCAAATGACAATATTGTTGTAAAAGTTAAAAACGATAAAGCAACAAAACAGCCAAATAAAGAAGTAATAAAACCAACATCTACCAAATTAATATCAACTACAAGTATAGGAAAAAGAGGCAGAAAAAGTTTTAAAGAAATGGATGATGAATTATCTACTGTAAACATACCAGATGATGAAACTTTAAAACAAAAACTTTATTATCCAATTAGAGAAGTTGCAGCATTTTTTAATGTAAACACCTCATTAATAAGAATGTGGGAAACAGAGTTTGATATTCTACAACCTAGAAAAAACAGAAAAGGCGACAGATTATTTAGGTTTGAGGATATTAAAAACCTACAAATAATTTATTATTTATTACGTAATAAAAAGTTTTCTTTAGATGGAGCAAAAAAATATTTAAAAGAAAATAAAGGAAAGTTAGATAGTAATCAACAACTATTACTTTCATTAAAAAAAATAAAAAACTTTTTAATAGAAATAAAATCTGGTTTAACGAATTAAATATTCTTTCATGAAAAAATTTATTTTAATTAGTATTATGGCTACAGTAATTACATCTTGTCAATATTCTTCTTTAAAAAATTTATCTAAAGAAAATTATACAACAAGTAGAGATGATGGGCATGATAAACATGCAAAAATTTTAAAAGGTACTATCAATAGAACTATTTTAGAAACTGATACAGCTTTTAAGTGGTTTAATGATAATTATAAATTTGTACAACCAGACAATGATGCTATTAATGCTTTTGCAAAGAATAAAGATAAATTTGAAGTAGTTGTTTTTGGAGGTACTTGGTGTGAAGATACTCAAAATTTATTGCCTTTATTTTATAAACTAACTGATAAAAGTAATTTTCCTGCTAATAAAATTTATTTAATTGGTGTAGATAGAGAGAAAACAACTATTCATCAATTACATAAAAAATTTGAAGTTACCCATGTGCCTACTTTTATTATTTTACACAATGAAAAAGAAGTTGGCAGAGTGGTAGAATATGGAAAAACTGGCTCTATAGATAAAGAATTAGGAGAAATAGTGAATAATATTCCTTAATAAAAATTATTACATCTACAAAAGCGTAATCATTTTTTACTTCCTCAGATTTACACTTACATTTGCAAAAATTTTTAATTCATATTTCAAAATATTTCAACAATGAAATCAACTCCTTTTACCCACAAGCATATAGCATTAGGAGCTAAAATGGCTGAATTTGCAGGTTATAATATGCCTATTTCTTACACAGGTATTAACGATGAACATGCAACTGTACGTAACAGTGCTGGCATGTTTGATGTAAGCCACATGGGAGAATTTATTTTAAAAGGAGAAAACGCTCTTGACTTAATTCAAAGAGTTACAAGTAACGATGCATCTAAACTAACTAATGGAAAAGCATTATATAGTTGCTTAACTAATGAAACAGGTGGTATTGTAGATGATTTAATTATTTATTGTATAGAAGAAAATAAAGAATATATGCTTGTAGTAAATGCAAGTAATATAGAAAAAGATTGGAATTGGATTGCTAAATACAATACACAAAATGTAGTAATGGAAAATGTAAGTGATACAACTTGTTTGTTAGCTATACAAGGTCCTCAAGCTACACAATTATTACAAACATTAACCAATTTAGATATTTTAAATTTAAAGTATTACACTTTTGCAAAAGGTATTTTTGCAGGTGTAAATAATGTAATTGTTAGTGCTACAGGATATACTGGCTCTGGTGGTGTAGAAATTTATTTTGAAAATACTAACGATGCTGCAAATAAAATTTGGGATACTATAATTAATCTTGGTGTAAAACCAATTGGCTTAGGTGCAAGAGATACTTTACGTTTAGAAATGGGTTATTGCCTTTATGGAAATGATATAGATGATACAACTACTCCTTTAGAAGCTGGCTTAGGCTGGATTACAAAATTTACAAAAGATTTTACTGCTAAAGATATTTTAGCAAAACAAAAAGCTGATGGCATTACTAAAAAATTAGTAGGCTTTGAAATGTTAGAAAGAGGTATTCCTAGACATGGTTATACAATAAAAGATAGTGCAGGCAATGTAATAGGTAATGTAACAAGTGGCACACAAGCTCCTAGTTTAAATAAAGCAATTGGTTTAGGATATGTAGCAATTGAACATAGCAGTTTAGATACAGAAATAATTATTGAAATAAGAAATAATGCTGTAAAAGCTAAAGTGTCAAAAATGCCTTTTAGCTAATATTAATTTTGCAATTTTATAAATATTGTAAAATTTTTTGTTGCACTTCTTTTAATTCTTCTGGCGATAGTTTTAATTTAGCTTTATTTAAATCTACATCATAAACTGAGTTTGTAGCTATTAAATGTACATGTGCATGTGGTACTTCTAAACCTACAGTAATTATATTTACTCTATTGCATAGATAAGCTTCTTTAATTGTATTAGCAATAGGTTTTGCAAACAATAATAAATTAGTTAAATACTCATCTGGCAAATCAAATATTCTATCAATTTCTATTTTAGGTACAACTAAAGTATGACCATATTGTATTGGAAAAATATCTAAGAATGCAATAAACAGTTCGTTTTCTGCAATTTTGTAACAAGGAATATCACCTGCAATAATTTTAGCAAAAATAGAAGCCATAGAAAAATGTTTTAAAATAATTGAAGGAAGAAAATAAATTAATGTTTTGTTTTAATTTCTTCATAGTCTATATACTCTCCTTCAAATTCCGTTTTTGAAGTGGCATTTTGTTGTTTAGTTTGTTGTTGCTGAAAGTGTTGTTGTTGTTGTTTTAAATACTGATCTTGT
>CAUJDL010000019.1 GCA_963169635.1 Bacteroidota bacterium
TATTAAGTTATTGCCATAATCAAATGTGATATCTCCTTTGGCTTGTAATTGCAACATTAATTGTACATGCAAGTACATAGAATCGTAACTTAACTTTATATATTCATCAGCATTTTTTTCTCTTAAAATATTGGCTTGTTCATTGGTTAATGTATGTGGTATATAACCAATTAAAGGGTCGTGTGCCGATGTTTGATCTGTTAAAGTATCTGGTATAATATTTCTTTCTATTAATCTATTTAGTAAGTGTACAGCATTGCACAAAACACCAATACTTATTGCTTTACCTTGTTGTTTATAAGCTAAAGCTGCATCTATAGCTTTATCAATATCTGTATATTTTTCGTCTAAATATTTTGTTTCAATTCTTTTATCAATACGCCACTCTTCTACTTCTGCAATTAATGCTACACCTTCATTCATTGTAATTGCTAAAGGTTGTGCACCACCCATACCACCTAAACCTGCTGTTACATTTAAAGTAGATTTTAATGTGCCACCAAAATGTTTGTCTGCAGCAGCAGCATAAGTTTCATAAGTGCCTTGTACTATACCTTGGCTACCTATATAAATCCAACTTCCAGCAGTCATTTGTCCATACATCATTAAACCTTTTTGTTCTAACTCTGTAAAGTGTTGCCAATTTGCCCAATTAGGTACTAATTGAGAATTGCTTAATAAAACTCTTGGAGCATCTTTATGTGTTTTAAGAATAGCAACAGGTTTGCCACTTTGTATTAAAAGGCTTTCATCATTTTCTAAAACTTTTAATGCAGCAATAATATTATCTAAAGCTTCAAAATTTCTTGCTGCTTTACCTCTACCACCATACACAATTAAATCGTCTGGGCGTTCAGCAACTTCTGGATTTAGATTGTTAAATAACATGCGTAATGCAGCTTCTTGAATCCATCCTTTACAATTTAAAGTATTACCTGTAGGGGTTTTATACTTTACACTATCATAACGTTTATTTGTTGTAATCATAACACTCAATTTTATATAGCAAAGAAAAGCAATTAAATAGAAAATGGTTTAAAATATTCAATGAAAAAAATGATTAAAATATTAAAGTAAACATAAATACTCATCAGTATAATTAAGCATAAGCAGGAATTTCTACTAAAGGTGTTTGTGTAGTAGTATCAAAAGCATAAGTATTATTGCCATTGGTAATAATTAAAATATTAACTGCTAATTTTTGGTTATAAGTAAGAATTTGCTGGATGGTTTTTTCTGTTAGTTTTACCTCCATTTCTTTACATTCTACCATAATATAAGGAGTAGCATTTTTATAAATAATAATATCGCATCGCTTTTTAATATCGCCTAAGTAAATTTCTTTTTCAACTGCTATCAGTGAAGCTGGATAATGCTTTTGATGAATTAAGTATTGTAAAAAATTTTGTCTAACCCATTCTTCAGGAGTAAGAATTATCCAACGTTTTCTTATCTCATCAAAAATGTATGTTTTAGTTTCTTTTTCTTTAATCTTAAAATTATATTTTGGATAATTTATATGAATCATATTCTTTTACTTAGCAATAGTTGCTTATTTTTACAAATACTATAGTCAAATATAGTACAGCTTTTTTCTTACAAGTAGAAAATTGATTTAATTATAAAAATGATAAATGATGAAAACAAAGAAAGACATTATTAATAATTGGTTACCACGATATACAGGCGAACAATTGAAAAACTTTGGAGAATATATTTTACTTACCAATTTTGGTAATTATGTAGAAATGTTTGCTAAATGGCATAAAGTAAAAGTAGTTGGTGCAGATAAACCTTTTCAGTGTGCAACTGCTGATAATATTACCATCATCAATTTTGGTATGGGTAGCCCAAGTGCTGCAACTATTATGGATTTATTAGGTGCTATTAACCCTAAAGCTGTTTTATTTTTAGGAAAATGTGGTGGACTTAAAAAAAGAAATAAAATTGGTGATTTAATATTACCCATTGCAGCAATAAGAGGCGAAGGTACATCTAACGATTATTTTCCTCCAGAAGTACCAGCATTACCTGCATTTGCTTTACAAAAAGCTATTTCTACTACTATTAGAGATTATAAAACTAATTATTGGACAGGCACTGTTTATACTACCAATAGAAGAGTTTGGGAGCATGACGATGCGTTTAAAAATTATTTAACCAAAGTAAGAGCTTATGCAATAGATATGGAAACTGCTACCATTTTTACTGTTGGTTTTTATAACAAAATTCCTACAGGAGCTTTATTATTAGTTAGCGATAACCCAATGATTCCTGAAGGTGTTAAAACTGCTGCAAGTGATAAAAAGGTAACAAATATGTATGTAGAAAGGCATTTAAAAATTGGCATTTCGTCATTAGAACAACTAATAAATAAAGGATTAACGGTAAGACACCTAAAGTTTTAAGTTGAAATAGCTGAATTTTAGTAGCTTTTTACTGAAATTACAAAGGTTTCCCTTACTTTTGCCGTCCTAAAAAATAAACAATAATGAAAACAGTTACAATCGAAGGACAATTGAGGACCGAATTTGGCAAAAAAGCAGCCCGCCAAGTACGCTCTCAAGAGCAAGTGCCAGCTGTAATTTACGGGGGTGCAGAAGAAGTAAATTTTACAGCTTCTTCAAAACAATTTAAACCATTGGTTTATACATCAGAGTTTCAATTAGCTGATGTAAAAGTGGGTGAGAAAACTTACAAATGTATTTTAAAAGATTTACAATTTGATAAAGTTACTGATGCTTTAATACATGTAGATTTATTAGAATTAGTAGATGACAAAAAAGTTATAGCTAATTTACCATTAAAATTTGTTGGTACTTCTATTGGTGTTAAAGATGGTGGTAAATTAAACTTAAAAATGAAATCTGTAAAAGTAAAAACCTATCCTAAATATTTAAAAGAAAATTTAGAGGTAGATATTACATCTTTAAACATTAATGGCAACTTAAGAGTTGAAGATATTAAAGCAGATAATATTGAAATTATGAACTCTCCTCGTATTCCTATTGCTTCTGTTGTTATGACTCGTCAGTTAAAACAAGAAGAAGCAGCTGCAGCTAAAGATGAGAAGAAAAAATAATTTTATTATAAACAATTGTTTTAAAGCCTCTCAATATTTGAGAGGTTTTTTTATTTTTCCACTTTAATTTTTTTTCAATGCAAAAATTAAAATTAGTAGTACTCACTGGTGCAGGTATAAGTGCTGAAAGTGGTTTAAAAACTTTTAGAGATACTGATGGCCTATGGGAAAACTATAATGTTTATGAAGTAGCTACACCAAGAGGCTTTGCAAAAAATCCACAATTAGTACTTGATTTTTATAATAAACGTAGAAAAGATGTTGCTGCTGCAAAACCTAATGCTGCACATATTGGTTTGGTAAGTTTAGAACAAGATTTTGATGTTACGATTATTACACAAAATATTGATGACTTACATGAAAGAGCAGGAAGTAAACATGTTGTGCATTTACATGGTCAAATTTTTGAAATGAGAAGTGTAAATAATCCTCATAAAATATATCCTATATACAATGATATTCATGTTGGCGATTTAGCAGAAGATGGCTATCAACTAAGACCAAATATTGTTTGGTTTGAAGAAGCTGTACCTATGATTTCTGTAGCTGCAGAAATAGTTAGCAGTGCAGATATTTTTGTAGTAATTGGTACATCGTTACAAGTTTATCCTGCTGCAAGTTTAATAAATGATGTACCTATTTACACACCTATTTATATTATTGATAAAAAAATTCCTGCTACAAATAATTATACAAAAATTAATGCAATTGAAACATCTGCAACAGAAGGTATTGCATTATTAACAACAGCTTTAAATAATTTACTTAAAAAATAAAAATTGTAGTTAATTACATACTTCATTAATACTGTTTAAAATAATTTCACAAACAGTATTTAAAGCTTCTTCATCAATAATAAGAGGTGGTGCTAATCGTAAACAATCAGGAGCAAAAATAAACCAATCTGTAATTAAACCTTTATCAATACATTTTTTAATAATTGCATGTGCAGTTTCAGTATTATTAAATTGTATAGCAAACCATAAACCATGGTAAAAAATATTTTGAATATGCTTAGAGGATAATTTTTTTAAAACAAAATCTTGCTTTTGCTGAATACTTTTTATGTAATGATTATTAATTAACTCTTCAAATGCAGCTTTACCAGCAGCACAACTTACAGGATGACCTCCAAAAGTGGTAATATGCCCTAATACTGGTTGATGAGTAAGTGTAGCCATTAAATTTTTATCTGCAATAAATGCACCTAAAGGCATGCCACCACCTAAGGCTTTGCCTAATAATAAAATATCTGGTACAATATTAAATTGTTCAAAAGCCCAAAGAGTTCCTGTTCTTCCAAAACCACTTTGTATTTCATCTGCAATAAATAAAACACCTTTTTCTTTACACTTTTTATGCAATGCTTGTAACCATTTTGTATCAGGAGTTTTTATACCTGCTTCTGCTTGTATAATTTCTACAACAACACAAGCAACATGCTCATCAAGATTGTCTAAAATTTCTTGTTGATTATAGTTGTAATGATAAATTTCTGGTAAAAGTGGACGAAATGAATTTCGCCAATATTCATCTCCCATTAAACTTAATGCACCTTGTGTACTACCATGATAAGCATTTTTAAAAGAAAATATTTTGGTACGTCCTGTTACACGTTTTGCTAATTTCATTGCACCTTCTGTTGCTTCTGCACCACTATTTGTAAAATAAACACAGTTTAATGATGTAGGTAAATTATCTGTTAATAATTTAGCATAAGCAGTTTGTGGTTGTTGTATAAACTCTCCATACACAATTAAGTGCATATATTTTTTTATTTGCTCATCAATAGCATCAATTACTTTAGGATTTGAGTGCCCTATATTAGCAACACTAAACCCTGCAATACCATCAATATATTTTTTTCCTTCAGCATCATAAATATAAATACCAGCTGCTTTTACCATTTCTATACCTATTGGTGCAGTAGATGTTTGAGCTAAGTGTTGTAAAAAAATTTGTCTGTTATTCATTTCTAAAAAATTCCTTAAATAAACAAAGGTAACTTGTACATTGATGTAAAAATCTTATTTTGCTGTAAATTCATCAATCATACATGCAATTATTAATAAAGAAATATAGCATCATAATAATACTATTGTTTAATACACAATTAGTAGTTGCACAACAAAGTATTCAGCATTTAAAAAACTTTACTGTTTGTATAAATGAAAATGAAATGAATTTGTACAATTTAGTAATGCAATACAGACAACAAAATGGCTTACCAATAATTCCTTTATCTCCATCATTAACTTATGTAGCACAAACACATTGTAAAGATTTGGTTGTAAACAAACCTAAAACTGCCAACTGCAATTTACATAGTTGGAGTAGTAATGGCTCTTGGAGTAGTTGTTGCTATACTGCTGATCATAAACAAGCAACTTGTATGTGGAATAAGCCAAGAGAGCTTACAGATTATAAAGGCGATGGTTTTGAAATTGCTTTTCATATTTGGCGTTCTGATAATGCTACTTATACAGTAACTCCTCAAGAAGCACTCAATGGTTGGAAAGGAAGTCAAGGTCATAATGATGTAATTTTAAACAAAAGTATTTGGAATAGTATTTCATGGAATGCAATAGGCATAGGCATTTATCAAGGTTATGCTACCATTTGGTTTGGTTCTGCTAAAGACAATAATTTAGAGATGCAAGAATGTAAGTAATACTTAATTGTTATCATTTTATTTGATAGTACATTTGCAATAATGCAATACACACTCAAAAAAAGTTTAGGTCAGCATTTTCTGAAAGATGAAAATATGTGTCGTAAAATAAGTGATGATATTGTTGCAGCTTTACATCATTATTCCATAAAAAATTTATTAGAAGTAGGCCCTGGTGCAGGTGCAATAACTAAATATTTATTACCAACACCTGCAATTAATTTTAAAGTTGTAGAGTTAGATGCAGAAAAAGTAGCTTACTTACAAAATACTTATCCTACAATTACTGAAAAAATTATTCATCAAAATTTTTTAGAAATAGATAAACCTTTTGATGAACTTTTTATGGTTGCAGGAAATTTTCCTTACAATATTTCTTCTCAAATTTTATTTAAAATATTAACATGGAAAACTGATGTACCTATAATTATTGGTATGTTTCAAAAAGAAGTGGCACAAAGAGTAGCAGCAAAACCTAATAATAAATCTTATGGTATTTTAAGTGTATTAATACAAGCTTATTATGATGTTACCTATTTATATGATGTACCACCAACATGTTTTAATCCTCCACCAAAAGTAATGAGTGGTGTAATAAAACTAACCTTAAAAAATACTAGTGTTGTAGTAAAATCTGATAACAATTTTATACAATTAGTAAAAGCTGCATTTAATCAAAGAAGAAAAATGTTGCGTAATGCAGTAAAACATTTATTTGATGAAGTTACTTTGCAAGATAGTTTCTTTAACAAACGTGCAGAGCAATTGAGTGTTGCAGATTTTGCTGCACTTACTTTTAAAATGAAATAAAATTTTTTAAAGTTGAAAAAGGTAATTATAACAGGATACTGCCATCAAATTTTGCAAGATGAATTAACAGCAATGGGTTATTTAGTAAATTATGAACCCTATATAAGTTACGATGCTTTATTGCAAGAAATTAATAATTATAATGGTTTAATAGTTTCTACAAGAATTAAAGTAGATGCTGCTTTAATAGATAAAGCGATAAACCTACAATGGATTGGACGTTTAGGTAGTGGAATGGATTTAATAGATGTACCTTACGCTGAACAAAAAAATATTCAATGCCTGAGTAGTCCAGAAGGTAATAGTAATGCAGTAGCAGAGCATACACTTACTTTATTATTAAGTTTAATGAACAAAGTAAATTTTAGTTACGAAAAAATTAAACAACATATTTGGGCAAGAGAAGAAAGTAGGGGAGAAGAGTTAATGGATAAAACTGTTGGTATTATTGGCTTTGGTAATACAGGTAGTCGTTTTGCACAATTATTGGCTGCATTTAATGTTACTGTTTTAGTATATGATAAATATAAAAATGGTTTTGCTAAAGATTATATTAAAGAAGCAAGTTTAGAACATATAACTCGCTATGCAAATGTTGTAAGTTTTCATGTACCACATACTGCAGAAACACATTATTATGCTAATGCTACATTCTTTAATGCACTACAACAACAACCCTATTTTATTAGTACTTGCAGAGGCAAAGTAACTAATACAGATGATTTAATTCAGGCTATTGAAAATAAAAAAATTAAAGCTGCAGCATTAGATGTGTTAGAAAATGAAAAACTATCTTCATATACCGAAACAGAAAAAAATCAGTTGAATAAATTATTGTCTTTTGATAATGTAATTATTACACCACATACAGCAGGTGTTACAAAAGAATCTTTCTTTAAAACAAGTAAAATTTTAGCAGAGAAAATTAAACAACTATAAATATTATTCTTTGTTTTTAGTATCAATAATAATGGTTACTGGTCCATCATTTATTAAACTTACTTTCATATCAGCACCAAAAATTCCTGTAGCAATTTTTTTACCCAAATCTTTTTCTATTTGTTCAATAGTACGTTCATAAATAGGAATAGCAATGGCTGGTTTACTTGCTTTTAAATAAGATGGTCTATTGCCTTTTTTAGTAGAAGCATGTAATGTAAACTGACTAATGAGTAAAATTTCTCCTTTAATATCCAAAATACTTTTATTCATTACACCTTGCTCATCATTAAAAATTCTTAGTTGTACAATTTTATTACTTAGCCAAATAATATCTTCATCAGTATCGGCATCTTCTATACCTAATAAAATTAACAATCCTGTATTAATACTACCTGTAACTTCATGATTAATGGTAACAGCAGCTGTAGAAACACGTTGTATGACTACCTTCATAAATTTTTATTCAATTGATTTGTATTTTTATACCATGAAGATAGATATAAGTAAGGAAATATTATTTAAAACTGCACGTAGTGGTGGCAAAGGAGGTCAGCATGTAAATAAAGTAGAAACAATGGTAGAAGGTCGTTGGCATATTTTGCAATCTAACTTTATTACTGACGAACAAAAAAATTTGATTTACGAAAAATTAAAAAATAAAATTAATGCAGAAGGTTTTTTATTAGTAAAATCTCAACAATCTAGAACACAATTAGGCAATAAAGATTTAGTAATAAAAAAATTAAATGATTTAGTAAATATGGCTATTCAAAAAAAGAAAATAAGAATAGCTACTAAAACACCCAATGCTGTTATTGAAAAAAGAATTGACCTTAAAAAGCAACAGTCAGCACAAAAGCAAATCAGAAAAAAAATAAACCCACAAGATTATTCATGAGAAAATTTATCATCTTAATTTTTTTTAGTCAATGTATTTATAACACAGTTATAGCACAACAAAATACTGTATTAAAATTAGTACATAAAGTAGGAAATCAGCCTTTAACGCTTTATACAGAAGTTTATAAAAATCAATGGAATGAACCTTTTACAGTAAATAAGTTTAGCTACTATATGGCTCATTTGCAAATTGTGTATGATAATGGTAAAAAAACTTACACATATCATAAGCCTTATCATTTAGTTGTAGAAAATGATAGCACTACTAAAACATTAATGCTACAAAAAGAATTGAAAAATATTACTGCAATAAAATTTTTAATTGGGGTAGATAGTGTACAAAATACAAGTGGTGTACAAACTGATGATTTAGACCCAATGAAAGGAATGTTTTGGACATGGAATACTGGATATATTTATGCAAAATTAGAAGGGCAAAGTGATTCGTCTAAAGCACCAGCACATTATTTTAGTTATCATATTGGTGGCTATAAATATGTTGAAAATGCTGCAAGAAAAATTGAATTAGCAGTATCATCAAATGCACAAAATGCAATAGAAGAAATTATTATTGAAGCAGATATTTTAAAATGGTTTTATGGAACTAATGAAATAAAAATTATACAAGAACCAATTTGTCATCAACCTGGAAAGTTAGCACTTGCTATTGCAGATAATTATAAAAATATGTTTCAAGTAACAGCTATTAAGTAATGAAAATTTATAAAGTAATTTTTTCTTTATTGTGTATAGTTTTTGTAGGCATAAGTTTTATCAATATTAAAAAACATAAACCTACTCCACTAAAATTTATTGTACCAAAAGGTTGGCCTAAACCATTATATAATTTTAAACAAAACCCTTTAACTATAGAAGGTTTTGAATTAGGTAAAAAATTATTTTACGATGAAAGATTAAGCAAAGACAGTACTATAAGCTGTGCAAGTTGTCATCAACAGTTTAGTGCATTTGCCAATTACGATCATAACTTTAGTCATGGTTATAATAATTCTTTTACCACAAGAAATTCTCCTGCATTACAAAATCTTGCATGGCAAAAAGAATTTATGTGGGATGGTGGCGTAAATCATTTAGATGTACAACCTATTTCGCCAATTACTGCAAAGAATGAAATGGCAGAAACCTTAGAAAATGTAATTAAAAAAATAAAAAGAGATACAGCCTATCAACGAATGTTTAAAGCTGCTTTTGGCGATGAAACAATTAATACACAACGTATGGGCAAAGCTTTAAGCCAATTTATGTTAATGTTGGTAAGCAGTAATAGCAAGTACGATAAAGTAATGAGAGGCGAAGATACTTTTAACCTTCCTGAAAAATTAGGCTATCAAATATTTCAACAAAAATGTGTTTCATGCCATACCGAACCTTTCTTTACAGATTTTAGTTTTAGAAATATTGGTATGCCTTTAGATGCTACTTTAAATGATATTGGTAGAATGAGAATTACAAATAATAATACAGACTCTTTAAAATTTAAAGTACCTTCTTTAAGAAATGTAAATATTACTTTTCCTTACGGACATGATGGAAGATTTTTTGCTCTAAGTAATTTATTTGAGCATTATAGAAAAAATATGCAACCTATTGCAACTACTGATGTTTTATTAAAAAATAAAATGCCTTTATCTAACTTTCAAATAGGGCAACTTACAGCTTTCTTATATACTTTAACAGATAGTAGTTTTATTACTAATAAAATGTTTGCAGCACCAGCTTACACCAAACCTATTATTTTACATCAGCATTAAAAATTAGTAATAAGGACTTATTAATAAATAAATAATTGGGCCTGTAATAGCTACATACAACCATAGAGGAAATGTAATTCTGGCTAATTTTTTATGTCTATCAAATTCAGATGTTAGCCCTCTATATGTAGTAAATAAAATAAAAGGTAAAATAATAGCAGCTAATAAAATATGGGTAATTAAAATAAAAAAATAAAAAGCTTTTATTAAACCTGTACCACCAAATTTTGTATCACCTGCAAGTAAATGATGTGCTACATAGCTAATTAAAAATAATACAGACAATATCAATGCTACTGTCATTAATTTTTTATGCAAATGATATTTTTTATTTTTTACAGCAATAATTGCAGCAATTAAAATGATAGCTATAACACTGTTAATACATGCATTAATTGTAGCAAAAATATGTATGTCAAATCCTACATCTACTTTTAATTGAATACCTCCTAAGCCTACAATTACTGCAAAAGCAACAAATGAAAAAATACCAATTATCCATTTAGCTTTCTTATCATTTTTTTTAATTGAGGGTTGTAATAACATGTTTATTGTATTGAGTGAATATTAAGATTCAGCATTTCTTTTTTGCTTGATATACCAAACAAATCCTGTAATTAATACTGCAATGATAAGCCACAACCAACCTAAATCCATTATTGCAGATAAAATTTTATTTCTTTGTTTTTTATCTTTTTCTAAAACCAATAAACCAATATCTCTTGCTAATGTTTGCATAGATGCAGAATCTTTTTGTATGCCACTATAAGCTTGTTCTAATCTACCTCTTACTACATAATTTTTATCTAACAAAACAAATCTGCCTGTATGAGGAAACTCAGGACTTACAGGCACTTTCTCTAACTTATCTATTTTTAATTCTTGAAAAATAAATTGATAAATACTATCTCTATCACCTGTAAGCATCCACCAATTATCAGGGTTTACACCATATTTATCTGCATAGCGTTTTAATACAGGTACAGAATCTCTTTCAGGGTCTATTGATAAAGAAATAAAATGAACGACAGAAGTATCTACTACCATCGATCTTGTATTGCCACCTCTTTTAAAAATTTGTTGAAGGTTAGCCATACTTTTTGTTAGTTGAGGACAAATACTACCACATCTTGTAAAAAAAATATCAAATACAATTGCTTTACCTCTTATATCGTACAATTCAACAGTATCGCCTAAATGATTTACTAATCTAAAATTAGCAGTCTTGTGCCAAACAGTATCAGTTACTAATTTGCCATCAATTTCTTTGGTAATTACTGAATCGTAAAAATATTTTTTAGGCATTATTACAGCATCTTCTCCAAAATATTTTAAAAATAAATATCCCATAATGGGTATTAACAATGCAATTAATAATGCAGGAATTGATTTTTTGCCCATAGCTTTTTTGTTGCTTTTTTACTTGTGCAAAAGTATGTATTTACAAGTACCAATATGGTAAAGAATTGATAAGAAATTACTCTTTCGTACTATTAAAATTTTTTGATAAAAAACTTAGGTACAATTTTCTCCAAGCCAACCATTGTGGTTGTGTTGTAATAAAATGGTTATGAAAGATAGTAATTAATTGCCCTTGTACTTTTTGTACTATATCAAAATAATTTTGTAATTCTTCTGCTGCTTGTGTTGGTGATATTTTTTGTTCAAAAATTGCATTGGCTTCCATAAAACAAAATGGATGAATTGTAAGGCTGGT
Organism: Bacteroidota bacterium; assembly: GCA_963169635.1. GTDB lineage: Bacteria > Bacteroidota > Bacteroidia > Chitinophagales > Chitinophagaceae > UBA1930. The sequence goes on from CAUJDL010000019.1 coordinate 11,895, forward strand.
AATAGTTTCATTCAATAAATCGTACCATTGAAAAGGTAAAGTATAAGAAGCTCTAAAACCATTGATGCTACCATAGCCCATTGAATAATCATGCTGAATATTGTTTTTTATTAATAAACGATAAGTAGTAGGTAAATGAAAATTTATATAATGTTGGCGACTGGCATTAACAGGTTTATTTGTTATTGTACTTAGTGTATTTATTTCATTAGCTAAAATATTTTCGTTATTAGCACTTTGCCAAGATGGATGTATGCCAACTTGATAAATTTTATTTGTAGCATGTTTTTTTATCAATGCTTTCATTGCATTATGTTGTGGCAAAATATTTTTATCGTAACCTTTTCTTTTTGCTGCAAGCAGAAAAAAATAAATAGGCTGTAATTGGTATTGTTGATGTAATTTATCTAAAAATTCATATACATCAAAAGGGTCTTTTTTATTACCAAAGCAAACACTTAATCTTTCTTTCAATGATGTTAAATTTGCTTTAAAAAAATCCTTTGCAAATCCACCTAAATTTTTATATAAACTATGATGTTGATAGCTGTATGCAATATCAATATCATAACTTGGTACATAGCTAAAAACAGTTTGTTGTTGCAGTTTTAAAGAAAATTGTTTTACTAATTCTTGCAACCATAAATTTATAAGTGGCTGCTGTAAAAATTGATGTTGATAAGCAATACTATTTTCATGAGCATATCTGCCATACATATCTTTTTTATGTGGCAAATACTCTTCATACCTTGATATAAGATAAAATGCAGCAGCAAAAAAATCAAAAGGAATATCTCCTTCAGTTTTAAAAAATACAGGCAAATTATTCCATTTAAAAACTTCAATATGTTGCTCTTGAATATTTTTTTCTAATAATAAACTATGTGGTTTTATCCATAATTCTTCTTGATTAATTTTTGTGTTAGAATAATTTATTTTTTGTAAGCTGCTATTAATATATACTTCTTTAAGATGAGTAATAGTTATATGATTACCCAAAATTGTTTGTACTATATAACTAAAACGAGAAGTAATATTTTCTGTATAAATTATCATCTGTAACAAAATAAATATAATTAGCTTGAAAATGGTAAAATAATTATCTGCTTAAGAATGTTATCTTATTATTAATACTAGGAAAAATCAATAGTTTAATAAATGATAAGTTTTCCTTCAATCGCAATAAATTCAATTATTGTAAGGACTTTATTCAAAAATAAAAATTTACTTTTGCTCTTTATTTTTAAACAGTATGAGCAGAAAAGGAAAAGTATTAGTAGCAATGAGTGGTGGTATTGATAGTACTATTGCAGCACTAATGCTACATGAAGAAGGATATGAAGTTGTTGGTATAACAATGAAAACTTGGGATTATGAAACAAGTGGTGGCAAATCAAGTAAAAAAGAAACAGGCTGTTGTAACGTAGATAGTTTTAATGATGCAAGAATGGCTGCTGTACAACATGGTTTTCCTCATTTTATTTTAGATATCAGAGACGAGTTTAAAGATTTTGTAATAGAAAATTTTGTAGAAGAATATATGGCAGGCCGTACACCTAATCCTTGCATTATGTGTAATACACATATAAAATGGAGAGCATTATTAAAACGTGCCAATGCTTTAGATTGCGATTTTATAGCTACAGGTCATTATGCTATTATTCAACAACATGAAAATAATCGTTTTTATATTTCTAAAGGAGTTGATGAAACCAAAGATCAGAGTTATGTTTTATGGGGTTTACAACAAGATTTACTTAGTCGTACTTTAATGCCTTTAGGTAAATATCGTAAAACAGAAATTAGACAAATGGCAAATGATATGGGTTATCCAGAATTAGCTAAGAAAAATGAGAGTTACGAAATTTGTTTTGTACCTGATAATGATTATAGAGGTTTTTTAAAACGTAGAGTAAATGGATTAGAAGAGCAAGTAAATGGTGGTTGGTTTGTTGATAAAACAGGAAAAAAATTAGGACAACATAAAGGCTATCCTTTTTATACAATTGGGCAGCGAAAAGGTTTAGATATTGCTCTTGGGAAACCAGCATTTGTAACAGCCATTAATCCAGATACTAATACAGTTGTTTTAGGCGATGAAGAAGATTTGAATAGAAATACTATGTTAGTAAATAAAATTAATTGGATTAAGTATGATGGTATTACAGATGGCTTAGAAGCAACAACAAAAATTAGGTATAAAGATAAAGGTGCATTTAGCAATTTGTATAATGTAGATAATGGAATTGATGTTCATTTTTACGAAAATGTAAAAGGTGTAGCTCCTGGGCAAAGTGCTGTTTTTTATGAAGGAAATGATGTTATTGGTGGTGGCATTATTCAAAAAAGTGGATGGATGTAAAACTTTTAACAATAAAGTTTACTAACAATTATTTGCTACATTTTATTTTTAACATTATTAGCAATCTTAAATTTATTTATCTTTCCAACTTATTATGATAAGTAAAAAACGAAACTTACTATTAATTGTTTTAACTGCTTTTTTTATTACAAGTTGTAGTACTAAAGAAACTTTACAATTAACATCTTTAGAAGATATTTATCCTTTGCAAGAAGGTAAAATTTTTATTTATAGGTTAGACTCTACTGTACTAAGTAATTTCAATAAAACACTTATTACAAAAAGTTATCTTGCTAAAGATAGTATTGCAGACCAATTTACAGATGCTGCAGGAAGAAAATCATTTAAAATATTTCGTTTTATTACAGATACTTTACAAACAACAGCATGGAAATATACTGCAACATTTTTTACATCAATAGATAAAAACAGAATTGAATTTATAGACAATCAAAATCTTCGATTTGTATCATTAGTAAATCCTGTAAGAAGTGGTGTACAATGGTATGGAACACAATTTATTGATGCACCAAATACTTCATCTGATTATTTTTTTATGAAAGATTGGTTTTTTGAATTTCAACAGGCAGATGAACCATTTACTGTAAAATATGGTGTAATACCTAATACATTTACAGTTTTACAAGCAGATTTTGAAGACCCTGATGGTCCTTTTAATCCTAATTTACCACGTTCAGAAAAAGCTTTTTCTAAAGAAGTTTATGCAAAAAATATTGGCTTAATTTATAAAGAATTTTTACATTGGGAATGGCAAAACCCCAATAACGATGGTAGTTACACACTAAATAGTTATGGTATTAAACTTAGCTTAATAGATTATAAATAGTTATTTAATTGTAGTAATAAATGAAACAGTTAGTATTTTGTTTTTTTCTTTTAATTTTTATTACACAATTAAAAGCACAACATACCAGACATATTATTCAGTTTAAAAATAAAGCAGATAATCCTTATAGTATTAATAATCCAGCTGCTTATTTATCTCAAAAAGCTATTGATAGAAGAGTGAAATATCAAATACCTATTGATAGTACAGATTTGCCCATTACTCCACGATATATTGATAGTATAAAAAATGCAGGAAGTGTAATTATTTTAAATAAAAGTAAATGGTTAAATCAAATTACCATTCAAACCAATGATGTTAATGCTTTAAATAAAATAAATAGTTTTCCTTTTGTACAAAACATTACAGCCATTGCTGCAAAACAAAATTTATTACAAGAAGCTGAGCAAAATTTTAATCATAAAATATCTATTGAAAATAATTTATCCAACATAAATATTTTAACAGCTAAAACAACAGCAACAGAAAATTTTTATAATTATGGTTTAACCACTAATGAAATAAAATTACACAATGGAGAGTTTTTACATAATATAGGAATGAGAGGACAAGATATGTTAGTAGCAGTTATTGATGCAGGTTTTTATAAATATACTACGCTACAATCTTTTGATAGTATGCTTTTTCATCATCGTGTAAAAGAAACATGGGATTTTGTAGATAATCATGCAAGTGTAGTAGAAGATCATTCTCATGGAATGAGTTGTTTAAGCACCATTGTTGGTAATATTCCAGGCACTTTTGTAGGCAATGCACCAGAAACAAATGTATTATTATATAGATCAGAAGAAGGAGCAACTGAATATCCCATAGAAGAGTTTAATTGGGTTTGTGCAACAGAATGTGCAGATAGTGCAGGTGCAGATATTATTACAACTTCTTTAGGTTATACAACATTTGATGATCCTAGTTTTAATCACACTTATAGTAGCATGAATGGTAGAACAACAATTGCTGCAAAAGGTGGTACTTATGCTCATAGAAAAGGCATGTTACTATTTAGTGCTATGGGAAATGATGGAACAAATTCTTGGAAATATTTAGGTACACCATCAGATATTGATAGTACTATTGCTGTAGGTGCTGTAAACTCAAGTGGTGTTGTAGGTAGCTTTTCAAGTTATGGACCTTCTTTTGATGGAAGAATAAAACCAGAAGCTGCTGCTGTAGGCTTTAATGCTTATGTACAAAATACAGCTAATAGTATTAGTGCAGGTAATGGCACTTCTTATGCTTGTCCTAAAATGGCTGGTTTAGGTACTTGTTTATGGCAAGCTTTTCCTGAGGTTAATAATTATACAATAAGAGATGCTATTATTAAAAGTGGTAGCACATACTTAAATCCTGATAATAGAAAAGGCTACGGAATACCTGATATGAAAAAAGCATTTGCTATTTTATTACAGCAGTATGCAGGTATTACAAATACCACATTACAAAATTGTGCTATTAATATTTCTTGGAAGAGTAAAGATGTTGCAAGTATGCACTATTTAATACAAAGAAAATTAGTAGGAGAAGTAAATTATACTACTATTGATACAATTACAGGTAGTGGTAATATTTTATCTAACAAAAGTTATACTTATACAGATACAGTAACTACCTACTTAGAAAATGAAATGGCTACTTATAGAATTAGTCAAGTAATAGATACTGCTGTTAGTAGTTATACATTTGTATTAATAGATTCTGCAAGTATTCATGTAAATAATTGTAACGATAAAACAGAAAGTATTACCATTTTGCCCAATCCAACACAAACTAATAGTGTAGTAAAAATTATAACTCCTTATGCTATACCTAATTTGTGGATTCGTATTACCAATATTAATGGAAGTGTAATAAGTAATAGAAAAGAAAGTAAACCTATTGGTATTGCAACATATCAATTACCAACATCTTTTTTAGCAAAGGGAATGTATTTAGTTAGTATTTATAACGATAATAAACTAATAGCAACTAAAAAATTAATTAAGCAATAAATTTTTTATGTTAGTTGAAATAATGCAGCAAACATGCTATCTGCTTTTTTAGTATAACCAATAATTGTTTGCATTTTTATTAATTGCAACTTAAAATTTTCTTGAATAAAATTTACTATCTCTTCATTTTCTTTTTTAAATACAGAGCAAGTGATGTATAAAAAATATCCATTTTGCTCTATATGCTTTATGGTATTACTAATAATTTTTCTTTGTAATAAAGCGTATTCATTAATTTTTGCTGAATTAAAAAAGTGTAATTGTTCAGGAGTTCTGCTCCAAGTGCCACTACCACTACAAGGTGCATCACAAATAATCAACTTAAATTTTTGTTGAATATTTTTTGGCAAAACAAAATTGTTAGCAGCAATATCTGCAACAAAAGTTTGATAGTTGTTGATAGCTGATTCAGCAAATCTTTTTTGTAAGTTTTGTAAAATAGTTTTTCTAATATCACTAACTGTAAGCTCTATATTTTTTAAAACATCTTTTACTAAAATTGATTTTCCTCCACTGGCAGCACAACAATCCCAAACAGTAATTTTATGTTCTGTAAAATTAATAGCTTGTAAAAAATTGGCTATTTGTTGTGAGGCATAATCTTGTATTACTACTTCTTTGTTAATCTGTAAAACTTCATCTATTTTAGTTGCATTAGGTAAAGCAATACAATGTTTATTCTCTAAAGTGTAATGAATATTGGCATCTGCTAATTTTTTTAAAGCAGTTGTATTATACAATGGTCTAATTCTTAAAAACAAATTTGGTTGTACAAGATGTGCAATACAAAAAGCTTCTTTATCAATATCACTACTTAATTCATCACTAAAAGAAAAAATATTTTCAATTTTAAAATTAGGATATTGCTGTGCTACAAAAGCTATTCTATGGCTTAATAAATTTTGCCAATTGTTTATCCATTCATCATTAAATAAATCTTTCCAAAAATTGCTATTATCATTACATAAAAATAAAGCAGTAGTAATTTTATCTTGAATAGATAAAAAATGTAAACTATTGCCAACTCTAAAATAACTATAACATAAATGACTAATTAATTTTCTGTCTTTACTACCATGCTTTTTATTTTCTGCAAAATATTTTTTTAAATATGCTGTTAAAGGATAATTACCATCGTAATGGCTAATTAAATTGATAGCAATATTTATATAAATCTTAGAACGCATGAAATATTTTTAAACAGATAATTACAATATTACATAAACAGTTTAGTTATGCTATCAATTAGGGTTTTATTAGTGTAGATAAATGAGTGGAACAATCAAAAATATATACCCAATAGCCGCAAAAATGATATAAAATGCAAAAAAATTAAAATGGTACGGCATTTGTTTTATTGAATTTGTACTTTTATTGCATCTGTAAAATAGTAAAATTAAAAAATTATGAAAAGAGTATGGATTTTTATAGTTGTAGCACTTGGTTTTATTGCAGCAGTAATGCCTCCTGCACAAAGAAAAGTAGCTTTAATTATTGCTATATCAGATTATTCTGCTGCACCAGGTTGGAGAAATTTAAGCAGTATGAATGATGTAATGTACGTTAAAGAATCTTTGATGAAAGTGGGTTTTGCATCAAATGATATTGATACTTTAATTAATAAAGATGCTACTAAAGAAGGTATGATAAAAGCTTTAGATAATTTATATAATAAAGTGCAAGAAGGCGATATTGTATATTTTCAATTCTCTGGTCATGGACAACAAATACAAGATGATAATGGTGATGAATTAGATGGATACGATGAAGCATTAATTCCTTACGATGCTTCTGCAATGTACGACCCTGTAACATATAAAGGTGAAAATCATTTTAGAGATGATTTATTAGGAGAAAAATTAAATAAAATAAGAAAAAAAATTGGTACAAATGGTAGCTTAGTGGTTTTAGTAGATGCCTGTCATTCAGGTACTGCAACAAGAGATGCAGGTATAAAACGTGGTATGGAAAAACCTTTTCTTATAGATCAAGCTTACAAACCAAATATTAGAATAGACTTAAATAAAGAATCTGAACATGGTTTATTAGAAGGCTTTACAACAGGTATGGGAAATATGATTGTATTTAGTGCCAGCAGCCCTAATCAACCTAATTACGAAATGAAAGATAATAATAATAATGGTGTAGGTTCTTTAAGTTTTGCATTTGCAAAATCTATTGCAGAGTTGCCTAAAGAAAGTTCGTACAGAGTATTATTTCATAAAATGAAAGCCATTATTCAAGGCGATATTCCAAATCAAATTCCTATGGTAGAAGGTAATATTGATTTAGAAGTATTTGGTGGAAAATATATTCCTAAACCAACTATTATTGCTGTTGACCAAAAGTTTAATAATGCTTCTAATAAATTTAATGATACCACTTTTGTAATTAGTGTTGGACAATTAAATAATATTTATAGAGGAACTACTGTAAAAATTTATCCTATAGGAAGTACAGAACCTTATGCAGATGCTGTGGTAACTTCTGTTAGTACTTTTCAGAGTATTTGTAGAAGTAATAAACCTTTAAAGAAAAGTGTAGCTTACGAAGCTAAAATAGATGCTGCAAGTGCAGGAGATTTTTCTGCTGAACTTTTTATTCAGAATAATGAACAAAAAAGTAAAGTAGCCAATGATGCAGTAGAAAGTTTTAAATCATTTATCAAGCCTTTTCAATATTTATCAATTGGTAGTAATCCAGATTTTACAGTAGATATCAGTAAAGACGATAAAGGCTCTTATGTAGTAAGTTTAATTGGCAAAGGAGATGATGTACCAATTTCTAGAACTATTAATGGCAGCTTAACAGAAGATGATTGTAAATTTTTATTGAATGGTATTAAAAGAAATATGAGGGTTAAATATCTTAGAAATTTACCAGATGGTGGTGCTTTAGCAAAAGATGTAACTGTAGAAATAGTACCTAAAAATTCATCTGCAAATCCTAATGAAATTGTTATGACAGGCCACGATGTTTTTGAAATCAGAATTACCAATAAAGGCAAATCAGATTATTATTATACTATCATTGATATTATGCCAGATAATGATATGAAAGTTCTTTTACCAGATGAAACAAGTGAACCACAAGATTTTGTAATACAACCAGGACAAACCATTCCTATTGGAGAAATTGAAGTTGATGAAGGTACACCTGATGGTAAAGAAATTTTTAAAGTAATAGTTAGTAAAATACCAATGGATTTAAGACCTGTTGTAAATAGAACAAGAACACGTAGTGCAAATACTGCATTAAAATCTATGGAAAGTGTAATAGACGATTTATTTAAAGATAGTAACGATCAACGTGCTACACGTTCATCTATCAGTAATGTAAAAGTAGATGAAGTAGGTATTTTAAGTTGTGGCTTTACTGTAAAGAATAAAAAATAATGCTATTAACTTTTATGTTGCAATAAAAAATTAAAATAACATTTCTTTTCTTCCAATATTCCATCTTATACCTGCAGAAATAATGTTGGTATTTTGAGATGGAATATTTTTTAATTTAAAATTTCTGTTTAATAAAGCAACATCAAAAAATAAATTTTCTTTTATTTCATAGCTAGCAAGTAAAGAAATGATAGTACAAGTAGCTTCATTTCCAGAACCTACCTTCCAGCCATAATCAAATGGTCTAGTAGATGTAAATGAAAAAATATTACTACCATAATTTTGATTTACATTCATAATACTACTATCTAAACCTTGTTTGTAATAAATAAGTTTAGCTTCTAAAAATAATTTTTTAATTGGCTGATAGCGTACAATACCAATATACTCTTTAAAATTTGCACCTAAAGGATGTGCTAATGGCTGATTATAATGATTGTAACTTGCAACAGAATCATTAGCAGCATAAGTAAATGGACGAACAACATTTGTTTCTGCCTGTACATCTAAATTTTTTAAACCAAACGCATCTATATATTTTACACCTGCTTGATAGCCAAATCTATTACCCCACCAATCATTTTTTAATTCATCAGTTTTAAGTTTATCTACCATCAATTGTCCATAAACTTGTACACGTTTTAATAAATTAGCTTTTATATCTGCACCTATATAAGATTTATCTTGACTATTGCCAGAAACATTGGTAAAAATTATAGGATTAAAAAGTGGTAAACTTATAGCATCTGTTTTGCCCAATATTAATCCTTCAAACAAACCAATATTTAACCATTTAGTAGCATTAAAATTTAAATAACTTGCTCTAAAATATTTTCTAGGATAAATTCTATCACTTCCTACTTTTTTATAAGATACTAATTCTGCAAAAATATTTTGATACTCAAATTTTCCGAAATGTGTTTTTACTTTTAAGAACATATAATTGGTACTAAAATCGCTTAAGAATAAACTTCTGAAACCATTACCAATAAAGTTTCTATCATAAGCAAGTTGCATATCCATAAACTTAGCAACTTTCCAAGTTATATCACCTCTTATATCAAAATAATCATACCCTCCATTTTTAAAACTTTTTACATAACCACCTCCGGGATAACCTAAAAATTTATTTTTCCATGCAGTTACATAATCGCCATATCTTTCTTGATTCTCTGTAAAGTAAAAATGAAAACCAATTTTGTTATCAATAAGTCCTCTTAATTCTATACCACGTCTGTTTACAAAAGTGCTTTTTGTATTACCTCCTTTACTGCCTTGCTCATATTGAATAATTGGGTTTGCAATAAGTATAAAATCTTTGTCTTTAATTTCTACCATATTTGCACGATTGGTAAAAAAATATTTTAATAATGGCTTTTCACTTTTATACATTTCTTTTGGTTTATTCCACTCGGTATTAGCCATTAAAAAGCGTTGCATATTATACTTATCAATTTCTGTAAATAGTTTTGCTCTTTTATCTTTTACATAATATAAGCTATCCCAATAATCTGTTACTTGTACAACATGTTTTCTGTTAAAAGGTTTAATAGCAGAGAAAGATAAATTTGTAGTACTTGCTTTAATATCCATTCTATTCAATAACCATTCTTCTTTACCTCCCATGGTTAAATAATTATTTTGTGCAGCAACAAAAAAAGGTAGCAGCAAAATGGTATAAAAAAATAGATGCTTAAATATTTTCATTGTATAATTATTTGCTTAGTTTATAAATTAAAATTCATAGTTTCTTCTGGTAATATTCCATCTAAAACCAATATTAAAAATTACTGTATTATTATTTGTGCCAACAGCTAATTTGTAATTACGCATAGCAATTCCTGCATCTAAAAAAAAGTTTTCTTTAAACTCATAAGCTGCATTAGCATTAAAGTAAAAACAAGTAGCCTTATTGCCAGAACCAATTTTCCAGCCATAGTTGGTAGGTCTTTTGTTGTAATCTTCTAAAATATTTGTACCCATATTTTGCCCTGCTGTATCTTGTCCTTGATAGTAATAAATTATTTTAGCATCGAGGTATAATTTTTTTAATGGTTGATATTTTGCTGCAAAAATGTATTCTTGAAAACCAGCACCTAAAGGATGTGCAAGAGGCATATTATTATTACTATAGTTAGATACAGAATCGAAATGAGAATATGTAAATGGTCTTGTTCTATTAATTTCTGCTTGTAAGTCTAAGTTGCTAATTTTAAAAGCATCTATATATTTTACGCCTAATTGATAGCCAAATTTATTAGCCCACCATCCTCTGTTGGCTTTAATTTCACTTAATAAAAATTCATCTAAAATTATTTGTCCATACACTTGTACTTGTTGGTGTACATTAGCTTTTACATTTAAACCCATTAAAGCATTATCTGGGCTACCAGCTTGTTGTTCCATTGCTCTTAAAAAAGTAAAAGGTAAAATATAATCTAACTCAAATTGATTTTCTCTGCCAAAAACTACAGCATCAAAAATGCCTACATTTAACCATTTGGTAATATCTGTACTTAAAGTATTAATGCGTAAATATTTTTTAAAGTTCGATTTTTTAACAATACCAAATTGTGGTGTTAGCTGCATGTATAAACTCTCAAAATTAAAACGCCATAATCTTAAGTTAGTTTTTAAGAATAAAGAGCTACCACTAAAATCGCTTAAGAATAAACTACGTTGTCCATCGCCTAAAAAATTTCTATCGTAGCCTACTTGCATATCAATTGCTTTGGCAAGTGTCCATTGTACAGAGCCTCTAATATCAAAATATTGTAAAGCATTACTATCTACTAAACTATAATTAGCAAAGCCGGGTACAGCCTGAAATTTTTGTGTAAATGCACTTACATAAGCTGGTGTTCTTTCTTTATTACCAGTAGCATAAATATTAAAACCTACTTTTTTACCTATTAAACCTTTGGCTTCTAAACCTGCACTCATTAAATAACTACTTTGCTTATTATCTGTTTCTGCACCAAACCTATATTGTACAGCTGGATTAATAGTCATAAAAAATTTAGGCTTATTAATTTCTATAACATTAAAGTTTGTTTTTTGATTGTTGAAAGATGAAGTAGCAGATGTATATTCTTTATGTGTCATTAAAAAACGAGTAATATTATACTTATCTACCTTACTAATATTAGCAGCTATACGATTATTATTTCTTTGAAGGCTATCAATAAATTCTACATCTTTTACTAAAAGTCTTATATTGTATGGCTTTAAATAAGATGCTCCAAAGTTGGGTTGTTTGGCTTTAATAGCTAATCTTTCTAATAGTGTATTTTCTTTATGCCCTAATGCTGAATAAGAAGTTTGAGCATTTAATTGATAAAAAAATAATACTAATAAAAAGGTAACAATAGTTTTTATACTTTGCATTTCGTAATATTGATTATTCGTCAAAAATAAATGTAATGAGTCATTATTTAATTAAAGATACAAGTATAGTTAATGAAGGACAATGCTTTAATGGTGATGTGTTGATAAAAAATGGTATCATAGAAAAAATTGATAAAAATATTAACACTCAATCATCAGTAATAGAAATTGATGGAAGCAACCAATTTTTATTGCCAGGTGTAATTGATGATCAAGTACATTTTAGAGAACCAGGACTTACTCATAAAGCCAATATTTATACAGAGTCTAAAGCTGCTGTTGCTGGTGGTGTTACAAGTTTTATGGAAATGCCCAATACTCAACCTCCTGTTTTTACACAAAAATTATTAGAAGATAAATATAGTATTGCACAACAAACTTCATTAGCTAATTATTCTTTTTTTATGGGTACAGGCAATGATAATTATGATGAAGTAATGAAGACAAATGATAAAAGAAAAGAGGTTTGTGGCATTAAAATTTTTATGGGTAGCAGTACAGGAAATTTATTAGTTGATAATCCTTTAACCTTAGATAAAATATTTGCTAATGCAGCATTATTAATAGCTACACATTGCGAAGAAGAAAAAATTATTCAACAAAATTTGGCTGCACTTAAACAAACTAAACAACATTTAACTACAGCAGACCATGCCATTATTCGTAATGAAGAAGCTTGTTTTGAAAGCTCTTTAAAAGCAATACAGTTAGCCCAAAAGTACGATACTAGATTGCATATTTTACATATTAGTACTGCTAAAGAATTACAACTTTTCAGCAATTTAGTTCCACTAAAAGATAAAAGAATTACTGCAGAAGTTTGTGTACATCATTTACACTTTACTGCAAACGATTATCAAAGTTTAGGTAATAAAATAAAATGTAACCCAGCTATAAAAGCAGCAGAAAATAAAACTGCACTTTGGCAAGCTTTATTAGATAATAGATTAGATGTAATTGCTACAGACCATGCACCACATACTTGGGAAGAAAAAAATGAACCTTATGAAAAAGCTCATGCAGGATTGCCTTTAGTACAACATAGTTTAATGCTTATGCTACATTATGTACAACAAGGAAAAATTTCTTTAGAAAAAGTAGTAGAAAAAATGAGTCATGCTGTTGCAGATTGTTTTAATATTCATCAAAGAGGTTATATAAGAGAAGGCTATTTTGCAGATTTGGTTTTGGTAAATATGCAACATCCCTACACTGTTCATAAAGAAAATATTTTGTACAAATGCAAATGGAGTCCTTTAGAAGGGTTTCAATTTCCTGCAAGCATTACACATACATTTGTAAATGGAAATTTGGTGTATAAAAATGGCATTTTTGATGAACAAATAAAAGGTAGTAGATTACAGTTTGACAGATAAAAAATCATCAAACACTAACATTAGTTTTAACTGCTAATTATGCAAATTGATAAAACAACACTTGCTGATTTGTCTATCTTTCATCAAGATGAAAGCCAATCTGTTTTTCATTGCTTAAACAATACTACCACTATTCTTGGTAAAAATTATTTATTATATATTTTAAGTAAGCCATTAAATAATATTGATGATATAAAAGATACACAGCATACCATTCAGCAATTACAACAATTACAACCAAAATGGAAACATAATATTACTAATGGTACATTAATGGTGTTAGAAAAATTTTACGAAACTGCTGTTAATGATTATCCTGAACATCCTAATAAATTAAATACTTTTTTTTATCAAATATTCAGCAAAGCAGATTTTTCTTTAACCAAATATTCTGTTACACATGCTATTAGTTTTTTACAAGGCATGCAAACTATACAACAGTTATTAACTAATTTACAAGGAAAAAGATTACAAAATTGGTATAGCAATATTCAAGAATTATTAGCAAAACCATTAGTTACAGAAATGCTGCAAATACAGCATATAGCTACAATTGAACATAGTAATATTTTAAAGTATGCACATTTTTTAAAAAGAAATTATAAACATCAATTACAAAGCTTAGAAAATATTTTTGTACAGATAGATGCTTATATGAGTTTGGCTATTGCTTGTACAAAACATCAATTTATTTTTCCAGAAATTACAGAAAGTAATTTTCCTTTTATTCATGCTGAGGGTTTATATCATCCTTTACTAGATGCTCCTGTAAGTTGTTGTTTTCATTTAGATAAGCAACAAAATTTTCTTTTCTTAACAGGTGCAAATATGGCTGGTAAAAGTACATTTATAAAAGCAGTAGGCATAAGTGTTTATTTAGCACAATTAGGAATGGGTGTGCCAGCAAAAAAAATGCACATGAGTTTGTTTGATGGTTTATTGAGTAACATACAAATTGCAGATAATATTATAAAAGGCGAAAGTTATTTTTTTAATGAAGTACAAAGAATTAAAAGCACTATTGAAAAAATAGCTAATCAAAAAAATTGGCTTATTTTAATTGATGAATTATTTAAAGGCACTAATGTACAAGATGCTATGAAGTGTAGTACTATTGTAATAGAGGGTTTAAGAAAAATGAATAATGCACTGTTTATTTTATCTACTCATTTGTACGAAATAGCCACCACACTTCAGCAACACAATAATATTCAATTCAAATATTTTGAAACTGAAATTAAAGATGAACAATTAATATTTAGCTATCAACTAAAAGATGGTATTAGTAATGATAGGCTAGGATATTTAATTCTTAAAAAAGAAGGTGTTGTAAAAATGTTAGAGCAATTAAAATAATTAGCTGGTAACTTTTAATCTGCCTTTTAATGTTTGTACTACCATAAAAGCCATTAATGCTACTAATATTATAGTAATAATACTTAGCTCAATAACATATTCAAATGGATGAATCCAAATTTCTTTAAATAAATTCCATCTACCTAATACTTCAATAAAATTCCAAAAAATAATAACAGTAGGTATTGCATATCTTACAGAATAATCAAACTTACTAATCTTCAATAAGTTTATTATTAAATATCCTGACCAAGCAAGAGATCCAAAACCAACTAAATAAGTTAAAGGATGTTTGTCGCCAGCAATATTATTATCATATACTAATAATAATACAATATAGAAAGTCCAAATAATCATAATGGTTTCTATAAATGTTACAATTTCAATTGGTTTCTTTTGTTTTGATGTTGCAATAATTTCTTTTTTAAATCCAAATAATTTTTGAAACCAAACAAAGAATTGGCATTTAGTTTCTGAAAATAAAAATATTAAAAGCATGGCAGCTAAAATACCAATTGAAGAAGGCATAATTAAATATTCTGGTTTGGTAGCTACTTCACCATTTTCCATATATGGCATTACATTAAGTTTATTAGCAATCCAAACAAAACTAAATTCTATCCATCCTGTCCAAACTAAAATACCTGCTACTAAGCCTAATAAAGTTTTTACTGTATTATTATAATTAGATTTTATTGCAAGAATTAATAAACCTAATCCAATAGCACCAATAATGGCAGCACCAATAAGTTTTAATCCATGACCATGTAATAACTCTTCATTCAGTATCATTAATGTATGTCCTAATGGCATAAATAATAATACAACTGTAAATGATAAAATACCTAAACCAATTGTTTTTTTGCTGATAAATGCTGATTTTTCTGACGATGAAATTTCTACAACAGACTTACTCATTGCTTTCTTTTATTTAATTTTTAATTTTAGCAAAGGTGTATGTCACAATATTGTAAAAAATATCAAAGAGGGAATTTTAATTACGAAAATTGGAAATCATCAATTTTTGTTTTGATAAAAAGTAAAAAGATAAATTCAGATTATTAAATCTTTCATCTTTTACTCAAACTTTCAAAAGTTATGTAATGAAAATTGATTAAAGTGTTATAAAACCAACTATTTTATACATCAATTTATTTGGTACAGCATAAATTGTACAGAAAAATAAATTATTCTAATCTCACTTTTGCATTAAGAAAATAACATCTTACATTTGTTTACTATAAGTGTTATAATTTTATATAAACGCTGGATTTCTTGAATATGAAGAAAATAGAATTAGAAATAATTGCTTTAAGCCATAGTATTACACAAACACACTCTTATGCAGTTGTTTTAGGTGAAGTAAATGGTTTACGTCGTTTACCAATTGTTATTGGTGGCTTTGAAGCACAAGCAATTGCAGTAGCTTTAGAAAGAATGTTGCCTGGGCGTCCATTAACACACGATTTAATGAAAAATTTTATGACGGCTGTAGGTGCTTCTTTACAAGAAGTAATTATTTGCGATTTACAAGAAGGTATTTTTTATGCTAAATTAATTATTCGTACAGAAAATGATACAATAGAAATTGATAGTAGAACAAGCGATGCAATTGCATTAGCAGTACGTTATAATTGCTCTATTTTTACTTATGAACATATCATGAATAATGCAGGTATTTTAATGGATGAAAATGCTACTAAAAAGAAAATGATTGAAACAGATGGAGTAGAAACTGTAACAAATGAAGATTTAAAAAGTATGAGTATAGATGAATTAGAAACCTTATTGAACGATGTTTTAGAGCATGAAGATTATATAAGAGCTATTGCTATAAGAGATGAAATAAACAGAAGAAAATAATTATCCTACGGTATCATTTTCTTTTTAAGGAAATAAAATTTTTATACTACACTACTTAATTTTCTTTCAATAAATATTGATGTACTATTGCACAGCAAATTAAAGCAATGAACTATTTTGAACTTTATCAAATACCCATTTCTTTACAACCAGATATTAAAGAAATAAAAGCAAAATTTTATGCATTAAGCCGAAAATTTCATCCAGATTTTTATACCAACGAATCAGATACTGAACAACAATATGCTTTAGAACAATCTGCTTTAGTAAATAAAGCATTTAAAATATTTAATCATCCAAGCGAAACAATTAAATATGTTTTACAACTTAAAAATTTAATAGAAGATGAAGAAAAATATACACTATCCTCAGATTTTTTAATGGATGTAATGGAACTAAACGAACAACTTGTAGAAGCTAAAATGGATGATGATACAAATAGTATTGAAAAAATAAAATTACACATTAGCCAACTAGAAAATGATATTTATGAACCTGTTAAAAACATTATTGAAAATTATCAAGAAGGTATTACTACCCAAGAAGAGTTGTTGCAAGTAAAAGAGTATTATTTTAGAAAAAAATACTTAAACCGAATTTTGGCAGGATTAAATTGATGACTTTATATTTGCAATCTTTCATTGCCCAGATGGCGGAATTGGTAGACGCGTCAGACTCAAAATCTGATATCAGCAATGGTGTGCAGGTTCGATTCCTGTTCTGGGCACTAAAACCCTGCTTTTAGCAGGGATTTTTTTTGCAATATATTTACACCTATTAATTACTACTTACATGTTTACACTTAATTGTAAAGGCAAATTATTAACGATTGATAAACCTATTGTAATGGGTGTTATAAATGTAACACCAGATTCTTTTTATAACAATAGAAGACAATTTACTGTTGATAGTGCTTTACAAAAAGCAACACAAATGTTGCAAGAAGGTGCTACTATTTTAGATATTGGTGGACAAACAACAAAACCAAATGCAGCAACTATTTCAAAAGAAGAAGAATTAAACAGAGTGCTTCCAGTAATAATAAATATTGTACAACATTTTCCAGAAGCTATTATTTCTATAGATACTTATCATGCAGATATTGCTAAAGAAGCTGTAAATGCTGGTGCTGCTATAGTTAATGATGTTAGTGGTGGTTTATTAGATAATGCAATGCTTACAACTGTTGCAGCTCTTAAAGTTCCTTATATATGTATGCACATGCAAGGCACACCACAAACTATGCAACAAAATCCTTTTTACGAAAATGTTACTAACGATATTCTTACATTTTTTATAGAAAGAATTGCAGCTTGTAAACAAGCAGGAATTACAGATGTAATCATTGATGTTGGTTTTGGCTTTGGCAAAACTATACAACACAATATGCAACTTCTAAAAGAATTAGCAGTATTTAAAATTTTAGAAAAACCAATTTTATTAGGTGTTTCAAGAAAATCTACTATTTATAAAACATTAAATACTACACCAGAAAATGCTTTAAATGGTACTACTGTTTTAAATACAATTGGTTTATTAAATGGTGCAAATATTTTAAGAGTACACGATGTAAAAGAAGCTGTTGAATGTATTCAACTGTTAGATGTGTATCAAAGTGCCAATTAATGTTTAATGTAGTACATAATTTTTAACATCATCAGCCGAAATATTTTTTCCTGATAAAATAATTAATCTTTCAATTACATTTCTTAGTTCTCTAATATTTCCTGTCCAGTTATGTTGTTGTAAAGCATCAATTGCTTTTTTATCAATTGTTTTTTTAGCTTGACCGTATTCAGTAGCAATATCTTCTAAAAATTTATTAACTAATAAAGGAATATCATTACGTCTTTCGTTTAAAGTAGGTACATGAATAAGTATTACACTTAATCTATGATATAAATCTAACCTAAAATTTTTCTGCTCTACTTCTTGTAATAAATTTTTATTAGTAGCAGCAATTACTCTAACATCTACCTCAATTTCTTTATCTCCACCAACTCTGGTAATTTTTCCTTCTTGCAATGCTCTTAAAACTTTTGCTTGTGCAGATAAACTCATATCGCCAATTTCATCTAAAAACAAAGTACCACCATTTGCTTGTTCAAACTTTCCAATACGTTGTTTAATAGCACTAGTAAAAGAGCCTTTTTCGTGTCCAAATAATTCACTCTCTATTAATTCAGATG
>CAUJDL010000020.1 GCA_963169635.1 Bacteroidota bacterium
GTAGCTTAATAAATTACTTTTATACTTTAATTAATTCCATCCATTTTTCTACCATTTTATAAGTTGCTGGGCAATACTCAACATTTTGTTGATGTACATGTATATAATCTGTTACTTTTTTCTTTTTTAAATGAGGGAAACCAGCACAATCTAATGGTCTTACTTCATATATAGAACACATATTGGTAGTTAAGTCTAAAAATTGGCATGGCTGATTTTTATTCATCCAATCACCATCTTTTTTATCATAATACAACCACTTGTCTTTAAATGCTTGTTCTGTCATATTTAAATGGTTGGCTATTCTTTTTATATCTTTTGCAGTAAATGTTGGCGACATTTTTTTACAGCAATTTGCACAACTTAAACAATCTATTTCTTTCCAAACAGCAGCATCTACAGTATCTACAATTGTATTAATATTTTTGGGTGGATTTTTTTCTACTTTCTTTAAAAATTTTCTGAATGTTTTTTTATGAAATCTAGCTTTTTGATTAAACGAACGTAAATTAACTTTTTGCATTTTGCTTTAAAAGTTTAAATAAAATTTTAAGAACAACGAATATAAGTATTGTTGTATAAATTACTTCAACTAACTATTTAAGTATCTTAAAAAAACTTACATTGCAACTATTGTAATTTTATTAAAAACAAATAATCTACTATGTGGCAGGCTTATATTAAAGGTTTTAAAAGTTGGTTACAATTAGAGAAATCTTTAAGCAATCATACAATAGAAGCTTATTTAAGAGATATTCAAAAACTTACCTCCTATTTACAAATTCATGAAAAAACATTAACACCTGCCGATATTACACTTAACGATTTACAACAATTTATACAATGGATTGGACAATTAGAAATTGCTGCTACCTCTCAAACAAGAATTATTTCGGGTATCAGAAGTTTTTTTAAATATTGTTTAATAGAAGAAATTATTAATGCCGACCCTTCTATTTTATTAGATACACCTAAAACAAAAAGAGCTTTACCCGATGTTTTAAGTTTTGCAGAAATAGAAAATATTATTGCACAAATTGATGTAAGCAAACCAGAAGGCACTAGAAATAAAGCTATTTTAGAAACTATGTATAGTTGTGGTTTACGTGTAAGCGAAGTAATAAATCTTAAAATTAGTTGCTTGTATTTAGATGTAGGTTTTATACGTGTAATTGGTAAAGGCGATAAAGAAAGATTAGTACCTATAGGTACAGATGCTATTAAATACATTAATATTTATAAAAACAATATTCGTGTACATACTCAACCACAAAAAAATTTTGAAGACATTTTATTTTTAAATCGTTTTGGTAAAAGTCTTTCTAGAATAATGATATTTTATATTATTAAAGATTTAGCTATTGCTGCAGGCGTTAAAAAAAATATATCACCACATACTTTTAGACATTCTTTTGCAACACATTTAATAGAAGGTGGTGCAGACTTAAGAGCTGTACAAGAAATGTTAGGTCACGAAAGTATTACTACTACAGAAATTTATACTCATTTAGATAGAGACTTTTTAAGAAGTACTTTGCATCAATTTCATCCTGCATTTAAAAAATAATTATACTACTTGTATAGTACATTGAAAGGTTTTTTTGTTTTGCATATTAATACCTTTAATTACATAATTGCCTTTTTCTATATTAGCAGGAATAGAAAATAAATTTATTTCGTTGCTATTATTTACCAAAATTTGTTGTGTATGCAATGCCTCACTTTTATTATTCATTAATGCAATAGAATATTGTCCTTTACGCTTTACTATTAAATTTACTACCTTACCTTTTGTTGTAGGATTAGGAAAAACCTGTAAGCTATTCAAGCTAAAAAAATAATGACTAATACTATTCATACAATAATTTTTAATACTAAGTAAACTTGATTATTTTATTGATAGATGCTAATAATAAAGTATTTACATAAAGAAGGTGAAGTGATAAATTGGTTAAATAACCCAATAATTCTTAATTTTTTAATCACAGTCTATACATATATATCAGATTAGATATATCTTAGTGCCTTATGGCATTATCTGTACAGCATATAAATTCAGCAGACGATAATTCTTTGCTGATAGCATTTCAAGAAAGTTTAGATCAGCAAGTGCTGGCTACTTTATTTTTAAGATACAACGATTTGGTTTTTGGTACTTGTATGAAATATTTAAAAGATGAAGAAGCCAGTCAAGATGCAGTAATGGACATTTATCAAGAACTTGTACAAAAACTTCCACAACATAAGGTAGATAACTTTAAAAGTTGGCTTTATGTGGTTACTAAAAACCATTGTTTAATGCAGTTAAGAAAAAATAAAAAAACTTCTACTGTAGAATTTGATGGTCAATTTATGCAATCAGAAGACTTTTCGCATCTTGATAATGTTTTAGACAAAGAACAAAAATTACAAAGCCTTGAAAATTGTATAGAAGCTTTACATGATGAACAAAAAAAGAGCATTCAACTATTTTATTTAGAAAATAAATGCTACAACGAAATAGCTGATATTACAGGTATAGAATGGAATAAAGTAAGAAGCTTAATACAAAACGGAAGGCGTAACCTGAAAATTTGCATGGAAAAAAATGGCTGATTTTACAAAACATACGAAATACACTGTAGCAGATATTGAAAATTATTTGCAACAAAAAACAAGCAATGCAGAAAGACATGCTTTAGAAAAAGCTGCTCTTGCAGACCCATTTTTAGCTGATGCTTTAGAGGGTTTCGAAATAGCTGATTTAGCTAAAGCTAAAAATTGTATTAATACTACATGCCAACTAATCAATGCTGCATCGCAAAAAAATACTACTACAGAACATCAATTTACTATAAAAGATATAGAACAATATTTTGCTGGTACATTAAGCAATACACAAAAACATGCTTTAGAAAAAGCTGCACTTGCAGACCCATTTTTAGCAGATGCAATGGAAGGTTTTGAAATGGCTAATATGCAAACTGCCAAAAATTATATTGCTAACACTACTCAACAAATACAAAATAAAGAAAAAGCAACAGCCAAAGTAATTACTATGCCAACATTTAAAAAGCAATGGCTAAGTGTTGCTGCTGCTATAATTATTATGTTGGGTGCAGGATCTACTATTTGGTGGGTTAATAAA
Source organism: Bacteroidota bacterium (assembly GCA_963169635.1). GTDB lineage: Bacteria > Bacteroidota > Bacteroidia > Chitinophagales > Chitinophagaceae > UBA1930. The sequence continues at coordinate 3,128 of CAUJDL010000020.1, forward strand.
AAATCTGCTAACAGCATCAACGAAAACTTTGCAAAAGTTACAGAGCCTGTTAATAATAATAATGCTACCATTACTGAGCAACAAAAAGAAAATAGTACAACAACAATACAAGCACCTTCTACTAAGCAAACAACAAAAGATATAGCTTTAGCAGATGTAACTAAAAAAGATAAAGCAACTCTTGCAGATAAAGATTTATCTAGTGCAGCAATTACATCTCCTTCTCAAGGTGCTGCTGCATTACATAATGAAGATGTAATTACTAAAAGTGATGTTGGCGTACCACCAAGTTTAAATGTTAAAGAATCTGCAGCAATGGTTGCACATAATAATGATGCTAAACAAATGCAAACTAAAAAACTTGCAGCACCAACAACTACAGATATATCAGCAACTACCAACGAAGCTCTCAACAAAGGTATTACACCTGTTGGTGGATGGAATGCTTTTAATAATTATATTCTTCATAATAAAGCAACATGGAATATACAAGCAGCTAATACAGAAAATATTGAAGTATATTTTATCGTAAATAAAAATGGTATGCCAGAAGAAATAACTACCAACGCTAAAAATACTACTACCATCAACAGAGTGAAAGAGTTATTAAATAATGGCCCAAAATGGATGATTACAAATGAAGCAGAAAATAAAGTAACCCTTAAATTAGCTTTATAATCTTTGCAAAAAATAATTGCAACAATTAAATACTTACATTAAAATCTCTTAAAGCATCATTTAAACTAGTTTTTAAATCGGTGCTTTGTTTTCTTTTACCAATTATTAAAGCACAGCCAACACCATATTCTCCTGCTGCAAATTTTTTAGTATAAGTACCCGGAATTACTACACTTCTTGCAGGTACACGACCTTTCATTTCTATTGACTCAGTTCCACTTACATCTATAATTTTAGTAGATTGTGTTAATACTACATTAGCTCCTAATACAGCTTCTTGCTCTACTATTACACCTTCTACTACAATACAACGACTGCCTATAAAGCAACCATCTTCTATTATTACAGGACTAGCTTGTAAAGGTTCTAAAACGCCACCAATTCCTACTCCTCCACTTAAGTGTACACCTTTACCAATTTGTGCACAACTACCTACAGTTGCCCAAGTATCTACCATTGTGCCTTCATCTACATAAGCACCAATATTTACATAACTTGGCATTAGCACTACATTTTTTGCTAAGTATGCACCATATCTTGCTACTGCATGTGGTACAGCTCTAACACCTAATGAAGCATAATTTTTTTTCAATAACATTTTATCGTAAAACTCAAAAGGATTTACATCCCATGTTTGCATAGGCTGAATACCAAAATATAAAAGTATCGCTTGTTTTACCCATTCATTTACTTGCCAATTACCAGATGATATTGGTGTAGCTGTTCTTAAAGCACCTTTATCTATTGCTTCTATCACTTCTTTTACAGCATTGCTATATTTATCTTCTTTTAATAGTTCTCTATTATTCCATGCATCTGTAATTAATTGTTGTAATGACATTATATAAAAAATTTTTGACGAAAATAAATAAACTTATTTCAACTACAAGTAATCATTGCAAAGCTTCATTTCATTAATTTTGGCAATAAGTAGTTTTCATACATTCATTAATTGTATTTACACAGTGTCAGCAAATTCATCTAACCACAAAAAAGTAATTATTATTGGTCCAGCACATCCTTTACGTGGTGGTTTAGCATCGTTTAATGAACGTTTGGCTAATCAATTTTTACAAGAAAATTGTACTACTACTATTTATACATTTTCTTTACAATATCCTAATTTTCTTTTTCCAGGCACTACACAATATTCTACAGAGCCTGCACCTAAACATTTATCTATCAAAGTTTGTATCAATTCTATCAATCCTTTTAATTGGCTTAAAGTAGGCTTACAATTAAAAAAAGAAAAAGCCGATATTATTGTTGTTCGTTATTGGCTTCCTTTTATGGGTGCTTGTTTAGGTACTATTTTAAGAATAGTAAAACTTAATAAACACACTAAAATTGTTTGTATTGCAGATAATATTATACCACACGAAAAAAGATTAGGCGATAATTTACTAACTAAATATTTTATAAAACCTATTGATGCTTTTATTACTATGAGTAAAAAAGTAATGGACGATTTAAACACTTTTACGCATAAACCTGCTACACAAGTAGTGCATCCATTATACGATAATTTTGGTGATATAGTAGCTAAAGAAATAGCTAAACAACATTTACAAATTCCTGCTAATACAAGTATTATTTTATTTTTTGGTTTTATTAGAGCTTATAAAGGTTTAGATATTTTATTAGATGCAATGAAAATTTTAAGCAACAATGCTACTAATGCTCATATTAAATTATTAATTGCAGGAGAGTTTTATGATAATGCAGAAAAATATTTAACCCAAATAAAACAATTAGGCATTGCAGAGCAACTAATTTTAAAAACAGATTTTATACCTGATAGCGAAGTTCGTTATTATTTAAGTGCAGCAGATTTTGTAATACAACCTTATAAAAATGCTACACAAAGTGGTGTTACACCATTAGCTTATCATTTTAATAAACCTATGTTAGTTACTAATGTTGGTGGTTTGCCAGATTTAGTGCCAGATAAAAAAGTTGGTTTAGTTGCAGTACCAACAGCTCAAGATATTGCTGCAAAAATTGAAACATTATATCAATTGGGCGAAGATTATTTTATGCCACATTTATTAGCAGAAAAAAATAAATATAGTTGGCAACAGCTTACTGCAACTATTACTACTTTAAGCAATTAACTATTACACAAAAAAAGCCATACAAAAAATGTATAGCTTTTAAAAAACATCTCTCAACAAATTAATTTTTTTCTGCCATATCTGGTATTGCATCTACTTTATATGCACCAGCATCTAATTTAGCTTTTGTATCGCTAAAGGCTTTAAGTGTTTGTTGTATATCTTCATCTGTATGTGCAGCACTTGGTATAAGTCTGTAAATAATATGTCCTTTAGGTATTACAGGATATACTACAATACTTGCAAACACACCATAATTTTCTCTTAAATCCATTACCATTGCTGTAGCTTCTTCTACACCACCTTTCATATATACAGGTGTTACAGGTGTATTAGTTGCACCAATATCAAAACCTTTTTCTTTTAATCCTTGTTGAAGTTTTAATGCATTTTGCCATAATTTATCTTTTAATTCTGGCATAGTTTGCAACATGTGTAAGCGTTTTAAATTGCCTAACACTATTGGCATTGGTAGGCTTTTAGCAAAAATTTGAGAACGAATATTATAACGTATATAATCTATAATAATTCTAGGACCAGCCATAAAAGCACCAATACTTGCCATACTTTTTGCAAAAGTGCTAAAGTATAAATCTATACCATCTTGGCAACCTTGTTCTTCACCAGCACCAGCACCTGTTTTGCCTAATGTACCAAAGCCATGAGCATCATCTACTAAAAAACGAAAACTATATTTTTCTTTAAGAGCAATAATTTCTTTTAATTTTCCTTGGTCTCCTGCCATACCAAATACACCTTCAGAAATTACTAATATTCCACCAGCTTTTTGTTTTTCTATTAATGCTGTAGCACGTTCTAATTGCTTTTCACAATCTGCTGTATCATTATGTTTAAATACAAATCTTTGTCCAGGGTGCATTCTTAAACCATCAATAATACATGCATGGCATTCTGCATCATAAACAATTACATCATGTCTGTTACAAATAGCATCAATAGCACTCATAATACCCTGATAGCCATAATTCAATAAAATAGCATCTTCTTTATGTTCAAATGCTGCTAATTCTTCTTCTAATTGTTCATGATAATTTGTATTACCACTCATCATTCTTGCACCCATAGGGTAAGCAAGTCCCCACTCTTCAGATGCTTGTGCATCTATCTTTCTTATTTCTGGGTGGTTAGCTAAACCTAAATAATTATTCAAACTCCACACAATTACTTCTTTCCCTCTAAACATCATTCTACTACTAATTGGTCCTTCTAATTTCGGAAATGCAAAATATCCATGAGCTCTTTCTCTGTGTTGCCCAATTGGTCCATAATTTTTTACCAACTGATCAAAAATGTCTGCCATATTTTCTAAACATTTAATTGTTAACGATTACAAGATTTTTTTGTGTACTAAGCTGTGTTATCATTATTCAACACCTGTTGCGTCGCACTCTTGTACTTTTAAATCTTTATACAGCAAATAAGTTTATTGCGTTATAAAAACTTTGCAAAGGTAATTGTTTGATAACAATGCACAAAAGCATTCATATAACTTACTAAAAATGTAACTTTGACGTTAAAACGCCACTACATGAAGCATTCTCTTACTACCTTTTTCTTTTTTATATTTTTTACATCTATTGCACAAACAAATAGTACTCAAAATAAAGTAACAACTACACCAGCCAGACCAAAATTAGTTGTTGGTTTAATGATAGATCACATGCGTTGGGATTATTTATATCGTTATCAAAACAGGTATAGCCCCAATGGTTTTAATAGATTATTACAACAAGGTTTTAATTGTCAAAATACTATTATTCCTTATACACCAACTGCTACATCTTGTGGTCATGCAAGTGTTTATACAGGTAGTGTACCTGCAATAAATGGTATAGCTAGTAATAATTGGTGGGATATGAAAGAACAAAAATATGTGTATTGCTGCGACGATAAAACAGTTGTTGGTGTAGGTAGCAATACCAAAAAAGGAAAAATGAGCCCTAAAAATATGGTTACAAATACTATTACAGATGAGTTGCGTTTAGCTACTAATTTTAAGAGTAAAGTAATTGGTATTTCTATGAAAGACAGAGGTGCAATTTTTCCTGCAGGTCATGCTGCCAATGCAGCTTATTGGTACGATGAAGAAAAAGGAATTTTTATTTCTAGCACTTATTATATGAACGAATTGCCACAATGGGTAAATGATTTTAATGCAAAAAAATGGGCAGATAAATATTATGCAGAAGGCTGGCAAACATTATATCCTTTAGCTACTTATACTATGAGTCAAAAAGATGATAATGCTTATGAACGTACTAAAGAAATGCCTAATGACAAACCTGTTTTTCCTTATAATTTCTCTGCAAGTATTGGTACAGATTATAAAAAGTTTTGGAACATGCCTCAAGCCAATACTTATACATTTGAAATGGCAAAAGCTGCAATAGCAGCAGAAAAAATGGGTAAAAATAATACCACCGATTTTTTAACTATCAGCATTTCTCCTACAGATTATATTGCTCATAATTTTGGTCCTAATGCCATAGAAACAGAAGATACTTATTTAAGATTAGATAAAGATATTGCTGCTTTCTTAACTTATTTAGATAATACAATTGGTAAGGGTGAGTATTTATTTTTCTTAACTGCCGATCATGGTGGACCACATACTGCAGGTTTTTTACAAGAACATAAATTACCTGGTGGCTCTTTTGAATTAAAGCAAATAGTAAAAGATTTAAATGAATCTATTGCTCAAAATTTTGGTGTTAAAAAAGCAATTGCTTATCAAACTTATTATAATATTTCTTTAAACTATACAAGCATAGATTCTGCTAATGCCGATGCTGAAAAAATTAAACAATATATTATTCAAACGTTAGAAAACACTACAGGTATTTATAAAGCAGTAGATAAAAGCAAATTATCTACTGCAAACATACCTACTGTAATAAAAGAAAGATTAATAAATGGCAACTTTCCAAACAGAAGTGGCGATATTCAAGTAATACCTTTACCACAATGGATGAGAGATACACCAAAAGGTACAGACCACAGTGTTTGGAATGCTTATGATGCTCATATACCTTTAGTATGGTATGGTTGGGGTATTAAAAAAGGAAGCACACACCGAGAAACGTATATTACAGATATTGCTGCTACACTGGCTGCATTGCTAACTATACAAATGCCTAATGGCTGTATTGGTCATGTAATTACAGAAGTTATTAAGTAAAGCTCCAACTTACAGAGCCATCTTTTTCGTCTTTAAGTAGTATGCCTAAAGCTGCTAATTCATTGCGTATTTTATCGCTTACTACAAAATCTTTTTTAGCTTTTGCTTCTTTTCTTAAGTCTATTAACAATTGTAATATACCTGCTAATTTTTCTTGATGTGCTGCTTGATGTTGTAAGCCTAAAATATCTTCTATAAATAATTTAAACTGTTGTTGTAACAGTGCTATGGTTTTACTGCTAATAGTATTTACAGGTAATTGTTTATTTTTTATTGCATTAATTACAGGTACAATTTCAAACATATTGGCCAATACTTTTGCAGTATTAAAATCATCTTCAATAAATGTTGTAAACTCTGCAATTTGTTTATTTATTTTTTCGTCTAATGCAGTATCAGTTGCAATATTATTTTCAACAGATATTTTTTGTAAATTTTCATAAGCCTCCCATAAGCGTTTTAATGCTTTTTCGCTGGCTTGTAAAGCTTCGTTACTAAAATCTAAAGTACTTCTATAATGCGATTGCAAAATAAAAAACCTTATTGTCATTGGGTGATAAGCCTGTGCTAATAAAGGATGAGTACCATCAAATAATTCTGTAAGCTTTATAACATTATTATAGCTTTTACCCATTTTTCTGCCATTAATTGTAATCATATTATTGTGCATCCAATAACGTACAGGAGCAATATGATTACATACAGAGCTTTGTGCTATTTCACATTCATGATGAGGAAACTGTAAATCCATACCTCCACCATGTATATCAAATTGAGTACCTAAATATTTTGTAGCCATAGCAGAACATTCAATATGCCAACCAGGAAAACCTTTGCCCCAAGGACTATTCCAACGCATGATATGTTCTGGAGGTGCTTTTTTCCATAAAGCAAAATCGGCTTTATTCTTTTTTTCGTCTTGATTATCTAAATCTCTGGTAGTATCTAATTGCTCCTCTAAATTTCTGCCACTTAATATTCCATAAGGTAATCCTTTTTTACTAAACACTTGATGATATTTATTTACATCAAAATAAACAGAGCCATTAACAACATAAGCAAAGCCATCTGCAATAATTTTTTCTATCATAGTTATTTGCTCTACAATATGCCCTGTTGCAGTAGGTTCTATATTAGGTGGTATATTATTAAATTGTAGCATAGCCCAATGAAAAAGGTTGGTATATTTTTGTACCAATTCCATGGGTTCTAATTTTTCTAATACAGCTTTTGTGGCAATTTTATCTTCTGCTACTCTTCCTTCTTCTTCAAAATGTCCTGCATCTGTAATGTTGCGTACATAACGAACTTTTAATCCTAAATGTGTTAAATAACGATATACTACATCAAAAGTTATATAAGGTCTTGCATGACCTAAATGGCTTTCGCCACTTACTGTTGGTCCACACACATACATACCAACATATCCATCTACTAATGGTTTAAAAGTTTCTTTATTACGTGTTAATGAATTATATACTTTTAATGAAATCATTTTTTTACTACATTAATTAGTGGCTGTAAAAATATAAACCTTTCAGCAAAGTTTTATGATGTGTAATAGCATAAAAAAAGTTTAGTGAAAATCATTCACTAAACTTTAAAATATTTTAATAAACTTATGATAGAATATTAAGCTTCTTTTTCTTGTTGTTTTTTTCTGTTGTCTCTTAATTTTTTAGCACCATAGCCTACACCTGCTGCTAATAATAAAGTTAAGCCACCATCTACAGGTATATCATCTTCTGGTGGATCAAAATCGTCTTGAGCTTTAACTGGTAATGATAATACCATCAACAAAGACATAATGCCTATCAGTTTGTATAATTTAGTTTTCATAATTCTTAGTTTTTTCACTTTCTTATTGCGAAGATAAGGAAGTATGTTGTAGATTTTTATTATTATAACAATTTTTTTTAAAATGAACGAAGTAAAGATGATTTTGTTAAATACTTACTTTACTTCGTTCAGTAAATTTGTTTTATTGTTTTACTAATTTTTCTGTTGTTCTGTTGCCTTTGCTGTCTATAATTTCTACTAAATAAGTACCTGTTGTTAATCTATCAATATTAAACAGTGTAGTACCGCCATTTGCTTTTTCTTGCATAATAACTTTACCTACTAAGTCTGTAACTTTTATTTGATAAACAATGCTATTATCTGCACTTTGTGGTAACTGTAAGGTTACTTGTTTATTAGCAGGGTTTGGATACATTTTTATCATGTTAGTTACATATACAGGTTCTATAGTTCTGTTAAATACTATGCTAAATCTTGCATTGCCTTTGGTTGCTGCATTGTCTTTATCTATACTAAAGCTATAAGTAGCATTTTGTTTTACATCTTGCTCTGTTTGTGTATAGTGGTCTTTTAA
>CAUJDL010000021.1 GCA_963169635.1 Bacteroidota bacterium
GAAAGCTATTGCTTATGCTAGCTCAAGCAATCATTTATTTATTACTGGCAAATATTGTTCTAAACATTTTGAATAACCATTAGACTAAAATTTTTGTAGCACATAAATTATAGAGCTACATTTTTTTACATTTACTAATGCTTGAGCATTTGAAATAGCACCATTAATTAGTGCCATTAATAAATTTTTACTTCCATGTTTATATTGCTCACTCAACATACTTACATAAAAACCATCAAACCACATTGGCTTGTAAGCTGTAATTAAAAACTGATGTTGTTTAGCTAAATACTCCATACTTTTTGGAGAGAAATGATATAAATGACGTGGCACATCATAAGCTGCCCAATATTCTTTATAAGTTGCAGCATCTGAGCTTGTATAATTAGGTACAGCAATAATTAATTTGCCATTTGGTTTTAATATTTCATAAAACTTTTGTAGATAACTATGCAAATCGTGAACATGCTCTAATACATGCCACAAAGTAATAGCATCAAAAGTTTCTTTATTAAGTTGATATAATGTTTGTGGTAATTGAAAATGAAAATTAAATTTTTGAGCTGCCATTTTTCTGGCAGTTTCGTCAGGCTCTAAACCTGTAACTTGCCAACCTGCATCTGTCATTATTTTTACAAAAGCACCTGTACCTGCACCAATATCTAATAAAGTTCCTTTGCTTAAACCTGTTTGTTGTTGTATTAATGCTCTTTTACTTTTAAGGGTAATATTTCTTACAGTATGATAAAGTTGATTAATGAATCCTTCTTTTGTATCTGTATGAGAAATATAATTTTCTGATTGATAATATGAAGCAATAGAATTTTCATCTGGTATATCTTGTGTAAACCTTGCTGTACAAGTATTACATTGCCATATAGGAAATTTTTCTTTGCTAACTGTAAAATCTTGCACTAATAAAACCTCTTGAATAGCTTCGCTATTACAACAAGGGCAAGATGTATGATGAATAATAACAGACATAAGCAAATAAACTAAACAAAATGTATAAATGAAAATTAAAAATAAAAACCCTGCAAATTGCAGGGTTTTTATTTTATTTTAAACCAAAAGCTTTTTTAACTTTTGGAACATAATCTAATTTTTCCCAAGTAAATAATTCTACTTTCATTTTCTTTACTTTACCATCTGGTGTAATAAATGTTTTTTCTACCACTTCATTTTTACGACCCATGTGTCCGTATGCAGCAGTTTCGCTATACATAGGTGTACGAAGTTTTAATCTTTGTTCTATAAAGTAAGGACGCATGTCAAACAAATTTTCTACAATAGTAGCAATTTGTCCATCAGTTAAATTTACTTTAGCAGTACCATAAGTATTTACATTAATAGAAGTAGGTTTTGCAACACCAATAGCATAAGATACTTGTACTAATACTTCATCTGCAACACCTGCAGCTACTAAGTTTTTAGCAATATGTCTTGTAGCATAAGCAGCACTTCTATCTACTTTACTTGGATCTTTACCACTAAATGCACCACCACCATGAGCACCTTTACCACCATAAGTATCTACAATAATTTTTCTTCCTGTTAAGCCTGTATCGCCATGAGGGCCACCAATTACAAACTTACCTGTAGGGTTAATATGGTATTTAATATTATTGTTAAATAGTTTAGCATATTTTTTATACTTAGCTTTTACACGAGGTATTAAAATTTCAATAATATCTTTTTTAATTTTAGCCAACATTTTTGCTTCTGCATCAAAATCATCATGTTGAGTAGAAACAACAATAGCATCTATACGAATAGGTTTATTATTATCATCGTACTCTAAAGTAACCTGACTTTTAGCATCTGGACGTAAATATTTTATTTGTTTATTTTCTCTTCTTAATGCTGCTAATTCAATTAAAATTTTATGAGCTAAGTCTAATGCTAAAGGCATATAGCTTTCTGTTTCATTATTTGCATAACCAAACATCATACCTTGGTCGCCTGCACCTTGCTCTTCTTTCTTTTTCTTATCTACACCTTGATTAATATCTGCACTTTGTTCGTGAATTGCAGAAAGTACACCACAAGAATGAGCTTCGAACATATACTCACTTTTTGTGTAACCAATTTTTTTAATTACACCACGAGCAATTTCTTGAACATCTAGATAAGCTTTAGATTTTACTTCACCTGCAAGTACTACTTGTCCTGTAGTTACTAAAGTTTCGCAAGCTACTTTACTATTTGGGTCAAACGCTAAAAAGTTATCTATTAAAGCATCAGAAATCTGATCTGCAACCTTATCAGGATGCCCTTCAGATACACTTTCAGAAGTAAATAAATAAGGCATGAAAATATATTTTAATTTTAGTGAGGTGCAAAGATAAGTGTTGATAGCATTACAATACAAAGATTTTATGATTGATGTAAATTAGTATGTTTATTATTTTTCATTGTATAAAATGTATTGTATTATTTTTTGAGTACTCACATTTTATTTGTTGATAGATGAGCATAAAAAAGCCTGAATAAAATTAATATTCAGGCTAAACTTTATGGTTTACAAAGCTTATTTATATTTATCAAATAAACCATCATATAAATTAAATTTTGCATCGTACTCATCATAAGCTTTGGCATCTTTTCCTTTCATTTTTTCTCTTTTATATAAGAAACAATTAGCCAACCATTTTACTGAATTTTTTAAACAGTTTACAGTTGTTCTATCACTCATATCGCCATTTTTCATGGTGTTATATGATTTCTCTAACCACTCAATACTATTATCAATTGCTTCCATTATAGATTTTTCTAAACCTGCATTTGCTTGTTTAATTACTTCTACATTCTTTTTATATTCTGCTTCTGCAGCTGCTTTCTTTTTAGGATCTTTTATTTCGGCTTTGCTTGCATTTAATCTTTGTAATGCTTTTCTATTACTACTAATAGCATCATCTAAAACACTAAATTCATTATAATGTAATAAACCAGCATTATAAGCTGCAAGTCCTAAGTTATTATCTTTATTATAAGCTTTTTTAAATGCATTTATAGCAGTGCTTTCGTATTTTTTAAAAGTTGCACTATCTAATTTATCTCCTTCTTCTCCTTTAGTAGATTCTATAAATGACTGTCCAAATAACATATATTTTCTAGCAGATAATGTACCTGCTGCATCTTCATTTACATACAATTGATATCTTTCTTCTAATGTATTAGTTTTAGTAATAAAGTCCATTTCATAATCATCCCAATCCTGATCTTCTGGATATACTTCTTTAGCAATTTTAATATACTTACTAAATTTCTCTTTATCTTTTGTATTAGATGCATGTAATAAAATATACATGTAAGCATCTTTAAAATCTTTGCCACCAATTTTTAAGTCTGCAAATTTTTGATACATTGCAGCAGCTTCAGCTTCCATTTTACCATTTTGTGCTGCATAAGCTGCATATAAAACAGAAAGTGTATCAATTTTAGCACCAGTACCACGTAAATCTTTTTTAACAATTACATCACCCATATATACAGAAGTTAAAAAAGTATAATAAGACGAGTCCCAAGTTTTTTGTTCAAAAAATTTACGTCCAATATTAAAGTTGGTTACATAAAGAATATCTAAAGGTCTCCAGTTCCAAGCAGGAATTGTAGCATTAGAAAGCATTTTATAATCTGGCTCTAAAGCTTCGTATTTTTTAAATGCTTCAAAAGCAATATTGCCACAGCCCGGATATCTTACTCTTAATTTTTCTGAAAAGAATAGTTCTGAATAAACCCTAGATTGCCAAAGCCAGGTTTCTGCTTTTTCAATTGCTTTAGGATCGTTAACTAATTTATCAATTTCTGTTCTTGCCTCTTCAAAGCTAGATGTTAAAAAATGTTGTTGCACACGTTTATACATTTTATCCTGTGCATTTGTACTTAGCAATGCAAAAACAAAAATGAAAAGTAAGGATGTTTTTCTCATGTTTATTTTGTTTAATTATTGTTGTTTGATGTTTGTTCAGCATTATCATTTGCTGAATCATTATTGGTTATTTCATTATCAGTAACAGTTTCTTCTTCTTCACTTTCTTCGATGGTAGAAATTGCTGCAATAGCATCTTCTGCATCTAAACGAATTAAGATAACACCTTGTGTATTTCTTCCTGCAGTTTTAATAGTAGCAATTGATGTTCTTAAAGTAATACCACTTTCGCAAGTAATAATTAAATCTTCTTTTTCGCTAACATCTAAAATACCTACTAATTTTCCTGTTTTCTCTGTTACATTAATTGTTTTTACACCTTTACCACCTCTATTAGTAATACGATATACATCTTCTCCATCTTCATCAATTAATCTTGTTCTTTTACCATAACCTTTTTCACTAACTACTAAAATTGTTTTTTCTGTATCGCCTTTATTGACACAAATCATGCCAACAACTTCATCATTATTTTTATCTACTTCTATACCTGCAACACCTATTGCACCACGACCTGTTGGTCTAACTTTTTCTTCAGGAAATCTAATAGCTCTACCACTTTTTACAGCCATCATAATTTCGCAATTTCCATCAGTCATTCTTGCTGCAAGTAATTCATCTCCTTCTACAATTGTTATTGCATTAATACCTGTAGTACGTGGACGACTAAAATCTTCTAATGCTGTTTTTTTAATAATACCTTTTTTAGTACATAAGATGATATACTTACCTTCTAAGGTTTCTTTTTTATCTAAATCTTTAGCATCAATAATTGCTTTTATTTTATCGTCTGATGGTATTTGAATTAAGTTTTGAATGGCTCTACCTTTACTTTGTTTTTCTCCTTCTGGTATTTCATAAACTTTTAACCAATAGCATCTGCCTTTTTCTGTAAAGAAAAGCATTGTGTTGTGTGTAGAAGCTACAAATAAATGTTCTACATAATCTTCTTCTCTTGTTTTAGAACCAATAGCTCCTCTTCCACCTCTTCTTTGTTGTCTATATTCTGTAGCAGAAGTTCTTTTAATATAACCTAAATGCGAAACAGTAATAATTACATCTTCTTCTTTAATAAAATCTAGCATATTTACTTCTTCTGCTAAAAATTGAATTTCACTTTTACGAGGTTCGCCAAATTTTGCTTTTACTTCTTCTAATTCTGTTTTTATTAAATCGTAACGAAGTTGTTCATTGGCTAATAAAGATTTTAATTTGCCAATAGTTTTCATTAATTCATTAAACTCTTCAATAATTTTTTCACGTTCCATACCTGTAAGGCGTTGTAAACGTAATTCTAATATTGCTTGTGCTTGTTTTTCTGATAAGCCTACACCTTGTGTATAATGTAGTTTAGCATCTTCGTTAAATAAATTATCTGGTAAATGCCAATTTTCGCTAACGCTTTTTTCAATTAATGATTTTTTAGCTTCTTCTGGTGTACCACTTGCTCTAATAATTGCAATTGCTTTATCTAAATGGTCTTTATCATTAATTACTTTTAAATAACCTTCTAATAAATGAGCTCTTTCTTCTGCTTTCTTTAATTCAAATTTAGAACGTCTAATTACTACATCCATTCTAAACTCTACAAACTCTGCAATTAAATCTTTAAGATTAAAAATTCTTGGGCGGCCTTTACTAATTGCTACATTATTAATACCAAAACTGGTTTGTAATTCTGTAAATTTATATAGTTGATTAATGATAATATTGGCAACTGCATCTCTCTTTAAATCTATAACAATTCTTATACCTTCTCTTTTATTGCTTTCATTATTTACATGTGCAATACCTTCAATTGTTTTATCATTTACTAATTGTCCTATTTTATCTGTTAGTGCATCTAAACCTACTTGATAAGGTACTTCTGTAATAATAATTTGTTCTCTACCACTTGATTTAGTTTCGATAGTACATTTACCACGAACAACAACTCTTCCACGTCCTGTAAGTAAGCCTTGTTTTACACCTTCCATTCCATAAATAATACCTCCTGTAGGAAAATCAGGTGCTTTTACATATTGCATTAAATCTTCTGCAGTAATTTCTTTGTTATGGATATATGCAATACAACCATCAATTACTTCACTTAAATTATGAGGCATCATATTAGTTGCCATACCTACAGCAATACCACTACTACCATTTACTAAAAGCTGAGGAATACGTGTAGGTAAAACTGTTGGTTCTTGTAAGCTATCATCAAAGTTAGATTGAAAATCTACTGTGTCTTTTTCAATATCTTCAAGCATGGCTTCAGCAAATTTTTGCAAGCGTACTTCTGTATAACGCATTGCTGCTGGTGGATCTCCATCTTGTGTACCAAAATTACCTTGACCATCAACCATTGTATGACGCATAGTAAACTCTTGTGCCATACGTACTAGTGTATCGTAAATAGCACTATCGCCATGAGGGTGATATTTACCCATTACTTCACCTACAATTCTTGCACTTTTTTTATATGGTTTGTTAGAGTTATTACTTAACTCATTCATTGCATAAAGTACTCTACGATGCACAGGTTTAAAACCATCTCTTACATCTGGTAATGCTCTTCCTACAATTACGCTCATAGAATAATCTATATAAGCGGTTTTCATTTGCTCTTCTATATTTACCTGAACTACTCTATCATTATCGTTTGTTAGTTCTGGCTGCATGTCATTGTTTTCTTCCATTATTTTAATGTCTGTTTGCTATAAATTTTAAAGGTGGGCGAAGATAACTTTTAATTACCTGAAATTGTTATTTTTACTGTAGTTTTTTAGTAAAAAATACAGGAGTTTATACACATTTAATAAACTTTTTTAAATGCTGTTTATTTTCTTTAAAAATTAAGTATTTACAGTATAAAAAATGTTATTGTTAATTAGCTTTTTGGCAAAAAAAATAACTGCTCATTTTTAGCAGTTATTTAGTTTAAAATTTATAAGATAATAGTTAATTATTTTCTGAACAATTTTACAATTTGTGCAATTTTAGCTTTTAAATCTTTTCTATCTACAATAAAATCTAAGAAGCCATGTTCTAATAAAAATTCGCTTCTTTGAAAACCTTCTGGTAAATCTTTTTTAATAGTTTCTTTAATAACTCTTGGTCCTGCAAAACCTATTAAAGCTCCTGGTTCTGCAATATTTAAATCGCCTAACATACCAAAGCTTGCAGAAATACCCCCAAATGTTGGGTCTGTTAATAAAGAAATATAAGGCAATTTAGCATCGCTTAATTGTGCAAGTTTACCACTTGTTTTAGCTAATTGTAATAAGCTAAAAGCACTTTCCATCATTCTGGCACCACCACTTTTACAAATAATTAAATAAGGTAGTTTATGTTCTATACAATAGTTAACAGCTCTTGAAAATTTTTCGCCCATTACACTACCTAAACTTCCACCAATAAATTCAAAATCCATACAAGCTACTACAATGCCTTCTCCTTCTACAGTACCTGTAGCAACACTCATACTATCTTTTAAATCTGTTTTAGCATGTATTTCATCTAATCTTTTAGCGTAAGGTTTTAAATCTGTAAAGCCTAAAAAATCTTTACTTTTTATTTCATCGAATAATCTGGTAAAGTTTTTATCATCAAATAAATAATCAAAATATTCATTGCTACCAATTCTGTGATGATAGTTGCACTTAGGGCAAACATATTTATTATCGCTAAGTTCTACAGTTGGTTGAATATAATTACAGACAGGGCATTTATTCCATAAGCCTTCTGGTGTTTCTTTTTTATCTGATGTTTCAGTTGTAATGCCTTTTCTTAAGCGTTGATACCATTTAGCTTTTGCTTCTGCACTTGCAGTGGTAGATGATATATTATCGCCTGTAAGGTTTAAATCTATGTCTTCTTCTTTTTTCATTGCTCTTGGAGCTTTTAGGGGTATGTGAAGATAAGGAAAAAGATATTTTAAATAAATATAGCTGCGAATAAAAGAAAATTTGTCAGCAAAATGTGCTTTTTCTTATTACTCGCAGCTAATAAATATCATTTATCAATTAAATGTAAAATATTACTAAGCAATGGTAATGCTTTTATCTATATATACATCTTGAATAGCATTTAAAATTTCAATGCCTTCTTTCATTGGGCGTTGAAATGCTTTACGACCACTGATTAAACCCATACCACCAGCACGTTTATTTACCACTGCTGTTGTTACAGCTTCAGCTAAATCGCTTGCACCACTACTTGCACCACCACTATTAATTAAACCTGCACGACCCATATAACAATTAGCTACTTGATAACGACAAAGATCAATTGGATGGTCTGTAGTTAAATCTGAATAAACTTTTTTATCAGTTTTACCATAAGCAAGTTCTTTGGTATTTAAAGCATTAAAACCACCATTATTTTCTGGTAATTTTTGTTTGATAATATCTGCTTCTATTGTAACACCAACATGGTTTGCTTGTCCTGTTAAATCAGCACTTACATGATAATCTATACCATCTTTTTTAAATGATGGATTACGTAAATAGCACCAAAGAATTGTAGCCATACCTAAATCATGTGCCATTTCAAAAGCTTTGCTTACTTCTTGAATTTGTCGAGTACTTTCATCGCTACCAAAATAAATTGTAGCACCAACTGCTGTTGCTCCTAAGTTTTGACTTGCTTTAATAGAAGCAAACATAACTTGATCGAATTTATTTGGATAAGTTAAAAGCTCATTATGATTTATTTTTACAATGAAAGGAATTTTATGAGCATATTTTCTTGCTAAAAAACCTAATCCACCATAAGTTGTAGCAACTGCATTACAGCCACCTTCAATAGCTAATTTTACAATATTTTCTGGATCAAAATAAATAGGATTTTTTGCAAAAGATGCACCACCACTATGTTCTATACCTTGATCTACAGGTAAAATAGATAAATAACCTGTATTTGCTAAACGACCATTACCATACATTTGTTGAAGGTTTCTTAATACATTAGGACTTCTGTCGCTTTGCATAAAAACTCTATCAACAAAATCTGCACCTGGTAAATTTAATTGGCTTTTATCAATTGTTTTACTTGTGTGATTTAGTAAATACTCGGCTTTATCGCCTAAAATTTGCTGAATGTTTGTTGCCATAATTTATTTTTTTTGTTAAGCAAGAAAATGGTTTGCAAATATAGCATAAAGCAAGATTACTTACCAAACATTGGCAAGTTTATTACTGCTTATTTTACCTTTTAATACAGTAGTTTTATTAACTATCTTTTTATATTGATTAATTCTTGAGAAAGCTGTTTAAAATAGGCTACACTTTTTAATAATCTGCTTCCATACCAAGTAAACATTTCGCCATCTACTAATTTTAGTTTTGGGTATAATTGAGGATAAGCTGTTTGTATTTCTGCTATATGTTTTTCTTTAAAAGGATAAGGCTCTGACGATAAAAAAATATAATCGGGTTGTAAATAATTAATTTCTTCTAAAGTTGTGGTAGGGTATCTTGTTTGTTCTTTAAAAATATTGATAAAACCTGCTTGTTGTAACATATCATTAATAAAAGTATCACCACCAATTGTCATATATGGATTTCGCCAAATTAAATAACAAACTTTTTTAGGTTGTTTATGAGTATTATGTAAACTGCTAAAACAATTTTTTATATCGTTGATTAAATTAATTGCTTTTGCTTGTGTGTGAGTAAGTGTACCAATTGTATCAATCATTTCATAAGCTTCTGCCAAAGTACTTACATCTGTAACATGTACAGGAAAAAGTTTTTGTAAATGCTCTATTTGTTCTTTAATATTTTCTTCTTTATTGGCAATAATCAAATCGGGTTGTAATGATATTATTTTATTACTATCAATACTTTTTACACCTCCTACCCTTGTTTTATTTCTAAACCATTTATTAGGATGAATACAAAATTTTGTAATACCAATTACTTCTTCATCTAACCCTAAATAATATAATAACTCAGTTTGAGAAGGTACTAATGAAATAATTTTTTTAGGAGCCATATTTATTTGTGTACTTAACATTCACTTAAACCTAAAGGCACATTAACTGCAAGGCCACCATCTGATGTTTCTTTATATTTTGTATTCATATCTAAAGCTGTTTGCCACATTGTTTGTACTACTTTATCTAAACTTACAATAGCAAAATCTGGTGTACTTTGTAATGCTAATTGCGATGCTGTAATTGCTTTTATTGCACCCATTGTATTTCTTTCTATACAAGGTATTTGTACTAAACCACCAATTGGGTCGCAGGTTAAACCTAAATGATGTTCCATAGCAATTTCTGCTGCCATTAATGCTTGTTTTTGCGAGCCTCCTAACACTTCTGTTAATGCACCTGCTGCCATTGCTGATGATACACCAATTTCTGCTTGACAACCTCCCATTGCTGCAGATATTGTTGCACCTTTTTTAAATATACTTCCTATTTCTGCAGCAGTCAGTAAAAACTGAATAATTTTTTCGTCATTATTACCATTACAAAATGTAATATAATATTGTAGTACAGCAGGAATTACACCTGCTGCTCCATTTGTTGGTGCTGTTACTACTCTGCCAAATGCTGCATTCTCTTCATTTACTGCTAAGGCAAAACAACTTACCCAATCTAATATATACTGAAAGCCAGCACCTCCTTGTTTAATTACATTTTGCCATTCATCGTAATTATTGTAAGGCTTATTATTGGTTAATTTTTTATTTAAATTAAAAGCTCTTCGTTTTACTTGTAAGCCACCTGGTAATTCTCCACTTGCATGGCATCCTCTATACATACAATCTCTCATGGTATGCCAAATTTTTATTAAGCCTTGTTTTATTTCTTCATCCTTACGCCATGTAAGTTCATTTTCATATACAACTTCATAAATGTGTAAGCCAGTTTTCATACACCAGTGCAATAATTCGTTAGAATTATTAATAGGAAAAGGAAGATTTACTGAAGTACTTGCATTGGCTTCTGTTTCTCCTTCTTTAACTACAAATCCTCCACCAATAGAAAAATATGTTTCGGTAAATTGCTGTCCATCTTTTGTTGTAATTACAAACGACATTCCATTTGGATGAAAGGGTAATGACTCTTTCATTAAAAAATGAATATGCTCCGCAGGATTAAAATTTATTACTACTGAATTATCTAACAATAATTGATGATTTGTTCTGATATTTTGAATTGTTGGATTAATACTATTAACATCAATCGATTCTGGATGTTGGCCACATAAACCAAGCATTACAGCTATATCTGTACCATGTCCTTTACCTGTTTTTGCCAATGAGCCATATAATAATACTGTGATAGCAGCAACTTGCTCTAAACTTGTTGTTTGTTTAATATTATCTATACATTGTAAGGCTGCTTTCCATGGACCTAAAGTATGACTGCTTGAAGGACCTACACCAATTTTAAACATATCAAACACAGATATAGCTTCGTGTGGCATAAAATTGAAATAATAATTTTTAAATAATTTTTCTGTTCAAAATTATACAATAAAAATCTTACTATAGAAATATATTCATACTAAGTAGTAAGTTTTACTGTTAAACAATTTAGTCTATTACATTTGCTTTAATTTTTATTTATGAAAATATTTATAGTAGGTATGATGGGTAGTGGAAAAAGCTTTTTGTGCAAACAAATTGCTAAAGCATTGCACATTGCAGATGCAGATATTGATTTGATGATAACTCAACAAGAACAAACTACTATAGAGCAAATATTTTCTACAAAAGGAGAAGCATATTTTAGAACCCTTGAAACAAATTATTTAAGAACCTTTGAACATAAAAATAATTTTGTATTAGCTACAGGTGGTGGTACTGCTTGTTTTAATAACAATATACAATGGATGAATGAACAAGGAACAACTATTTGGCTTAATGAGCCTATTAATATTTTAGTAGAAAGATTGTACAACAAACAGCAACACAATCGTCCATTAATAAAAGATTTAGACAAACCAGCACTTACAAATTTTCTTTCTACATTATTAAATAAAAGACAACAGTTTTATGAACAAGCCAACATTATTTATAATAGTAATCAACCATTAGAAGAACTTATCTTACAATTAAAATCAATTAACTCATAAATTTTATGCATAAAAAATATTTAATTATAGCAGCATTATTAGGAGCAGTAAGTGTAGCATTAGGTGCATTTGCAGCACATGGTTTAAAAAAAATTGCCACCGAACAAATTATTACTGTTTTTGAAACTGGTGTAAAGTATCAGTTTTATCATGTATTTGCATTAATAGCAGTGGGTGTTTTGTATCAACAATTTACCAATAAATTTATTAAAAATGCTGGACTATTTTTTATTTTAGGTATAATACTTTTTAGTGGTTCATTGTATTTACACACATTAAAAGAAATAAAAAATATACCATCCTTATCATGGGTAGTTTTTATTACGCCATTGGGTGGTATATCTTTTATAATTGGTTGGATATTATTAGCATTAGGCATTAAAAAATAATGCTTACATGTATGCTATAAAATTAGGCTAATGTTCAGCTACAACTAATTTTCCATCTTTTAAAATTACAAAAGTACCATCGCCTTTTTTAAGTTGCACATTACTTATGTTTAATTGCTTATCAGGAAAAGCAGTTTCTACTAATTGTACATCTACCAAATCTTGCTCTAATACTAATTGAGAATAAATAAACATAGCAATATCGTGTCTTAAACCTCTTGGTGTAAACTCTTTTTCAAACAACACTTTTTTATCTGAAGAAGAGGATATTTTTAATTTTACGGTACTTCTTTTTTTAACAACAGGGTTTAAAGCTCTCATGTGTACAGCACCTGTAGATTGTTGTTCATACTCTTGTGGTGAAGAAATATATTTAAAATTAACTATCAACATTTTTTCTGCAGGATTAAAGAAACGAACAGTAGTACTGCTTAGTGGAAGCATTAAAGCAAAAAACAATGTCATAATTATTACAGATAAAATATGATTGCCTTTTAAATGATCGGCAATATTAAATTTAGCTTTCATTTTATCTGCAGCTTCTGGCTCTTGAAAAAAGCTAACTAATTTTTCTTTAGTATATTGAGTAAGTGTAAATAATTTTAGTTTAGAAGCATCGTATTTTTTAGAAAATGTTGGTGGTCTTTTTCTTAAAAATCTTTCTGTAGTCCATGTTTTACCTAATCTGTAATAGCAATCTTCACAACTTAATATAGCCACTTTTTTACTATTATTTTCCAATATTTCTTGTACATCTCTTGGCATTACACTACCACTACAAGGTACTCTATAATGTACTACATTTAACTCATTAGGAATTTCTGGTTCAGGAAAATAGCTACAACTAAATAATGTAACATCTGCTTTTTCTTGAAGTTGTAATGCTAATTGAGGAAAATGAGGATGCGATATAGCATGTTCATCGCAAGAGCCAATACATATTGCACAGCCAACACATTTATCTGGCGATAAAATTGCTTTTCTTTTGCCATTTACTGTAAGCATATCAATTGCTTCAAAAGGACAATCGTAAGAGCAAAGATTACATGCATCGCATTTTTCTAAATCAATATAAACAGGTGGGTTATTTTTTCTTTTAATGATATAAGGTATAATACAAAGAATAATTCCAGAGCCTATTAGTATTAACCAATTTTGATTTACTGTAAATATTTTCATTAAATAATATCCAAAGTAATAATACCAATCAAAAGTAGTTTGTATAGGTAAGTTAGAAGCTTGTGCAGGAGGATCGCTTTGTACAGGAACTACTATTGATATAATACCTAATGCTATGAAAACATAAATCATTAATTTTTTAGGAGGAAAAATTTTTGGTTTAGATAGTCTTAAAATATGTATCCAAATAACTATTACAGTAACTAATGATAACACAATATGTCCAAATAATGCTACTTTAAAAAATCCACCAACAGTATTTAAATCATTTAATAAAAATGCACCTGCAATAGAAGGGTCAAAAATGGGTAAGCTAGAAAATAATTTTGCTGTTAAATAACCTGCAAGTTTTGCTTTTTGGTCCCACACTAAAATAAAACCTGTAACACCAATAGTAATAACAATTAAGAAAGATATAATACCACTAATCCAAGAAACTAATCTTTTAAATTTAGATGTAAATAATGTATGTAGTAAGTGTAATAAAATAAATATTACCAATAAATCAGAAGAGTATCTATGAATACTTCTCATCCAACCATTAAAAAAATTAGCTGACATATTATTGACAGAGTCCCAAGCTAAACGAGGATTAATGTTGTAAAAAATAAAAATATAAATACCCGAAATACAGGCTACAGTAAAAAGAAAAATAGTGATACCACCTAAATAATATAAAGGATTTAATTCTGTAGAATATATTTTACCCATTAAAGAAGAAAACCTTTGAAACATTTGATGTCCATAAGATAATTGTTTTTCTTGTTGATTTTCTTTAGGTGAATTGTTAGTTTGTTTCTTCATAATGATTCTTTGAAATAATAAAGGATTTTAAGAATATCCAACTTACAAATACAATAATTAATGCACCTGCAGAAGTTGAAATAATAAATCGCCAATCTATTTTATAAGTTTTTAAAACTGGGTCGTAGCCAAAACATCTTAAATAAAATCCATTAAATAATCCTGGTCTTGTTTTTTCTGCCATTGCTTCTATTACAGCTAATTTAATATCTTTTTTAGCAGGGTTTACACCATAAATAAATCTAGAAATTTTGCCAGAAGGAGTTAATACAATTAAAATTGAGGGATGATTAAATTCTTTTGTATTAGCATTATAATCGTATTCGTAACCAATAGAAGACATTAATTTTTCAATATCAGTTGCCGAAGCAGAAAGTGTTCTCCAAATATTTCCATCCATTTTCCAACGAGCTTCATAATTAGCTAAATCTTCTTGTTTATCGCTACTATCAAAAGAAAAACTAACCATGGTAAAATCTTTACCAATTGTACCTAATTCTGCAATTACATTTTGTACACCATTACTTATTACACCACATAATGAATGGCATTTAGTATAAACAGGAGAAATGATTAAAGGCTTTTTTCCAAGTAAAGAAGATAACTGAAATGTATTTCCTTTTGCATCAAAAACATTTATATCTGCTACTTGTTGAGAAAGGTATTTTTTTTCATCAGGAAAATTGAATGAGCTTAATAAAAGCCATACTAATACTAATAAACATAAATTTACATGCTTCATCATATCAACCTTAAATTAAAAAACCAAAGTATAGGAGTTTCAACATATTGCTATATTGAAACTCCTAATTATTTTATTTGGTTTTAGTTTACATTCCATGTTGCAGCTAACCACTTCCAGTTAAGGAAGAATAGTGCAATAAATACTAACAAGAAAATTAATGTTAGTATAAGGGTTCCAGGAGCCTCATAACCTTTGTGCTCTTTTGTTGGTTGCGGTGCTAAAGGAGAAATTTTAAGTTGCATATCTTGTGGACCATTTACTTTAGGACCAAAGAAAACAGAAATTACAACAATTAAAATCCATATAAGGGTTGATAAAAATGCAATAGAGCCACCCAACATCATTAATGCCCAGAAAAAGTCAACAGCAGGATTAAAGTTGTGAGTGAAAGGACCACCAGAGAAAGTAGAATCCCAATGTCTTCTAGGAACTCCTAATTGTCCTAATACAATCATAGAAATAGATAATAATGCAATACCTATAAAAAATAACCAAGGTTGCCATTGAGCCCATTTAAATCCTACAATTTTTCTTCTAAAAATTAAAGGAATTAAATAGTAAGTAATACCCATAAATGTAAGTGTAGTACCAATTACTACAGTACCTTTAAAGTGTCCTGGAATAGCAATAGTATTATGAACAATAATATTTGTTTGTTCCATACCAAAAATTACTCCTGTTGTACCACCAATAAAACCAAAACCAATTACTGCTAAAATAATTGCAGCAAATGCAGGGTTGCCCCATGGTGCTTTTGATAGCCATTGAAATAATCCTTTATTATAACCCCATCTTCTTTGTGCTACTTCAAAAGATGAAGGAACAGCAAAAGCATGTATCATAGATGCTAATACAGCTAAGTACATAGCATAACTTGTGTTCCAAACTTTCCAAGCACTACTTACACCTGGATCTGTTAATAAGTGGTGAGCAGACGCTAAACAAATAAATAAAATGTATAACACAAATGCAGAACGAGATACTCTTTCATTGATAGATGTACCACCAACAGATAAGAAAGAAACCATGTACCAAATAGATACCATTGCAGCCACATTAATTTGTTGAGAAGAGTGACCTAAACCCCACCAAATTAATTTATACATTGCTGGGTCTATATTATCTATTAATCCTAATGACCATAAGAATGTAGGAATATAAATAATAGCACCAGTAGCTAAAGTAATTACAGCAATAATTGCAGCAGTCATTAAACCATAAGTAACTAATGGCATTGTTTCGCCATAACTTTTTTCTCTTCTGGCAATCATTAAATTACCAAAAAATAAAACTACAGCAACCAGTGCACCAACTGCAAATAATATAATACCTAAATAATATAATGGATGAGCTTTTAATGGTGTATATGAAGTAAGCATTACATCTGCTTTACCCATTAGAATAATAGTGTTAGACATTACTAAACCTGCTACCATTAAACCAAATGCAACCCATCCCCATTTTGGTGCACAAAATCTGGTATTTAAAATAACAGTAGAACCAAAATATAAACCTGCTATTTCAAAAAATATAATCCAAAAAATAAGTGCATTTAATCCATGAAAAGTTGTTAATCTATAATACCATTCAGCATTTAATAAATGCACAGGCTGGTATCTGGTAAAAACTAATAAAATAGCTGCAACTACAGCAAGTAATAAAGAGATAACAGCAAATACTGCATTAGCTCTTATTAATTTTTCTGATTGTAGATCTACTTTAAATCCTGTTATATCGCATGTACGAAACATAGTAAGTGTTTTTAGGTTTTATTTTAATGATTTTATATAGGCTATCACATTTTCTACATCTTCATCTGTTAAAGGAAATACAGGCATAGGAGTTTTTTCAAAACCCACAGTTAATTTTTGTTGTGGTGTTCTGATAGATTCTGTAATATATGCTTCATCTACTTTTACAGTAATTTGTTTGCCATTTTCTATTACATGTTCTTCTTTACCAAATAAGCCATTCCAAGCTGGTGCAAGTTGGCTTGTGCCATCTGTTTTATGACAAGCTGCACAACCTTTTAAAGTATAAACTTGTTCTCCTAATAAGGCCTTTTCTGCTTCTGTTAATACTTTACCTTCTGTAGCTGAAGAAGGTTGTGGGTCTGGAGCTTTTTTCAAATTTTCGTATCCATACAATTTTAAATCTTCTTCTTTTTCTATAACTACAATTCTACCAATCATTGTATGGTGGCCTATTCCACAAAACTCATTACAAATTACTTTATACTCACCTGCTTCTGTTGGTTTAAATTCTAATACATAATCGTATCCTGGAAAAACCTGAAAGTTCATATTTACAGGCTGAATAGAAAATCCATGTAATAAATCTTTAGATGAAATATGGAATTTATATGATTGATCTTTTTGTAAAATCAATGCAGGACTCCATCTCCACATTTCACTTAAAATAAAAACATCTGTATTTGGTTGAGGGCGAACAACTGGTACACCATTATCTACACCAACCATATTTTTCTTTATGTAAGCTTCGCTAAGTTTAGCAAATTCTGTTGTGCTTGTTCTGTAGGTAATGCTAGAAGGATTTTGTTTTCCATAAACGTGCCACATAATCATCCAAATAAATAGGGATATACAAAGTATTAAGGCAATAACCATCCACATTTTTTCGTCTTTGGCTACTTTTTTATGATACCAACCTTCTGCTGGGCTAAGTAAACTCATAAGATTAATTTTTTAAGGTAAAAGATTTTTATTTAAGGAGATTTTGTTTAATTTCTTCTGGTATTGTAGGTAAATTAGATAACTCCATTACACCCCACAATAAATAGAAGATAGCATAAATTGTTACGCCAAGAAAGAGCAGTAACATAAAGTCGTCCATGATAATTTTACCAAAGTTGACTTTTGAATTTTCATCTTTGTTTTGTGTGTTTTCCATATTAATTAATTTGTTTTAACTTATTATTTACAAATCTAATTAGATATGAAATGAAATTTTGGAATTAAGGGTATTAATATCTTAAATAAGTACGTTTTCGTACTTTTTAAGAAAAAAATTTGGTAATAAGCAATAAATGTTATGGCAAAGGCTTAGTCATAGCACTAAGCTTAGAAGTATTTAAATAATTAAATTTTTTGGCAGAATATTTTATTAATCCTTCTTTTTCAAAATCTTTTAAAACTTTAGATACTTGTTCTTTTGTAGTACTTACTAAATCTGCAATATCTTGCCTACATAAACTAATTTTAAAGCTTTGATTTTTTTCTTCGTACTGATAAGTATCTGCTAATAATAATAAGGCTTCTGCAATTTTTTCTCTAACAGATTTATGTGCTAACTCTAATACTTTTTTTTCTACAAGTTCTAACTCTTCTAAATATTGATTAATGATTTGTTGTTTTAAAACTTCGCTATTACCTGCAATTTTTTCAAATACTTCATAAGGTATATAGCAATATTGTACTTCTGAAACTGCTGTAGCTGAGTTGGTATGAAACTGATGTTTTTTAGTAGCTCTATGACCAAATACTGCACCTCGTCCTGCAATTCTTAAAATTAGTGGTCGGCCTTGCTTGCCATTTAATTCTACTTTTAAAAAACCTTTTCTTATAAAACAAATACCTAAAATTTTATCTCCTTCAGAAAAAAGTCTTTCACCCTTTTGTATTTTTTTAGATTTTTTTTGCTTACTAATTTCTGCTAATGTTTCTGTATCACAAGCATCTAGTATAGAACAGTTACGTACTTGACAAGTAATACAATCAAATTGTTTCAATGTCATAGAAGCTTATAAATTAGGTGTTTGCAAAATTATTGATAAAGATAAGCTTATCTTATGACTTTAATTATATTAAGTAATAAAAAAAGTAAATAATAAATTACCTATTTATTTATACTCTCCAAAAACATTTCTTAAGCAATCTGCTATTTCGCCAAGTGTACAATAATTTTCTACTGCATCAATTACTAAAGGCATTAAATTGGTATTGGTTATTGCAGCATTTTTAATAGCAGATAAGCAATTAGCTGCTTTTATATTATCTCTTTTATTTTTTAATGCTTGTAATTTATTCACTTGTATTTGCCTAATGCTATCATCTATTTTAAAAGATGGCATTGCATTTTCTTTATCTACTGTAAATTTATTTACACCAACAATTATCTTTTCGCCACTTTCAATTTTTTGTTGATATACATAAGAGCTTCTGGCAATTTCATTTTGCATAAAGCCTTCTTCAATAGCACTTACACTACCACCCATTGCATCTATTTGATGAATAAGTTCCCAAGCTTTTTGTTCTACTTCATTTGTAAGTGATTCTATAAAATAACTACCAGCTAAAGGATCTACAGTTTCTGCAACACCACTTTCAAAAGCTACAATTTGTTGTGTACGTAATGCAATACGTGCTGCTTCTTCTGTTGGTAGGTTTAAAGCTTCATCAAAACCATTGGTATGTAAGCTTTGTGTGCCACCTAATACTGCAGCTAATGTTTGTACTGTTACTCTGCAAATATTATTATGAGGTTGTTGTGCTGTTAAAGTAGCACCACCTGTTTGTGTATGAAAGCGAAGCATTAAAGCTTTTTCATCTGTTGCTCCTAACTCTTTCATAATGGTAGCCCACATTCTTCTTGCTGCTCTAAACTTTGCTACTTCTTCAAATAAATTATTGTGTGCATTAAAGAAAAATGAAAGTCTTTTACCAAATACATTTATATCTAAACCTTTTTCTAATGCAGCTTTTACATAAGCTTTACCATTACTTAATGTAAAAGCAATTTCTTGTACAGCAGTACTACCTGCTTCTCTTATATGATAACCAGAAATAGAAATAGTATTCCACTTTGGCAACTCTTTACTACACCATTCAAAAATATCTGTAATAATACGCATAGATGGTTTTGGAGGATAAATAAATGTACCTCTTGCTGCATATTCTTTTAAAATATCATTTTGTATAGTACCTGAAATCTTTTTTAAATCGGCTCCTTGTTTTTTTGCTAATGCTACATAAAATGCTAAGAGTATAAAGCCAGTAGCATTAATCGTCATAGAGGTAGAAACATTTTCTAAAGTTATGCCATCAAACAAACGTTCCATATCTTCTAAACTATCTATAGCTACACCAACTTTTCCTACTTCTCCTTCTGCTAAAGCATGATCGCTATCGTAACCAATTTGTGTAGGCAAATCAAATGCTACACTTAAACCCATTACACCTTGAGATAATAAATAATGATAACGCTTATTACTTTCTTCTGCAGTAGAAAAACCTGCATATTGCCTCATTGTCCAAAGTTTGCCTCTATACATATCTGCTTGTACACCTCTTGTATAAGGAAACTCACCTGCAATTGCTGATTGATTTATATTAGGTAAATCTTGTTGGGTATAAATTTTCTTTATTTCAATTTCACTATCTGTATATTTTTTATTTTCATTCATAAAGTAAATAGCTATTTCTTTTAAAAAGTGTTCATTATTAAGTGTTCAAAGGTAAAAGATAAAATATAAAACTATAGGCTAATAAAACTTTGTTGTAAAGTAAATAGTTGTTTGTATAAAAATAAAGATATAAAAATCTTCAACCTATATGTAATAGTAATTTGCTTTATCTTAACTTCGTTTGATTAATTGTTTACTATGGAAAAAAATGAAGAATTACTGAAAGATGTAGTGATAAAATTTGCAGGTGATAGTGGCGATGGAATGCAACTTACAGGTCAGCAGTTTACCAACAATACAGCACTTCTAGGCATTGATTTAGCAACCTTTCCTGATTTTCCAGCAGAAATTCGTGCACCAATTGGTACACTACCTGGCGTAAGTGGTTATCAATTACATTTTAGTAGCGAACAAGTTTTTACGCCAGGCGATTTATGCGATGTTTTAGTAGCCATGAATGCAGCTGCATTAAAAGTAAATTTAAGAAGTTTAAAAAAGGGTGGAAAAATAATTGCTAATACAGATGGATTTGATGTAAAAAATTTACGTTTAGCAAATTATACAGATGGTATCAATCCTTTAGAAGATGGTAGTTTAGATAATTATGAAGTAATAAAAATTGATGTAACTAAATTAACCAGAGAATCATTAAAAGATAATTCAGCACTTGGTACTAAAGAAAAAGACAGAGCTAAAAACATGTTTGTTTTAGGTTTTGTTTATTGGATGTATAATAGAAATTTAGATAGTACTATTTCTTTTTTAAGAGATAAGTTTGGAAAAAAAGAAGCTATTTTAGAAAGTAATATTAAAGTATTACAAGCAGGTTATAATTATGGCGAAACTACAGAAACTTTTACTGCAAGATATAAAGTAGCAAAAGCTAAAATGCCTGCTGGCTCTTATAGAAGTATTATTGGTAACAGAGCATTAGCATTTGGCTTAATTGCTGCAAGTGAAAAAAGTGGTTTACCTATTTTTTTAGGCACCTACCCTATTACACCTGCATCTGATATTTTACATGAATTAAGTAAATTAAAAAATTTTGGTGTTCGTACTTTTCAAGCAGAAGATGAAATTGCAGGTATTACAAGTGCTATAGGTGCAAGCTATGGTGGACATATTGGTATAACAACAACATCTGGCCCTGGTATGGCATTAAAAGCTGAAGCAATGGGCTTAGCTGTAATGCTTGAAATACCTTTAGTAATTTGTAATATACAACGTGGTGGACCAAGTACAGGCTTACCAACAAAAACAGAACAAAGCGATTTACTTCAAGCATATTATGGCAGAAATGGCGAATGCCCAATGCCAATTATTGCAAGTAGTACTCCAAGCAATTGTTTTGATGTAGCTTTTGAAGCTGTACGTATTGCATTGCAACACATGACTCCTGTTATAATGCTTAGTGATGGTTATATTGCTAATGGTGCAGAGCCTTGGCGTTATCCTCAATCTGCTGACTTACCAAATATTGAAGTAAAATTTAAAATAACTTTACAAGAAGGAGAAGAAAAACTTTTACCTTATTTAAGAGATGAAAAATTAGTACGACCTTGGATAACACCTGGTACAAAAGGTTTAGAACATAGAATTGGTGGTTTAGAAAAACAAGATAAAACAGGTAATGTAAATTATGAACCTGAAAACCATCAATTAATGATACAACTACGTCAAGCTAAGGTTGATAAAATTGCAGATTATATTCCTGAACAAAAAATTGATAGTGGTGCAGAAAAAGGAAAACTTTTAGTATTAGGTTGGGGTAGTACGTATGGTGCAATAAAAAGTGCAGTATTAGCATTACAAGCTGAAGGCTATGCTGTAAGCCATGCTCATATTCGTTATTTACGTCCTTTTCCTAAAAATTTAGGTAGTATCATTAAAAACTTTGAGCAAGTATTGATACCAGAAATTAATAATGGTCAGTTAATAAAAATTATCAGAGACCAATTTTTGGTAGATGCTAAAGGTTATAATAAAATAATGGGTGTACCAATTACTAAAACAGAATTGATAGAAAAAATAAAATCTATGTTAGATTAATTTCTATTAAAAATTTACAGTTACATTTTTAAAATACCCTGCAATGGGTATTTTTTTTTGAAAACAATGTTTATTTTTATTGTCTAAAATTATTTATTATGAAAACAGCAATAAAACTTTTGCTAATGGTTATTTTATCATTAATCATCAATGATAATTATGCTCAACAAAAAGATAAAGCTACAAATAAAAAAGATTTTTCTGGCTGTGGTACATTAGACCCTGTTGGTAGTTTTTCTTTTGATACTACTGCACCTACACGTGGTATGGCAGATAATAATTTTTTATGGGATAATGGTAAAACAATAAATGTAAAACTATTAAGCGGTAGTTATGCATTAAAAGAAAAAGTAAAACGCTATGCATCTGAATGGATGAAATATGCCAACATAAAATTTAAATTTGTAGATCAAGGCGATGCACAAATTAGAGTTTATTTAGGCGATAAAAAAGGAGATTATGGACATGTAACAATGGGGCTTGGCGTAAAATGTTTAATGAGAGATTCTAAAGATTTTACTATGCACTTTGATACAACTGATTTAGTAGAAGAAAGAAGTTTAAAAGGAACTGTTTTACACGAATTTGGTCATGCATTAGGTTTAATACACGAACACATGAGCCCAGTTTCTGGTATTCAATGGGATAGCTCAGCAGTTTATGCAAGAAAAGGAATGATGGGTTGGTCTAAAGAAATGACAGATGCACAATTGTTTAGAAAGTATAATACCTCTTATACAAATGGTACACAGTACGATCCAAAATCTATTATGCATTATCCTATTTCGCCATGGGAAACAAAAAACAGATATTATGTAGATTGGAATTATGAACTTTCTGCTGGCGATAAAGCTTTAATTGCTGCACTATACCCTAAAAATGAAAGAGTAAATAAAGTTCCAAGAATTACTATTACCAATGTTGGAGAAACTATTATAGAAAGCAATGCAACAAAAAATGGTATTAGTATTTATCCTTCTTTTTCTATTACATGCTCTGACAAATCTGCTGAGTTGTATTATGTTAGTATGCTTACTGATGAAAATAATTATTTTATACCAACACAAAGCAACGAATATAACATCAACAAAAAAGTAGGAAGTATTAAAGTAATTAAACTACCAATTAACCAAACAGAAGCTGTAAATAAGGCTAATAAAAATTTTGAAATATTTATTCCAACAAGTGAATTACCAAGTAATATAGCTGGTAAAAAATTAAAAGCTTATTTCAGAATATTTTTAAAACAAGATGATGAGTTAAAAGAACTTTTTGGTTCATTATCTAACAATAGTGTTACGCTTAGTAAATTTTAATTTTTTAAACTTTATTTTAATCCCTGCTTAGTTTACTTTAAGCAGGGATTTTTTTATGCTTAAAAAGTACAAGCATATATATAAACTTATTAGTATTATACTTTTTAACTTTTAAAGATTTTAACTTATTAATAAGTATCAAGTTGATGTAGGTTATCAACTAAAATCTACTAACTTTGGCAGCCTTAAAACATGCCAAATTGACTATAAATTTCTTTGTGCAAGGTTTTTGATTAATTAACTAAGCTACAAATGTTTTTTACAGATGTAGTATTAAAAGTTCAATATTGAACAAAACGTACAAGTGTGCGACGCAACAGAAGTTTCATCTATTTTCTGCTGCTCGTAAAATAAAAAAATAAATATGCTTAAACTTATTTCTAAACTTTTGGGTGGTAATAAAAGTGAAAAAGATATTGCTGTAATACAACCTACCATTAAAAAGATTAATGATTTTTACGCTCAGTATAAAAATTTAACTAACGATGAATTGCGTAATAAAACTGTAGATTTTAAAGAACGTATAAAAAATTATTTGAGTGAAATAGATGCAATTATTTTAAACAAACAAAATGAAGCAGAAGCTTTGCCTGCAGATGAAGTACAAAGTAAAGATGTAATTTATCAGGAGGTAGATAAACTTAAAAAAGACCGTAATAAAAAATTAGAAGAAATTTTAAAAGAAATTTTACCAGAAGCATTTGCTGTAGTAAAAGAAACTGCCTACAGATTTACCAATAATGCAGAAATTATTACAACTGCTACTTCATTAGACAGAGATTTAAGCGTTAGAAAAACTTATGTAAGTATAGATGGCGATAATGCTATTTTTAAAAATACTTGGAATGCAGCAGGTGGCCAAATTACATGGAATATGGTACACTATGATGTGCAATTAATTGGTGGCTCTGTTTTACACGAAGGTAAAATTGCTGAAATGGCAACAGGTGAAGGTAAAACATTAGTATCTACCTTGCCTGCATACTTAAATGCTTTGGCTGGCGAAGGTGTACATATTGTAACTGTAAACGATTATTTAGCTAAACGTGATAGTGAATGGAATGGTCCTATTTTTGAATGGCTTGGATTAACTGTAGATTGTATAGATAAACACGAACCTAATACACAAGCAAGACGTAATGCTTATTTAGCAGATTTAACTTATGGTACTAATAATGAATTTGGCTTTGACTATTTACGTGATAATATGGTACATAACCCAGACGAAATGGTACAACGCAAACATCATTATGCAATGGTAGATGAGGTTGATAGTGTATTAATTGATGATGCAAGAACTCCTTTAATTATTAGTGGTCCTGTAGGAAAAGATACAAGCACAGAACAATTTTTTCAGCTAAAACCAAGAATAGAAAAATTAGTAGAAGTACAGAAGAAAGCAACTACTCAATTTTTATTAGAAGCTAAAAGAAAATTTGCAGAAGGTAATGATGATCCTAAAGATGGTGGCTTAGCTTTATTTAGAGCTCATAGAGGCTTACCTAAAAATACTGCTTTAATTAAATTTTTAAGTGAACCTGGTATTAGAGTAAAATTACAAAAAGCAGAAAACTATTATTTAGCAGACCAACAAAAAGAAATGCCTAAAGCAGATGCTGAATTATTTTTCTATATAGATGAAAAACATAATAGTGTAGAGCTTACAGATAAAGGCATACAATTAATTACAAAAACTGGCGAAGATCCTAACTTTTTTATTTTACCAGATATCAGTATTTCTTTAGCAGAAATAGAAAATAATACCAACTTAAGTACAGAAGAAAAATTAGTTAAGAAAGAAAGCTTAATTAATGAATACTCTGTAAAAGCAGATAGAATACATACAGCACAACAATTATTAAAAGCTTATACTGTATTTGAAAAAGATGTAGAGTATGTAGTAATAGAAGATCAGGTAAAAATTGTAGATGAACAAACTGGTCGTATAATGGAAGGTCGTAGATATAGCGATGGTTTGCATCAGGCAATTGAAGCAAAAGAAAATGTAAAAATTGAAGCAACTACACAAACCTATGCTACTGTTACATTACAAAATTATTTTAGAATGTATCATAAGTTAGCAGGTATGACAGGTACTGCAGAAACTGAAGCTGCTGAACTTTGGGATATTTATAAATTAGATGTAGTTTCTATACCTACCAATCATCCTTTAATAAGAAAAGATGAACAAGATTTAGTATATAAAACTAAACGTGAAAAATTTGGTGCAGTAATAGATGAAATTGAAAAATTAAGAAAAGCAGGCAGACCTACACTTGTAGGTACAACATCTGTAGAAGTAAGTGAATTATTGAGCAGAATGTTACGCCAAAAACAAATAAACCATAATGTACTTAATGCTAAACAACATGCTCGTGAAGCACAAGTAGTAGCAGAAGCTGGCTTAGCAGGTGCTGTAACTATTGCAACAAACATGGCTGGTAGAGGTACAGATATTAAATTAGGTGAAGGTGTAAAAGAAGCTGGTGGCTTAGCTATTATTGGTACAGAAAGACATGAAAGTAGAAGAGTTGATAGACAGTTACGTGGACGTTCAGGAAGACAAGGAGATCCAGGCTCTACACAATTCTTTGTAGCATTAGAAGATGATTTAATGAGAATGTTTGGTAGTGAGCGTATTGCTAAAGTAATGGACTTTGCAGGTTATAAAGAAGGCGAAGTAATACAGCATAGCATGATTACTAAAAGTATAGAACGTGCACAAAAGAAAGTAGAAGAAAATAACTTTGGTATAAGAAAACGTTTATTAGAGTACGATGATGTAATGAATAAACAACGTACTGTAATTTATAGCAAAAGACATCATGCTTTATTTGGAGAAAGATTAGCTTTAGATTTAGATAATGCTTTTTATAGTGTTACAGAAGATTTAATTAATAATTATAAAGCCCTAAGCGATTATGAAGGCTTTCGCTTAGCAGCAATTGTGCATTTTGGTATTGATACAAATATTTCTGCTGAAGAATTTAATAAACAATCTGAAACTAATTTAATTGAAAAATTATATGCAGAAGCAGTAAATAATTATCAAAGAAAAAAACAAGAATTAGCTGTTAGTGCATTGCCTGTATTTAAAAATATACAACTACATCAAGGTAGCCATATAGAAAATGTAATTGTACCTTTTACCGATGGTAAAAAAACTTTACAAGCTGTAACTCCTATGCAAAAAGTTTTAGATACCAATGGTGCAGAACTTGTAAACTCTTTAGAAAGAAATATCACTTTAGCTTTAATAGATGATGCTTGGAAAGAACATTTAAGAGCAATGGACGATTTAAAACAAAGTGTACAAACTGCCAGTTATGAGCAAAAAGATCCTTTAGTTATTTATAAAGTAGAAGCTTACAATTTATTTAGTAATATGAATGCAGAAGTTAATAAAAGCATTGTAGAATTTTTATGCCATGCTAGTATTCCTTCTGAAGATGGACAACAAGTAAAAGAAGGCAGACAACAAAAGACTGACTTAAGTAAAATGAAAGCTAATAAAGATGATATTGATGCTCGTGGTAACGATTATGCTGCAAATGAAAATGATTATTACGACCCAAGTGCACAAGTAAAACAACAACCTGTAATTGCTGCACCTAAAATTGGTAGAAATGATCTTTGCCCTTGTGGTAGTGGCAAAAAATATAAAGTTTGCCACGGAAAAGATGAATAAATTTTCAACAGATTTTTATAAATTAAAAATGCCGTTTCTAAAGAAACGGCATTTTTTTGTGTAAGATATTTTAGAAGATTATTGTTTCAATAATTTTTCTGTTGTTCTGTTTCCATTGTTATCTGTTACTTCTACAATATATGTACCTGCTGTTAATTTATCTAAACCTACATGTTGTGTACCACCATTTAATTTTACTTGCATCACTACTTTACCAACAATATCTGTTACTTTAATTGTATAAATATTATTGATTTGTGGTAATTCTATAGCTATATTTTTATTAGCAGGATTAGGATACATTTTAATAATATTATTTACATAAACAGGGTTCATTGTTCTGTTATAAACAATACTAAATCTTGTAGAGCCAAATGTTGCAGCATTATCTTTATCTATTGTAAAGCTATAAGTGCTGTTTTGTTTTACATCTTGAATTGTGTTAGTATAATTATCTTTTAAGAAAATAGTTGTACCAGCAAAATTTTCAAAATTGCTAAAGTTTAATTGATAGTTACCACTTTCTGTTGCATCTACATTTAACCAAACTTCATCGTTTGATAAAGTGTTTAAATCTCTAGTTTGTACTACCATTTTATGATTTGCTTTTAAACTGCTAATGCTTGTACCACTGTTCATAGATGTAATATCCATTTTACCTAACTCAGTATTGCTAATACCTGCATCATTTGCATAACGAATTAATACTTCATCTACTTGTTGATTATCTTTTAAATAACTAACTTTTATTTGTTCATTAAAGTTTCTTGCAGTACGATAGTAACCTGTTTTATTAGAGCTTGCTTTTTGTGCTTCATTAAAGCCTAATGAAAGAGTACCATCATTAATAGCTTTAACAAATATTGCTTGTCCGTTAGAAATGATATTACCTGTAGAGTTATCAAAATTTAAATCATCTGCTCCACCAAAATATTTACCAGAAGTACCATCCCAATAAGTATAAATACCAGCAGCATTGGCAGGTAAATAAATTGCATAATTATTGTCAATAAGTGCAACATTATCTGTTTGTAAAGCACTAAAACTTAATGCACTTGGATAAGGGTTACCAATTAATACATAATTACTAGCTCCAACATTTGGATAATTAATAGTAAAACTTCCTAAATTTTTATTTGTATTATCTATTGCACCTGTACTTCTTAAAGTTACTGCACTTGGTACTAAACCTGCTGGTGAACCATCTAATAAACTACAACCTAAACTTCTATCTCCTCTTACATTTACTCTAAAACCAACACCTTGACCTACAGATGTAAATAATGTATTTGCTAAAGCTGTCCAACGATTTCCTGCTAAATTACTTGCATTGTATGTGTACATACTAGTAGTATTAGTTGAAGTAGCATCAAAACCATTTGAGTTAGATGATAAAGAAGGACAAATTGTACCACCTGTACCTGCACCTGTTACATGTATTTGTTGTTGCCAACTATTAGCAATTGTTTGTGAGAAAGGACTAGCTATAAAGCTCCATCTTCTTGCTGCTTTTGCTGGTATATATAACTCTTGCGTTACATTACCTGTAATGCTACCTGCAGAGTTTCCTATACTTCCTGTACCTGTTGCATCAGATTTTATAATTGCAGAAGCATTAGTTAAATTTAATGTTTTACCAGAAGGAACTATTACAGTACCACTACTATAAATAGTTAATGGTTTATTAATTGCAAGTGTAATATTAGCAGAAGTTAAACTTCCATATACATGAATACTATCTACAACAGTCATAGTACCTGTATAACCACTAATATTCCAAGCTACATTTTGTCCTATAGATAAAAATCCATTTACATTAAATGCACCACTACCGCTACCATTACAACTCCATACACCTGATTCACTTTCTAATAAAAGATTACCATAAGTTTTTCCAGAAATAGAAGGTGTAATTCCTAATACTGAACTTCCTCTATAAATAAAATTACTTGCAGCATCTAAGGTTGCACTATTTAATGGTGTAGAAATACCAGAAGTACTATTATGTATAAATGTACCACCATTCTCTACTTGCCAAGTAGCACCACTACCAAGAGAATAAGTACCAACATTTAATACAACACCACCATTAGTAATAATCATATCTTTTGTACTTCCATCGCCATCATTATTAATAGTTAATGTTTGAGTAGCTAGAATTTTAATAACACCATGTACTAATAAATTACTTGCATTAGTACTTGCAGAAACAAATACAGAATCTGTATTAACAACAACAATAGAAGAGGCATTTGCATCTGGTGCTAATGTTGCTGCAATCCAACTTGTACTATCATGAGAGCTTTCCCATGTAGTTATATCACTCCAATTACCATTGGTAATTGAACGAAAATGATCTGAACTTACTGTTCCATCTGCTACAACAATATCTGTGCTTGTAACAGATGTTAATGAACCTGAAGATGCTGTAATGGTATAAGTACCAGTTGCATCAAACTGAATGTTATTAAAAGTTGCCACTCCATTAATTGGTGTAACAACTGTAGTACCTGTAAGATTTCCTGGACCAGTTGCTTTGGTAATAGTAATATCTGTAGTATAAGAAGGATCTACACTTACACCATCAATACCAACTGCTTTAACTAAAAAAGTATTTATTGCATTATTAGGTACACCTGTAGAAGGTAAATTTTCATAAATTAATTGTGTAGCAGGACCACCACCACTAAAAGGTAATGCATTTGAATATTCTATATCATCTATAAACAATGTGCCAGGTGCAGATTTACTAACTTGATGATTAAATGCATAAGAATCTACATCTGTATTTGTACCTAATGCACCTTTTGCTAAATTAGTACCTACTCTTACACCATTTACCCATAAATCCCAAGTAGCATTAGCCAAAGTATAATCTACCATTGCTCTTGTATAATTTTGTGAAGAAGTTGAATTATTATAATATACTTCTACTGCATATATAGTAGTTGTATCTTGTACAAATAAAGTTGTTGGGTCTGTAATACCAGTTGTACCCCAAGTTGTATTGCTTAATACCTCGTAAGAAATGGCATTTGATGCTCCAAAATTCCATCTTAAACCTGTAAATATTTGCCCATTTGCTATTGTACTATTATCACTAAAATTACCCCCATTACCAATAGTAAAATTATATACACCATTTGTACCACCTATAAATGAAATATTAAATTTTACATAGCCTACTTTAGATACTGTATAATCAAAAACAGAAAATTTTGTAGTAGATATACTATTAGTATTAGAGGTTATTTGCAACTCTGTATTAGAACCTAATGCACTAACACCAGGATTTTCCATTTTAATAGAACCTGGGTTTGTACCTACTCTTACTCTTGCAGTACCACCACCTGATGGTGGTGTAGGTAAAAATGTTATTGATGCTGTATTTGATGTATGTGTACCTGTACCTGTACCAAAATCATAAGTCCATGTTTGGGCATGTAACAAAAAAACAACACATACGAATAATAAACTAAGTATTATTTTTTTCATAAATTTTCATTTGGGTTAAAAAATATAAAGATTAATGAAGAATTATTTTATTTTTTTAAAATAATTAGTTGGTAAAAGTACAAAGTATTTATAATAAGTATAAGTACAAATAATATAAACTTTTACACATATACCTATAAACGAAAAAAGCACTCTAATTTAGAGTGCCTTTTAATATGGTTTGTTGTAAGATTAATATCTGTTATAACCTCCACCACCGTTTCCACGATCTCTGTTAAAACCACCACCACCACTGCGGTTTCCTCCAAATCCACCACTTCTTTTAAAACCACCACCACCACTGCTTCTTCTTTCACCTTCTGGGCGTGGAGTAGATTCGTTTACTACAATTTTGCGGTCTTGTACATCAGAATCGTTTAATGCACTAATAGCAGCACGTGCTGCATCATCATCACTCATTTCTACAAATCCAAATCCTTTGCTACGATTGTTTTTAAATTTGTCTGTTACAATTTTAGCAGAAACTACTTCTCCATAAGGAGTAAATAATGCTTGTAAATCTTCACTGGTCATATTCCAGTTTAAGTTGCCAACGTAAATGTTCATTTTTTTTGAAATTAAAAAATTAATAAAATCCAATTAAAACAGTAACCAAAAACTCTGAAGCATTTACATTTAAACCTTCCCGAGATATAGGAAACCAATTATTGGGCTGCACGAAAGTAATGATTTTAATTATCTGAACAAGTTTTTTTTTATTTTTTCTTTCAATTTAACTAAATCACAAACAAATACATTTGCAGCAATTTAATATATATGAACTTTACTACAGTAATTTTTGATATGGATGGTTTATTAATTGATAGTGAACCATTATGGAATGATGCAGCTACAAAGGTTTTTGAACAATATGGTATAAAACTCAGTAACGAGCAATATAATACTACTACTGGTTTACGCACTAAAGAGTTTGTACAATGGTGGTTTAAACAATATAATATTGGTGATGCAGAACTTGCTAAAGCCGAAAAAAACATTATTCAATTAGTTATTGAAAATGTACAAAAGCAGCCAACTATTATGCCTGGTGTACATTATATTATTGATTTTTTTCTGCAAAAAAATTATAAAATAGGTTTAGCTACTTCATCTCCTCAAACATTAATTGATATTGTTGTAGAAATTGCTGGTATTGGTAAATATTTACAAGCTATTACCTCAGCAGAAAATTTAACTTATGGCAAACCTCATCCTCAGGTTTATTTAGATTGTGCTTCTAAACTAAATGCTCACCCTCATGAGTGTATTTGTTTTGAAGATTCTTTTAATGGAATGATAGCAGCCAAAGCTGCAAGAATGACTTGTGTAGTAGTACCTCATCACTCTCAACAAAAAGATGTAAGATGGGGTGCTGCAGATTTAAAATTATCTTCTTTACAAAACTTTGGACAATTACATGTAGATTTATTGGCAAGAAGATAGTTAAACCCTCTTTATTTGTTATTAGCTACTTAAAACCCTTTACTTATTTTTGTATGCTTTTATAAAAATTATTTTTCTTAATAAAATTATTATCGCATTTTTTACTCATGGAATTATCTAAAAATTTTGAACCTCAGCAAATTGATAGTAAATGGTATAGTCATTGGCTAAATAAAGACTATTTTAATAGTGTAGTAGATGCTGCAAAAGAACCTTATACAATTGTAATTCCTCCACCCAATGTTACAGGTGTTTTACACATGGGGCATTGTTTAAATAATACTATTCAAGATATTTTAATTCGTCGTGCAAGAATGATGGGCAAAAATGCTTGTTGGGTTCCAGGTACAGATCATGCAAGTATTGCTACAGAAGCTAAAGTAGTACAAATGTTAAGAGAACGTGGTATTACCAAATCTTCTTTAAGCAGAGAAGAGTTTTTGCAATATGCTTGGGAATGGAAAGAAAAATATGGTGGCATTATTTTACAACAATTAAAAAAGTTAGGATGCAGTTTAGATTGGAATAGAGTAAACTTTACGATGGATGATGATTATTATAAAAGTGTTATTAAAATATTTATTCAACTTTATAATGATGGTATTATTTATCGTGGATTAAGAATGGTAAATTGGGACCCAGTAAGTAAAACTGCTTTAAGTGATGAAGAAGTAATTTTTAAAGATATTGATAGCAAATTATATTATGTAAAATATCCTTTGGTAAATAATGCTCAACAATTTATTACTGTAGCAACTACAAGACCAGAAACTATTTTAGGCGATGTAGCAATATGTGTAAATCCTTTAGACGAAAGATATAAAAATTTAATTGGACAAGAAGTTATTGTACCATTAATTAATAGAAAAATACCCATTATAGCAGATGATTATGTAGATGCAACATTTGGTACTGGTGCATTAAAAATTACTCCTGCACACGATAAAAATGATAATGAAATTGGTAGAAAACATCAGTTAAAAGCTATCAATACTTTAGATGAAGAAGGTAAATTTATTATTGATGAATTAATAACAGACCAACCATCTGCACAAGTAAAAGCTTATCATGGAATGGATAGGTTTGCTTTAAGAAAATTAATAGTTACAGATATAGATGCTATTCATCAAATAGAAAAAATAGAAGATTATAAAGGACAAGTAGGTACAAGTGAAAGAACAGGTGCTGTAATAGAAAACAGATTATCTATGCAATGGTTTTTAAACATGAAAGCCTTTATGCAAAAAAATCCTGAAGCTCTCAGTACTGTGATGAATGATGAAATTAATTTTCATCCTACAAAACTAAAAAACACTTATAAATATTGGTTAGAGAATATTAAAGACTGGTGTATTTCTAGACAACTTTGGTGGGGACAAAGAATTCCTGCTTGGTACGATGATAAAGGCAATTGCATTGTAGCTGCTACTTTAAAAGAAGCTGAAGAAAAATATACAGCACAATTTAATACTACTGCTACTACCCTATTACAAGATGAAGATGTTTTAGATACTTGGTTTTCTTCTTGGCTTTGGCCAATAGAAGTTTTTAAAGGCATTAGTCATCCTGCAAATGAAGAAATAAAATATTATTATCCTACAACAACATTAGTTACAGGACAAGATATTATTTTCTTTTGGGTAGCACGTATGATTATGGCTGGCTACGAATTTAAACATCAGCTACCTTTTAAAGATGTTTACTTTACAGGAATGGTTCGTGATAAGCAAGGCAGAAAAATGAGTAAACAATTAGGTAATAGTCCAGACCTTTTAGCATTAATAGATAATTATGGTGCAGATGCTGTAAGATTTGGAATTATGATTGCATCGCCTGCTGGCAACGATTTATTGTTTGATGAAAGCAGTTTAGAACAAGGCAAACATTTTAATAATAAAATTTGGAATGCTCTTAAACTTATTAAAATGTGGCAAGCAAGAGTTGCAGTAAATGAAACTAATAATAATACTCATGCTTTTGCTATCAATTGGTTTGATAATAGATTAAATGAAGTAAAAGAAACAGTACATCAATTATTACAACAGTTTAAATTAAGCGATGCTTTAAAAAATATTTACTCTTTAATTTGGGATGATTATTGTAGTTGGTATTTAGAATGGATAAAACCAGGTTTTGAACAACCAATAGATGCAGCAGTTTATGAAAAAACCATTTGTTATTTTGAAGAGTTGATGCAATTACTACATCCTTTCATGCCTTTTATTACAGAAGAAATTTATCATCAATTAAAAGATAGAAATGATGATATTACTGTAAAACAATTAAACCAACATTTTACATATCAATCAAGCATATTACAACAAGGTGAATTATTGAAAAAAACAATTACTGCATTAAGAGAAGCCAGAGCTAAAAACCAAATAAAACCTAAAGATGCAATAAAGCTTTATATACAAACAACCAATAAAAGCAATTACACTACTATAGAAAATATTTTAATGAAACAAATTAATGCAGAAGCAATTAATTATGTACAAGATACTGTTGCAAATACTATTGTAATTGCCATTGAAAACGAAAAGTTTTTTATAGAAGCAGAAAAAGAAATTGATAATGTAGCATTAAAAGAATCTTTAGAAAAAGATTTACAATATCAGCAAGGGTTTTTAGCAAGTATCATGAAGAAATTAAATAACGAACGTTTTGTACAAAATGCTAAACCCGAAATTTTAGCTATTGAACAAAAGAAAAAAGCTGATTGCGAAATAAGAATAAAAACTATACAAGAAAGTTTGGCTGCATTGCAATAAAATACTTTACTTTAGTTAATGATAAAGCAAACTACATGAAACAATTTATTGCTATTTTAATATTTATGATGTGTGCAACAACTATTGTTTATGCACAACACACAACAGATACAACTGTAAAAAGAAAAAAAGTTTTAGTAAAAACATTTACTACTAAACCAGCACAAGCCATTTTTCTAGAAGGTGGTGGCAATAGTTTAATTTGGTCTGTAAATTATGATAGAAGATTTACCAATAGATTAGATGGTTTAGGATTTAGATTTGGTGCAGGATATTTTCCTTTAGGTGGTAGCAATTTACTTGTAGTACCTTTTGGTATAAATATTTTAGCAGGTAGTAAAAATCATTTTGCAGAATTAGGTATTAATGCTACAGTTGTAAATGCTACTAGTAAAAACAAAGCAAATCCTGCTGAATCTAAATATGGACAATTAGATTTTACAGGCAATAAAACAAATATGGTTTATGGTGTATTAATGGGTTATCGTTATCAGCAAGTAAATAAAAAAGGTTTACAATTTAGAGTAGGTATAGAACCCATTTTAGGCAAAAGAATAGATGATAATATGGTAATTGCTATTACTGGTCATATTGGTATTGGCTATAGTTTTTAATGTTTAATTTTTCATGAATAAAATAATAGTACCCAAAGCTTGGTTAATAATCATTAGTAGTATTATTTGCATTAATCAAGTAAAAGCCCAGAATTGGGATGTTAAAATTTTAGAGCAAATAAATCCTACAACTCCAAATGAAAATATTTGGAAAACAATTTCATCAACTACTTATCCTTTAGCTATTGTACCATCAATTACACTATTAACAACAGGGTATATAAAGAAAGATAAACAATTACAAAAAAAAGGTTGGTCTGCAGCAGGTGCATTAATTATTAATACTGCATTAGTAACTGGTTTAAAATATACTATTGATAGAAAAAGACCTTATGAAGAATATCCT
Organism: Bacteroidota bacterium; assembly: GCA_963169635.1. GTDB lineage: Bacteria > Bacteroidota > Bacteroidia > Chitinophagales > Chitinophagaceae > UBA1930. The sequence continues at coordinate 36,268 of CAUJDL010000021.1, forward strand.
AATTTAATTTTTCCTGATGAGTATAAACAAGGACATTCATTTCCATCTGGTCATGTATCTACAGCATTTGCTACAGCTACATCACTTACATTAACTTGCAAAAAATGGTATATTGTAATTCCTGCATACACATGGGCTACAAGTGTTGCTTATGCAAGAATGTATGTAGGTCAGCATTATCCTACAGATGTTTTAGCAGGTGCTTTAATTGGTACAGGAAGTGCTATATTAAGTAATTGGCTTACAAAAAAATATTTTAACAAAAACTAATCTTATTCATTAAGTTTATTTACACATCATTCAATAACTCTTTATTAATTTGCAATATGTCAAAAGCTAAGAAAAAAGAATTACCTATTATTTTAGTTACCAATGATGATAGTATTTATGCTCCTGGCATAAAAGCATTAACAGAGGCTGTAAAAGATTTAGGCAGAGTGGTAGTTGTAGCACCAGATAAACCACAAAGTGGTATGGGGCATGCAATAACAATTGGCCAACCATTAAGATTACAAAGTGTACCTTTTATTGATGGTGTAGAAGCTTATACAAGTAATGGCACACCTGTAGATTGTGTAAAACTTGCAGTAGATAAAATTTTACATCGCAAACCAGATATTTGTTTAAGTGGTATTAATCATGGTGCAAATCATAGTATTAATGTAATTTATAGTGGCACAATGAGTGCTGCAATGGAAGCTGCTATTGAAAGCATACCAAGTGCAGGATTTAGTTTATTAGATTTTAGTATGGAAGCCGATTTTTCTGCATCTAAAAAAATTGTTAGAAAAATTGCAATACAGATGTTGGAAAAAAGAAAAGAAAAAAATTTATTACTCAATGTAAATATTCCTGCTGTACCTGAAAGCTTAATTAATGGAATAAAAGTATGCAGACAAGCACATGCTAAATATGAAGAAGATTTTATAGAAAGAACAGACCCTCATGGTAAAAAATATTTTTGGCTAACCGGCGAATTTGTAAATTTTGATAAAGGAAAAGATACTGATGTTTGGGCTTTACAAAATCATTATGTAAGTATTGTACCTATTGAGTTTGACTTTACTAACTATAAGCTAAAAGAGAAATTAGAAAAATGGAAATTTTAAATTAAACATTATGCTCAAGATATTTAAAAAAGATAGTGTACCCTTTGGAATTATTTTAGGATTAATATTACCCTTTGTTGGTATGCTTGGTTTTTATTATTACCGATTTCATAGACTTACTATTGTAGAGTTTATACAGTATTTAGGAATTGAACAAAAGCTAATTACCTCAATGGTTAGTTTTTCTTTATTGGCAAATGCAGTAATTTTTACTTTATATATTAATGCACATATTGATAAAA
>CAUJDL010000022.1 GCA_963169635.1 Bacteroidota bacterium
AAATTAATGCAATAAAAATACATAATCCTATTGCTACTACAAAAGCTAAAACTACACTATACTTTTCCCAAAGCATGGTATTCTTTTTTTCTTTCAGTAATTTATCAATATAATTTTTTTGTAAAGGAAAAGCATTGGTAAAACAACCTGCTATTAAATTAAATTGTTCATAAGGCAAAACCTCAATGATATTTACCATATTTTTTTCTATTTCATTAGCTCTTAAAGTATCTTTATTGTATTGTAAAATACCCACACAATATGGCAATAAAAGTTGGGTTAAATGATGATTGACTAATGAGTAATTGAGGGTTTGAGGATCGTTGTTTTGTATATATTGTAATAACTTTTTACTATCGTTAAAAATAGTTTCAATATCTATTTTCTTTTCAAAAATTTCGCCACCAAAAATTGTTCTATTATATTGAAATCTTAGTTTAGCATCTACCAAAACTTCATAAGCTTCTTTAATAGTATTAAATGTGTTGTTATCTTGATTATTAATATCTGGATGAAATTGTAAAGCTAATTTTCTATAAGCTTTTTTTATTTCTTCAATGGTACATGTTGGTGGTATTTTTAAAATATCGTAATAATTCTTTTGGTACATTCTTAAAATATTTGTTGATACATGTACTTTTTATAACTGATGTAATTTATGAATTATAATTGTTTGTATAAAATAGCTGCAATGCCTATAATACCTAGTGCAATAGCTAATATCCACCAATAATCTTTTTTAGTAGCTTCTTCTTCATCAGCTAATTCTTCTGGTGTTAAAAAAGTAACATCATTAAAATTATCTTTATCATTTGTGTGCTGATGTGTTATAACATTATTTGATGTTGAAGTAGTATTTTCATGTAATGTTAATGACGTAAAATAATCTTTTGTATTATTTTCTGCTTCAAAAATATAATCGCCTGAAGGTTGTTTTTTTAACGTACCAATACCATGTAATACTGCTCCTTCTGTTTTAGAAATATTATCATGCAATTGATAAGCAAAATCATGAAAGTTTTTAATAGCATCTACTTGCTCTGTATGTAACTCTTTTGCTAAGTAGGCAAAAAAATGTTTATCTGCTAATGCAGTTTCTTTAGAAAAAGCAATTACTTGTTCTGGTGGATATAAAATATTTCCTGCATCATTAAATTTTGCAGGCTGATAATTGATAGAAAAAAGTCCAATACCAGGGATGCTTAATTTTTTATGCAGAATAAAATATTTATAAATAATCGGATACATGATGTTTAATTTATCTAAACGAATATACAACACCTCCAATAACATTCAAACCTAAAACTTCATATTGGTTCCAGCGTTGATATTTATTGTTCAATAAATTATTGAATTGTAGCCATAAATTAAGTTTAGGCATTATTTTATATTCTGCACCTAAATTAAAATCAAAAGCACCTTTTAGTTTTTCTGTACTTAAATTCTTTGCTACATATTTTGTTCCATCCCAAATAAATAAATCACTTTTAACGTGTAAATCTTTTAAGATTTGCCATTTTAAAGTTCCTGTAATTTCCATTGGCAATATACCAAATGGTCTGTCATTAGTGCTTTTAGTAAATTGATAAATAGTAGTACCAGCTATAAAAGAAAATTTTTCTTGAATGCTATAACCAACTTCGGCATGAATTTTTATTGCTTCTAAATTTGGTTCATTTAGCATGTTAAATGTTTTGCCATCAATAAAATCATTGATAAATAAAGGTTGGTTTTTAAAAATTGCATAACCAATAGTTGCATTATAAGTAAAATGACTGCCAGCAGAGCCTTTAAAACCTGCATAAATATCTGTAACTTTTGTGTTAGCCATAAATGCAGGGTTTGCTAAATAAGGATTGTAAGCAGCTAATGAACGATAATTGTTTTTAACTGATTTACTTACCCATCCTGCTTGAATAATAAATCTTTTATCAGTTAATTTTATATCAGCAGTAATATTAGGTGATAGATAAACTTTACTATTATCAAATGTTGGTATGATACCTATGTTTAATAAAACATTTTCATTTAGTTTATATTTTACAGATGTGTTTAAGTAAAATAAATTATTGTTTATTTTTTTTAGAGAATCTTTATAAGCAGTAATATCAGCAGTTAAACTAACATCTAAACTTAATTTTTCATTAAATGTTTTTTTAACAGGTACATTAGCTATAACATTAAACTCTGCTGCTTTATGTGTATCAAAAAAATAATTTAGACTTAATGATGGGCTATATGTTAATCCATAATCATTAGGTGTATTACGTGTATAAGCTGCATCTATACCAATACTATTAAATTGATGTTTTAAATCTTTTTTATTAAATACTAAAGTATTTGGCTGAAAGCCATATAAATACTGTGTATTATTATGATAATAAACTTTACTACTTAGGGTATGATGTTCATTAATTGCATAATTATTTTTTATGGCTAAAGATGCTTTACTAAATTGCTGATAAGGAATATTGCCTTTAGAAGAAGTGTACATACCATAAATACTTGTTAGCATTTTTTTACCATCACCAAAGCTTAAACCTGTTTCTAAGTATGGAGTTGTATAACCACCAAAACCTGCTTTAATATATTGATTGTTTGTCCATATAAAATTTTCATCTACAAATAATGCTAAAGGTTTTAATGGTACTGGTTGATAAGAGAAAAATAAATTTTGTGCAGGTACTACATAGTTTAATGTAAACCTTGTAGTATCAATTACAGGAGTAGCTGCAGTAAAATTTAATTTAGCAGCATTACGTAATGAAGGTTTAAATGCAGCATAAATAATTACTACATCTGGTTTAGATGTGTCTTTACTTACTTTAGCAACTGTAGTAGAATCTTTAGGTGCAACAGTTGTAGTTTTATTTGTTTTAGTAATTGTGGTTGTTTTCTTTTTTATAGTGCTATTTTTCTTTTTAGCAGTTGTTGTTTTATTTGTATTTCTTTTTTGTGCATCAGCATTTACAGTGCATAACAGTAGGAGTGATACAAAAAGAAAAATTATATGAGTTTGTTTTTGCATAGTATAAATTTTACTGATGTTCTACTTTATTAGCTTTATTTTTTTCTTCTATTACTTTAGCTAATTTATTTTCAGCTTCTTGTTTTAATTCAGGGTTAGATGCATTTTCTGCTACACTTTTATAAGTAGCTTCTGCATTAAAATAATCTTTTTGGGTAAAATAAATATCGCCTAAAAGAATATAGCTTTTAGTAACCCAATATTCGTAAGAGCCATATTTTTTAATTACTTCCATTGCAGCTTTTTCAGCATTTGTTAATTTATTTTGAAGTAATAAAATTTCTGCAATTCTATATTGAGCTTCTGCACTAAAAGCAGATTTAGCAATACTAATAACAGATTGATAAGCTGTAGTTGCTTCATTTAACTGATTATTGAGTTGATAGTTTTTAGCAATAATCATATTAGCCATCATTTTATCATCTGCTGCAATGCCTTTTTCTTTTAATAACTCTTGTGCATTAGGTACAGCCTCTGACCATTTTTGTAATTTATATTGACAACGTAATAAGCCACGCATTGCTTCTAACTTATTTTCTTGTTGTGTAGTTAATAGTTTTACTTGAAGAAAATATTTTTCGGCATTTACAAAATCGCTATTATCAAAATAATAAATTCTGGCACATTGTAATGCACTACGTTCTGCATAAATATTTGGAGCTTTAGCAGCTACAGCAATATAAAATGGTAATGCAGCTTTATAATTTTTATTGCTTACATTAATTTCGGCAGAAAAATAATTTGCTTCAATAGCATAACGACCATCAGGAAATTTAGAAATATATTCTGCAAAGCCTTTTAGTGCATTATTAAATTCTC
>CAUJDL010000023.1 GCA_963169635.1 Bacteroidota bacterium
TGATTAAAAAACCAGGTTAAATCTTGTTTAGCTACAGTTTCTATATGATGTTTAAAATCTGCTGTTTTAGCAAAACCATATTGTAATGTAGCATCGTTAAGATAATTTTTTATGGCAGTAAAAAAAATACTATCACCAACAGTATGCCTTAACATTCTAACTACATAAGCCCCTTTATTGTAAGTAAGTCTGCTATTAAAAATTCGGTTGATATTGGTTGTATCATTTACAAAAACACTACCATCTGGTAAACTTGTAATACTATTAAGATGTGCTTTTAAAGTAGTACGAAATTTAGCAGTATCAAAATTTTCAAAATAAAAATTAGCAGCAAAAGTGGCAAAGCTTTCGTTTAGCCAAATATCTTGCCAGCTACCACAAGTTACTTTATCGCCAAACCATTGATGTGCTAATTCATGTGCCATAAGGTTTTCATCAGCTACAGAAATAAATGTATTTGTTTGATGCTCCATGCCACCACCCCAAGCAAATTGTGTATGTCCATATTGTTCATTAATAAAAGGATATTCACCAAAATGATGATGAAAAAGCTGCATAGCATTTTTAGTAGCTTGTAAAATATTTTGAAAGCTTGTAACACTTTCAGGATATAAAAAAGAATTAAATGGTAATGTTTTATTACCTAATTGAATACTCTCATTAACTTCTATAAAATTAGTTACAGAAAAAGCAATTAAATAAGCAGCAATAGGGTAGCGATGTTTATAAAATGTAGTAGTTAATCCATTATTTGTTTGTGCATATTGAAACATGCCATTAGCTGTAGCTTTATATGTTGCAGGATGAATGATATAAATATCTAAACTATCAATTTTATTATCTAAACCATTTCTGCACGGAAACCAATCTTTGCTTCCATAAGGCTCACTTAAAGTCCAAATTACAGGTACATTATTATGAGTTGTTTGTACAAAAGAATTAAAACCACTATTGCCGGGATTGCCTTTATAAAATATTTTTACAGAATCTTTTTGTTGTGCTGTTAAAGGAGTATTGAAAATAATTTTTAACGCATGATCAGGCAAATGCTGAAAGTTGATGAGTTGATTTTGATAAATGATACTATCTACTGTAAGTGAGTTGCTTAAATCTACAGTAATATTTACTGCATTAGATAATGTAATAAAATGTAAAGTAGCAATACCATTAATAAAACGTGTAGTAGGATTTACTTTCCAAACAAATTGGCAATAATGAATTTTAAAATTATCTGATGCTTGAGAAGCTGCAATAGCATTGGTTTTTGCAGCAAATGATTTTTTTTCTATTGCAGCAATATCAATAAAATCTTTACAATTTATTGCTTGTGCATTGCTTTTAACAACAATAAAAATAAATAAGATAAGTAGTAAATTTTTCACATAATAAAGTTAAGAGCAATCTTATTATTATTAGTTAATGAACAATAAAATAAAATGTTCTGTCATTATTTTTTCCAATCCATAATATTTAATCTTTCTGAACAAAAATTTATTTCATTTTCATCGTTACTACAAACAATTACTAATTTATGGCTACAATATTTTTCTATTAGTTGATAATATAATTGAAAGCCTGCTTTATCTAAATTAGTACATGGCTCATCTAAAAGTAATACAACAGATTTTGCAAAAATTGCTTGTGCTAATTTTACTCTTTGCCTCATACCAGATGAGTAATAACGTATTTGTTTATTTGCTGCATTTTGCAAACCAACAGTTTCTATTATGGTAGGTATTGGTAAAATTAATTCTTTAAATGTAGTATGAAATTGTAAAAATTCTGTTACTGTCATTTCATCTATAACATCTAAATAAGGTGCAGCAATAGTTATTTCTTTATAAATATTTTCTGCATTTAAATTTTCATAATTATTAAGATAATTTATTGTGCCATCACTTACATCCATACTTCCTGCAATAATTTGTAGTAAAGTGCTTTTGCCACTTCCATTAGCACCAGTTATAGCATATCTTTTACCTGCATTAAAAGTATATGAGAGTTTTTTAAAAATCCATTCTCTATTATATCTTTTACCTACACTATTTAAAATTATTTGCATAACGTTGTAAAGATAAGTAGGCAGTTTTTAAAAGAAGTAATCGTCAAGAAATTTTAATAAAAAAGAGCAGCTTAATTAAAAGCTACTCTTATATAAGTGGAAGGTTAGTAATACATTTTTTTATCGCTGATAATCTTTTCTTTGATAAGCAGCTTCTTCTACCTCATGTTCTTTATCATAAGCTTTAATAATAGCTTTCACTAATCTGTGCCTTACTACATCTTCTTCATTTAATTCTATATGAGCAATGCCATCAATATTTTTTAAAATTCTAATAGCTTTATCTAAACCACTACGTTGGTTTTTAGGTAAATCTATTTGTGTTGGGTCGCCAGTAATAATTGCTTTTGCATTAGCACCAATCCGTGTTAAAAACATTTTAAGTTGTAAGTCGTTGGTGTTTTGAGCTTCATCTAAAATAATAAAAGCATTATCTAAAGTTCTTCCTCTCATATAAGCCAAAGGTGCAATTTCAATTGTTCTTGTACTCATATAATAACCTAATTTATCAGTAGGTATCATATCGTCTAATGCATCATATAATGGTCTTAAATATGGGTCAATTTTTTCTTTTAAATCGCCAGGTAAAAAACCTAAACTTTCACCAGCTTCTACAGCAGGTCTTGTTAAAATTATTTTTTTAACTATTTTATTTTTTAATGCTCTTACAGCAAGTGCAACAGCAGTATAGGTTTTACCAGTACCAGCAGGGCCAATTGCAAAAACAATATCATTTTGGTCTGCTGCTTGTACCATTTTTTTCTGATTAGCAGTTCTGGCTCTTACAGTTTTTCCATTAGGACCAAAAACAAGAATATCATTCGGATTTCTTTCTACAAAATTGTCTATTGTTTCAGTATCATCACCACCCAATATTTGCTCAAAATAATTTTCACTTAAATGTCCATTACGTTCTAAGTATTGTACAATTAAATTTATTTTTTCTTTAGCAGTATCAATATGTTCAGGTGCACCACTTAATTTTATTTGTGTACCTCTTGATAATATTTTTAAGAGAGGAAATTTTTTCTTTAGTATATCAAACTTACCATTATTAACACCAAAGAATTCAATAGGATTAACGGAGCTGAGGCTAATGATTGTTTCTGTCAAGGTTTATTATTTTTATGGTTCAATGAATATGAAACTTTACTACCCATTCCAAACCAAATATAATTTTTTTATTTTAATGAAACCAAGTTTTAATTATACACAGTTGTGGAAAGTTGATAATTATTTTTTTAGGAGAGAAATCATTTTTTGTTACAACATTATAGTAACTAAAATTTAGGACAACGAATATCTTTATCTGTATTTGGTCTATGATTATAAATCAAAGAAATTTCTAAACCACCTTTTTTTTGACTGGCAGTTTTTAAAGCAGAAGTATTAACATCGTAAGTAAAACCAAATCTAAAATCGTTATACTCTAAACCAATGTAAGGTATGATAGCATCTTTTAAACGCATCCATGCACCTGCATAAAAACTTGTAGGTTTTTCTGCATCAGTACCACTAACACTAAATTGTGCAGCACCACCAAAAATTGTTTCTGCAGCACCACCTTGAAAACTTTGTAATGCACTTAGATGAATAGTTGTATTATCGCTTACTTCAAAATATCCACCAGCATGAATGGCAGTTCTCATATTTAATAAATAGTTAGCACCTTTAAAACTTTGTTTTGGTCTAGATATATGATACATACTTACACCAGCATAATAATAATTTTTATCGCTACTACTACCAGAATAAAGTACACCTGCATTAATATCTATATAATTAGATTTTAAGTTAGATGGATTATTAAACACTTCTGAAGTAACTCCTGTAAAACCTGCTGATGTTAATTGGTCTTCAAATTTTAAGTTAGATGTATTAATAAGCATATTAGCATATACTACCTGAAAGCCTACACCTATTTGGTTATAACCATCTTCGTCTAATGCTTTATGATAGGCAGTAGATAATCCTGCATAATTAAATTTAACAGCACCATTAGCACTATTATCAGAATATCCCATTAAACCTACACCCCAAGTATCATTAAAAGAAAGTTTATTTTTTAGTATTTGAAAATCTACAGAACCTGTAGATGTAATAAATGCTTTATTAATTTCTGGCCATTGATTTCTATAATTTCCTGTTACTCTAAATGTGCCATTAAACTTACCTGTATAAGCAGGATTTAACGTTAATGGCGATGCAAAAAATTGAGAAAAGTGCGGATCTTGTGCATCTGCATTAATTACTAAAACTAACAATAATAAAACTGATAAAATCCTTTTCATGTAAAAAATAAAGTGCCGAATGTAAAGCAATTAAAGTAAAATGAAATAATTAATGGATAAATTTAACTTTAATGATTTTTAATGTATGTAAAATAATTTTTATGCTTGAGTTTTAGAGCCATAAGCAAGGTCGCCAGCATCGCCTAAACCTGGTACTATATAACCTTTTGCTGTAAGTTCATCATCAATATCGCCACACCAAATTTTAATATCGTTGCCACATTCACGTTTTATAAACTCTATACCTACAGTACTTGCAATTGCACAAACTATATGAATTTTTGATGGCTTCCAATCTGCTTGTAATACTGCAATTGTTTTTACTAAAGAAGCTCCTGTAGCAAGCATTGGGTCGCTAATAATTACTGTTCTTCCTTCTAAAGTTGGGCAGCTTACATACTCTAAACTTATTTCAAAGCTTCCATCTCTATGATGTTTTCTGTAGGCAGATATAAAAGCATTATCTGCTTTATCAAAATAGTTAAGCATTCCATTATGTAATGGTAATCCTGCTCTTAAAATTGTAGCAAGTACAGGTTGCTCTTGTAATACTAAACAATTATGTGTACCTAATGGTGTTTGTGTTTCTACTTCTTTAAATGCAAGCTCTTTACTTATTTCATAAGCTGCTACTTCGCCAATACGTTCTAAATTTCTACGAAAACGCATTCTATCATTTTGTACTTCTACATCTCTAAGTTCACAAATCCAATTGCTTATAAGACTGTGTTTGCTACTAAGATTTATTACCATACTTTACATTTTAAAATGGTTTCAAAACTAATTGAAAATTGTAAAAATGAAATATTTATTTTACGATAATTAAATTTATTTTTTAAACATATTTTTTTATCAGTTCATTATACATTTTTTACAATAACTCATTACTAAAATTTGGCTTATTTAAAGTGCTATTAAAAAGCTAATGATTATTTGCAAATGAATGTATTGTATCTTAGCAGCAAATTATTGTAAAGAGTGCTAAAAGATATAATTATAGCTTTTCAAGCATATTATAAAGCTCATCATTTTATTCGCCAACATAAATTGTGGAGATGGATTATTATTACAGGAATTATTTATGCCATTATGTTTTTTATTGGTATGTATTTTTTTGGACAAACAGCTAATACTTTTATTGAATGGCTAAAAGAAATTTTACAAAACACCATTAATAAAATTGATAGTAGTATTATTAACTTTATTATTACGTTGAGTGGTTTTATGCTTTGGGTAATGCTAATGCTTTTATACTTTTCTTTTTTTAAATATATTTTTTTAATTGTTGGCTCACCGGTATTTGCCTATTTAAGTGAAAAAACTGCTGCAATTATTGAAGGAAAAGATTTTCCTTTTAGCTTATCTCAACTCATAAAAGATATTGGCAGAGGAATTAAAATTGCTTTACGTAATGTTATTTGGCAAACTGTATATGTGTTAAGCATTTTAGTTTTAAGTATGATTCCTTTAGTAGGTTGGTTTACACCTGTACTTGCCTTATTAGTAGAGTGTTATTACTATGGTTTTTCAATGTTAGATTATAGTATGGAAAGGCAAAAACAATCTGTAGGTGCTAGTATTCATTACATTAGTAATCATAAAGGTTTGGCTGTAGGCAATGGAATTGTATTTTATGCAATGCACTTTTTACCAATTATAGGTTGGGTTTTAGCTCCTGCTTATGCTGTAATTGCTGCTACCTTAAGTTTGTATGATGCAAGAATTAAAGCTTCATCATAAAGAATAAAACCATTGTGCAATTGCATGATTAAAATTATCTATCACATTAAAATTGCTAAATAAAAAACTGGTAATAATTAAAAATATTACACCATAAATAGAACCCCAAATATGTGCAGAGTGGTTTATATTATCTTCTCCTTTTTTGGCTAATTGCCAAGAAGCAAATAAATAAATTGGTGCAAAAATAAATCCAGGTATAATAGGTGGTATAATAAAAATACCAATCTTAGCAGTAGGAAATAAAAAGATACCTGCAAAAACAATTGCAGATACAGCACCAGATGCTCCTAAGCTTCTATAATAAACATCATTCTTATGTTTAAAATATGTAGGTAGCAAACTAATTACTAATGCAGTAAAATAAAGTAATAAGTAAAATGTATTGCCATCAGAAAGAAAAATGTATTTAAAATTTAACTCTACTGCTTCGCCAAACATATACAACGAAAGCATATTAAATGCAAGGTGCATCCAATCGGCATGTATAAAACCACAAGTAATAAAACGATACCATTGATGATGTTTTGTAATAGCAGGAGGATAAAAAATTAAATCGTTATTTATTTTTTGATTATTAAAACTGCTAATAGATATTACTGCAGTAATGATAATAATAATAAGTGTGATACTCATAATGTAAATGTATATTAACTATGATGATATTTTTCGTTGCGTAAAATAGTGCAAGCTCTGTATAATTGTTCTGCTAAAATTAAACGTACTAACATGTGAGGAAAAACTAATTGAGATAAACTCCAAACTTTATTAGCTCTGTTAAATAAATCTTCATCTACACCAAAAGCACCTCCAATTAAAAATACTAAATTTTTTATACTGCTATTAGCTTGTTGTTGTATAAATGTAGCAAGCTGTACAGAGTTTAATTGTTTGCCTCTTTCATCTAGCAGTACTAAAAAATCGTCTTTATGTAATAAGGAAAGTATGGTTGCTGCTTCTGCTTTTTTCATTAATTTATCATTTAAAGCAGCTGCATTTTTTGGTGGTGCAATAATCTTCCACTCGGCAGAAAAATATTTATTTATACGATTAGTAAAATCTTCAACACCTGTATTAATGTATTGTTCATGCTGTTTGCCTATACTCCATAATTGTATTTTCATGTTATTAATACTATAAAAAATTAATTAGTTTTTACTAAGGTAAAGCTTACAGTTTTAATAGCAATATCATCCATTTTTACAGAGCTACTTCTTGTTGTTATATTTTTATCTTTTGTAAAAAGCTCGTCCATCATTTTTTCTAATGGTTGTGCTTTTTTACTTCTGGCTTTTACATTTCCAGAAGCAAAGGTTGGCCTTAAATCTATGGGATAAGGAGAAAAAATAATTTTTAAATATTCTTTTCCTGTAATACTGGTTTCATCTGTAAATAAATTAATAATTTTTTCTTGTCCTTTTCTTAAAGAGTAATCTGCATCGTAACTAAATTGTAAACTATCAGGTATTAAAACTTTTATATCATTATCTGGTAAAATATCTATAATGGTATAATACAAAACACCATCATAATTACTTTTTATTTTTAAAGCAAAACTATCGTTGGGATAAAAAATAGTTTCGTTTGCATTATCATCTTGCTTAAATGTTATTAAAGAAAGTTCTGTTGCATTATATAAATTACCACCATCTTGCATTTTTCTTAAATATGCAATGCTCATTTCTCTTTTAATTTTTGCTACAAAATCTTCTAAGATTTCTATGCTTAAAGTATCTTGTTTTTCAGTAGTAGCAGTATATCTAATACTATCATTTCTTGCAATTAACTGTACAATATATTGTTGATGATGTGATGAAATATTAATAGTAAAATCTGGATTGTTAGAAGTAGTAAGAAAATATTGAGGCATTAAATAATTACTAATTTGTTTTGCTAACAAACTAGCATTTGCATTGTTTTGTATTAAATAAGAAGCTGCTAATACACCAAAATTTTGATTAGCAATTTTTACTTCATAAGATTTTTTGGCATTTAGTTTTTTATTAGCCACACAAATACTTTGAAAGTTGCTAACTTCTTTAATGGTTGCATTACAATACAAAATATTAGTTCCTAATTCATATACATTTAAAGTTGTGCCTTCATAAATATTGTTAAACAATCCTCGTTGAATAATAAAAGTAGTATCGTTATTATACTGTTTATTATTAAAACGCATTTCGGCAATAATGGTTTCTTTTAATGGTATGTATTGATTACTAAAAATGGCCAATGCACCATTACCTTCAAACATAGGAATTTGTGTAGGGTCGTTTGCTTGTACTTTAGCTTTTATATGATCAAATAAAAATTTATAATTACTATTTGCAGAAAGGTTAGTAATACTTTTTGCAAAAGCATAAGATAAAGAGCCTACATTTTTTCCTTCATCATCTACTGTTTCTCTGTTTGGTTGGTTAGGGCTACTACCACTAAATACTACAAGGCTACCTAAATCTTGATGTAGGTTAGTTAAAAAACTATTTTCTGTTCTGCCAATTTCTAAAGTATTTTTTGGCTGATAATTATTGCTTTGCAAAGGCTCTGGTACTCCACGTACAATTCCTGCACTTCTTGTTGCAGTACCAGAATGACAAGCATCTAACACTACTACTACACTACCTTTAGTTCCCACTTTTTTTCTAATGTTAGTTAATTTTTCATCTAATAAATCGTCTCTAAAATGTTTTTCTCCATGATAATCTACCAAATCCCAACGTCCTTTTGCATCATAAGGTATTAATGCTTCATCATAGCCATCTGCTTCATCTAAATAACCATCTGTAGCATCGTCTTGTATTTGTTGCCCATGACCAGAGAAATGAAAGTAAACAATATCGCCACTCATAGCATTATCTGCTAATTTATTTAATGCATTTATCATGCCTTGTTTGGTGGCTTTTTCATTAACTAATGTTTGAATATTTTTTGCAGCAAAACCATTTTTTATCAGTGCATCTTTAATATGTATTAAATCTCTTTCTGAGCTTAAATTTTTCCAATATCGTTGTTCAGGAGGGTATTTACCAATTGCTACAATTAAAGCAATTTTTTTTTGAGCAAATAATATATTGCTTACAAACATTATTGTAATGATGAAAAAATATTTTATCAACTTCATATACAATATTTTTAATTATCTCAAATGTAAATTAATAAACTCAATTACATAGCTGCATTTTAAAAAATGGGTTATTATTATCATTACTTTTGCAAATTAAATTTTGGCCTTGTAGTACAATGGATAGTACATGAGTTTCCGAAGCTCCAAATTCAGGTTCGATTCCTGACGAGGCCACTTATAAAATCAGAAAAAAAATCTTATTTTTTTATCAGCGGTTTTTCATTGCTATAAATTATGACTACTTTTCCAAAATATAAATTAATTACCATGACTAACAAAAGAATTATTTTACTTTTTGCAATGGTTTTTATGTTTGCTACACTTCAAGCACAACAAAAAGCCAATTATCGTTTAGCTTCTAAATTTTCTTCTAAGAAGTTAAATAAAATGGTTTTCTCTTTAAATGTAGATGCACATTGGCTTAAAAAGGGAGATCGTTTTTGGTACGAGTATGAAACAACTGAAGGAAAAAAATGGTATATTGTAGATGCAGCTAAAGGCGAAAAAAAATTAATGTTCGATAATGATAAAATGGCTGCAGAAATTACCAAAATTGTTAAAGACCCTTTTGATGCTCAACATTTAGCTATTGATAGTTTACGTTTTGTAGGAGATGAAACATTGATACAATTTGAAGTAAAAAGTACAGAAGAAATTGAGAAAAAAGATACTACAAAAAAAGATGCAAAACCTACTAAAGAAAAAAAGACATTTTATTTTGAGTATAATTTAAACTCTGGGCAACTAACAGAATTAGTAGATTTTAAAAAGCCTAAACGCAAACCTTTTTGGGCTAATATTTCGCCAGATGGCAATACCATTGTTTTTGGTAAGCATTTTAATTTATACTACATGGATAAAGTTAATTATGAAAAAGCTTTATTAAACGAAGAAGATAGCACTATTGTAGAGCATAAATTAACAGAAGATGGTGTTGAATATTTTGCTTATTATGGTGGAGGTGCATATAGTGGTAATGGAGAAAATAATGTAGATAAAGAAAAAAATAAAGACAAACGCAAACCTGTTTTTGTTTTATGGAGTCCTGATAGTAAATATTTTTCTATCACTAAAACAGATGCAAGAAAAGTAAATGATTTATGGGTTATTAATAGTATTGCTAATCCAAGACCAACAATTGAAACATATAAATATTGGATGCCTGGAGAAAAAGAAAGTCCTGTAGATTATTTAATGCTATTTGATATGACTACAAAAAAAGGAAAAGAAATTAATGTAAGTAGTTTTAAAGATCAAAGTATTAGTACATGGAATAAGCCAAGTATGGAAAATGCAAGAGACGATGAGTTTAGACCATTAATTTGGTTGGGTAATAATCAGCAATTTTATTTTAACAGAACAAGTAGAGATTTAAAACGTATAGACCAATGTGTATTTAATATTAAAGCAGATAGTGTAAGAGTAATTATTGCAGAAAGATTAAATACTTATGTAGAAGTAAATAGACCAGGTTTGGTAAATGATGGTAATGAAATAATTGAGTGGAGTGAAAGAGATGGTTGGGCACATTTTTATTTATATGATAATAATGGCAATCTAAAAAATCAAATAACCAGTGGTCCTTGGCATTGTGAAGATATAGTACAAATTGATGAAAAGAAAAGAGTATTATACTTTACTGCAAATGGCAGAGAGAAAAATGAAAATCCATATTATCTACATTTATATAAAGTAAATTTTGATGGTACAGGATTAAAATTATTGAACGAAGGAGACTATCATCACACAGTAAGTATGAATGATAATAAAAGTTTTTTTGTTAATAATTATTCAAGAGTAAATACCAATCCTAAATCAACATTATATAATGCAGAAGGGAAAAAAGTAATGGATTTAGAAACAGCAGATTTAAGTTCTCTTTTTGCAGCAGGTTATAAATATCCAGAACCTTTTAAAGTAAAAGCAGATGATGGTATTACAGATTTATATGGTGTAATGTATAAACCATTTGATTTTGATAGTACAAAAAAATATCCAATTATAGAGTATGTATATCCTGGCCCACAAACAGAAGCTGTAAATACAAGCTTTAGTAAAGGAATGGATAGAGTAGATAGATTAGCACAATTAGGATTTATTGTTGTAACAGTTGGTAATAGAGGAGGTCATCCATCAAGAAGTAAATGGTATCATAATTATGGATATGGAAATTTAAGAGATTATGGTTTAGCCGATAAAAAAGCAACAGCCGAACAATTAGCTGATCGTTTTTCTTTTATAGATATTAATAAAGTTGGTATTCATGGTCATAGTGGTGGTGGATTTATGAGTACTGCAGCAATGTTTGTTTATCCAGATTTCTTTAAAGTTGCAGTAAGTAATGCTGGTAATCATGATAACAGTATTTACAATCGTTGGTGGAGCGAAAAACATCATGGAGTAAAAGAAATTATTAGCACTAAAGGCGATACATCATTTACATATAATATTGATAAAAATCCTGATGTTGCTAAAAACTTAAAAGGAAGATTATTATTAATTCATGGCGAAATAGATAATAATGTACATCCTGCAGGAACTATGAGAGTGGTAAATGCTTTAATAAAAGCAAATAAACGTTTTGATATGTTATTATTGCCTACTCAACGTCATGGCTTTGGTAATATGACAGAATATTGGTTTTGGAAAACAGCAGATTATTTTTCTTATTGGTTAATGGGTGATACAAGTGTTAGAGATGTAGATATTGAAGAAATAAACAGAGAAATAGAAAAAGATAAATAATCGTGATATAAAAAATTAAAGCCCCAAATTTTGGGGCTTTTTTTATTTCTTTTTAGTAGTAGCTTTTTTAGTAACTGCTTTTGTATTTTTAGCAAATGCATTAGGTATTTGCACTTCTATCATTTGTTTAATAGTATTTAAATCTATAGTAGCTAAATCTGCAGCTTCGTATTTTGTGCCATCTGGTTTTTTACCAAGTTTCAACATTTTTTTATTAAATCTTATAAATGGTCCCCATCTACCATTTTCAATACTAATTTTTTCTGCTTCCCATTGTTGTATATAACGATTAGCTTCTTTATTAATTTTAGCATCTATTAATTCTTCTACATCTGTTGAGGTAAGGTTATCAAAATTGTAACGCTTAGGAACATTAATGTATAAATTATTCCATTTAATAAAAGGTCCAAATCTTCCTTTACCTTTAGTTACAGGTAGTTCGTTATAATGTGCAATTGGTGCATCTGCTTGTTCTTTAGCTTCAATTAATTGTATGGCACGTGCTAAATCTATTTCAAATAAATCTTCTCCCTTTGGTATAGAAATAAATTGTTCACCCATTTTTATATAAGGTCCAAATCGTCCAACATTTACACTTAATTCTACTTCTTTATAAGTACCAATTACTTTAGGTAATGCAAAAAGTTCTAAAGCTTCTTCTAAAGTAATTGTTTCAATACTTTGTGTAGGTTTTAGTTTTGCAAAACGTGGTTTTTCTTCATCATTAGCATCACCAATTTGTACCATAGCTCCATAACGTCCCATACGAGCTACAATTTTTTTACCTGTACTTTCTTCAATACCTAATTCTCTTTCTCCTTTTGCTCTTTCAGCATTTTCTAATGTATGCTCTATGTTTTGATGAAATGGTTTATAAAAACCATCAATCATATTATTCCATTTCTTTTTACCCTCAGCTATTTCATCAAATTCTTCTTCTATTTGTGCAGTAAAGCTATAATCCATTACTGTATTAAAATGCTGGGTTAAAAAATCTGTAACTACTAAACCTAAATCTGTAGGAAAAAGTTTAGATTTTTCTGCACCAGTATTTTCTTTAGTAATATTGTTTTCTATTTGTCCATCTTTTGTTAATAGTACAATATGTACATCTCTTTGTATAGCTTCTTTATCTCTTTTTTCTACATAGTTTCTTTTAATTATTGTACTAATTGTAGGTGCATAAGTACTAGGACGACCAATACCTAAATCTTCCATTTTTTTTACCAAACTTGCTTCTGTATATCTTGGTGCAGCTCTTGTAAATTTTTCAGTAGCAGTCATCTTTAAAAAATCTACTTCTTGACCTTTATTTAATGGTGGTAAAATGCCTTCATTATTTTCATCATCATCATCATCTCTACCTTCTAAATATATTTTTAAAAAGCCGTCAAATTTCATTACTTCACCAGTAGCAGCAAGCATTTCATTATTAGTACTTATTTGTATAGATGCAATAGTTTTTTCAAACTCTGCATCACTCATTTGGCTTGCAATTGTACGTTTCCAAATAAGTTCATAAAGTTTTCTTGTTTCATCATCTGCAATAGTATGATTACTCATGTAAGTTGGTCTTATTGCTTCATGAGCTTCTTGTGCAGATTCATTTTTATTTTTAAATTTTCTTGGCTGATAATATTTATCACTATACAATTCTGTAACCTGATTTTTTATATCCTGCATTGCAGTATCACTCAAGTTTACACTATCTGTACGCATGTATGTTATTTTACCACTTTCATAAAGTTTTTGTGCTAATAACATTGTTTTACTTACACCATAACCTAATTTTCTTGATGCTTCTTGTTGTAAGGTAGAGGTAGTAAAAGGTGCTGCTGGTGTACGTTTTGCAGGTTTTATTTGTATATCAGTTACAGTATATTTTGCTCCTTTACAGCTTACCAAAAATTCACTTGCATTTTTTTGTGTGGTAATTTTTAATGCACTTTCTGCTTTAAAACTTACAGGTTTTTGTTGTATATCATTTGCTGTAAAAAATGCTTCAATTTTAAAACTATTTTCAGTAGTAAAATTATTTATCTCTCTTTCTCTTTCTACAATTAATCTTACAGCAACACTTTGTACACGACCAGCACTCAAGCTTCTTTGCATACCAATTTTTCTCCATAATACAGGACTTAGCTCAAAACCTACTAATCTGTCTAACACTCTTCTGGCTTGTTGTGCATTTACCAAATCCATATTAATAATTCTAGGATTGGCAACAGCTTTTTTTATAGCAGGTGCAGTAATTTCATGAAAAACAATACGTTTAGTTTCTTTAGGATTTAAGTTTAAAACTTCTGCTAAATGCCAGCTAATGCTTTCTCCTTCTCTATCCTCATCAGATGCTAACCAAACTTCTCTTCCTTTAGATAATTTTTTTAATTCGCTTACAACTTTTTGTTTTTCATCTGGTACAATATATCTTGGTTGATATTGATTATTAATATCAATACCCATATCGTCTTTTTCTAAATCTCTAATATGCCCAAAACAACTTTTTACCTCAAAATCTTTACCCAAAATTTTTTCAATTGTTTTTGCTTTTGCAGGAGACTCTACTATTAATAAATTTTTTGCCATAAACCTATTTACCTCACAATTTTAATTAACACATAATCAAAATAAAAGATTATTTACTAACCAAAAAATAACCCTCTAATTCTGCAATATTAATTATATAGCAATAAAATGCAAAAAAGCAATTTATACCCATGATTAAAAAAGTAGATTTCAACAACACATTTCAGAAAAGTAAAATCAATGCCGAAACAATTATCTTCGCAAAGTTTTAAAATAAAAATATGCAACCTACATTAGTAATTTTAGCAGCAGGAATGGCAAGTCGTTATGGAAGTATGAAACAAACTCAAGGCTTTGGTCCAAGTGGCGAAACTATTATGGAATATAGTATTTACGATGCTATTAAAGCAGGTTTTGGAAAAGTAGTTTTTATTATTCGTGAAGAATTTGCAACTTCATTTGCCGAAAATTTTGGAAATAAATTAGCAGGAAAAATAAAAGTAGATTATGTTTTTCAAGCTTTAGAAAGTTATACACAAGGAAGAACAATACCAGCAGAAAGAGTAAAACCTTGGGGTACTGCACATGCTGTTTTATGTTGTAAAGAAAAAGTAAAAGAACCTTTTGCAGTAATTAATGCAGATGATTTTTATGGTAAAGATGCATTTATTAAAGCTTATCATTTTTTAACAAACGATGTAGCAGAAAATAATTATACCATTATTGGTTACGAACTTAAAAAAACTTTAAGTGAAAATGGTAGTGTTAGTCGTGGTGTATGTAATGTAGATGCAGCAGGTAATTTGATTGATATTAATGAACGTACCAAAATTTTTAGAAACGAAGAAGGTACTATAACTTATGAAGATGAAAATGGCTTACATCCAGTAAATGATGATGCAAGTGTAAGCATGAATTTTTTTGGTTTTCATCCAAACTTTATAAATCATTGCGAACATTATTTTACCGAATTTTTAGATAATGAAATTAATCAACCTAAAAGTGAATTTTTTATACCATTAGTGGTAGATAAAATTGTAAAATCTAATACAGGTAAAGTAAAAGTAATACCAACATCTGCACAATGGTTTGGTGTAACATATAAAGAAGATGCACCAACTGTACAAGCAAGTATTAATGCTTTAATTAATAATGGTTACTATCCAAAAAATCTTTGGATATAATTTTAAATAATCATGTACAAAGGCATTGCTTTATTGTATGTAGCATGTTTAGCTTTTTATATTTTATATAGTAGAGAGCCTGATTTTTTTGATGGAGAAAAAAGTCCTGCAGTAATACATTGGTTGGCAGATAGTACAGAAAATAAAACAATACCTAAAGCAGTTTTTATACACGATACAATTACTTATGCTGTAGATGCTCGTTATGTTTTAAGAAACTTACCAGAAAATAAAAAAGTACAAGTAATCTATATTGCATCTAAACCACAAAAAGCAGTTGTATATAGTTGGTGGGGCTATTGGATTACTTGGCAAGAAATTTTAGTTTCCTTTATTTTATTAGTTGCCTTATTTCAAATAGCTGTTGCAGTTACAAACAGACCAACACCAGAAGCTTTATTAGAACAAATGAATACTAATAAAGTTAAAAGAAGAAAATACGATTTATAATTTGCTATTTTTTTCTATTGCTTATTGGTAAAATTGTACCTTCAATTTATTAAATATTTAATTTTACTTCATGAGAAAAATTGTTTTATTGTGTATAATAGTTTTTGGTTTTTTGGCTACAACACAAGCTCAGCAACAGTTGCAAGAACAAATGTTTTATTATAGTGCTAAAGGCATCAGCTTTATTCCACCTCTTTCAAAACCTGGGCTTGTATATGGTGGAAAATTATATTTAGGCAAAAGAAAACTCTCTACACTTTTTCATCAATTAAATGACGAACAATTAAATTTCTTTTTTAAAAAATATAAAGCCAATAAAACAGCAGCAGATATTTTATCTGTTACAGGCACATTTGCAATACCTCTGGCTAATATTATTGTTGCTGCTAATGATGGAAAAATAAATTGGTGGCTAATAGGTGCAGGTGTTTTGTGTAGTGGTGCAAGTGGAGTTTTAAATTTACAAGCACAAAAGTATTTATTAAAGTCGGCTTATTATTACGATAAAAAAATGGGCTTTACACATGCAGGCATTTCAATACAACAACAAAGTATAGGTTTTGCTATACCATTAAGTAAATAATTTTATGAGCAAAGTAATTATTAGTGTAAAAGATTTACATAAAAAATATGGCGATTTTCATGCAGTAAAAGGAATATCTTTTGATGTTTATGAAGGTGAAATTTTTGGTTTATTAGGACCTAATGGTGCAGGAAAATCTACTACTCTTGAAATGATAGAAACACTTAGACCAAAAACAAGTGGAACAATTATGGTTGATGGAATTAATTTAGATAATCAACCACAACAAATAAAACAACGAATAGGTGTACAATTACAAACAAGTGGCTTTTATCCTGGATTAAATCTTACAGAATTAATTAATTTATTTGCAGGTTTATACAATGAAAAAGTAGATGCTAATAAATTATTACAACAAGTAAATTTAGAAGAGAAAGCACATGTAGAATTTAAAAAATTAAGTGGCGGACAAAAGCAAAGATTTTCTATTGCTACTACATTAATTAATAAACCTAAAGTAATTTTTTTAGATGAGCCAACCACAGGGCTAGACCCTCAAGCAAGAAGAAATCTTTGGCAATTAATAAAAGATATTCAACAAACAGGTACAACCATTATTATTACTACCCATTATATGGATGAAGCAGAAATACTTTGTAATAGAGTAGCTATAGTAGATAATGGTAAAATTATTGCTATTGATACTCCAGATAAATTAATAGATAATTTAGTAGATACAGGTTTTGAAAAAGTAAAAGAAGTAAAAAAAGCCAATTTAGAAGATGTATTTATTCACTTAACAGGGCACTCTATTAGAGAAGCATAATTTTTTGGGTTTATTATATTAAAATAATTTTAAACCTGTATGCAACCTTTAAATTAAGTACCTCGTCATTTATTTGGTTTTTCATAGAATATTGGATTTAAACAGGGCTGGATGTCTATCCATAGCCCTTTTTTTATATCTCATATTAGAAGAAAAAAAATTTAATTGCATAGGCAACTATTTTAATTAAATGAGCATCTAACCAATACAAGTAGCATTTTAAAACAAAACTTTTTTCATTTTATATATTTTTTACAAAAGTTGAAGTGTACAAAAAAACTCCGATAATTCTTTATTGGAGTTTTGCTTTTTTAGTACCTGAGCTAATACTATTTTAATATAAAAAAATTCAACTAAGTTTTTATTATACCTAAATAAATATTGTATCAAGTAAGTAGTATTAATACAATTTCATGCTACTTTATATCTGTTTAATGCAGCTTTGTATTTTTTAGACTTTCTTTTAATACTTCTTTTTCTTACTTGATTTAATAACTCAATTGTTTTGGTTTCGCCAAAGCATTGTACTAAAGTTTTAATTAAAAATTTGTTTTTTGTTGTCATAATTGCCTCCTTTGTTTTTAAATTTTTTATAATAAAAAACCCGACTTATTATTTGTTAAGCCGGGTTTAATTAAAATGAATTGTTTTTACCTTCATCTGTTTATACCACAGCATTTGCCTTTTTAAATGTTTATTAATATAAAACATCACCTGTTTAATATTTTGCATAGCATTATACATACTTCTACACCAAGTATTAATCATCGTTTTTCGTGTTGTGCTATTTTTTTTACTCATCTTATTGTGTATTTAACTTTCTTAATTTTTTAATAATAAAAAACCCTGCAAACATGCAGGGTTGAAATATTTTAATGAAACATTAATTGCTTCTTAGCTATATTACAATGCCTGCAATTTTTATTATGCGTACATAATAAAAACCATTTATTCATCTTCATCTGTTTATTTGAAAAATTCATTTTTCTTTTAACTGATATGTGAGCAAATATAAGCTTTATAATTGGGGTATTATTAAAGCTAATGTAAAATAATTATTAATTTTTTGTGAAGAGATTGATTGATAAAAAATCTACAAAAAAATTAAAGCCAACCTAATGTATGAAAAGCAGCATAAATAGCACCTATTTGTACACCATGAATAATTTCGTTATTACGAATCATGTTTAATACTTTATCTTTACTAATAAGTACTACATCAATATCTTCATAAGGATCAAAATTTTGAGCAGCTACTTTTATTGTTGCTTTTGCTAAAAATAAATATGCTTTATTATTATTAATAGCAGGGTTAGGAGAGGTGTAGTATAAACTTTGTAAGTTACTAATTTGATAGCCTGTTTCTTCAAGCACTTCTCTTATGGCTGCTTGTTCAGGAGTTTCGTTTTTATCAATTACACCACCAGGCAATTCAATAGTTGTTTTACCAACTGCATGTCTGTATTGCCTTACCATTACTAATTTATCATCATCTGTAATTACTACTACATTGCACCAGTCAGGAAATTCTAACACATAGTAAGGCTCTACTATTTTGCCATTAGGCATTATACAACTATCTGCTCTTGCAATAAACCAACGATCTTTAAATACGTAATTAGATTGAATAGTTTTCCATGCTAAATTTCTCATGTATAAAAATCTACTATGCTGAAATAAAATATTTAATAGAGAAGCCAACTAATTAATAAGCCCATTTTACCCAAATAGCACCCCAAGTAAAGCCACCACCAAAAGCTGCTAAAACTAAGTTATCGCCTTTTTTTAATTGTTTTTCCCACTCCCATAAACAAAGAGGAATTGTTGCAGATGTAGTATTACCATAGTGTTGAATGTTTACCATTACTTTTTCTTTGCTAAGTCCCATTCTTTCTGCTGTTGCATCAATAATTCTAAGATTAGCTTGATGAGGTACTAACCAAGCAATATCATTACTGCTTAAATTATTTCTTTCTAAAAGTTCTGCACTTACATCTGCCATACCTTTTACAGCAAATTTAAAAACTGTTTTCCCTTCTTGATATACAAAATGCTCTCTTGCCATTACCGATTCTACAGATGCAGGTTTTAAAGAACCTCCAGCTTTCATGTGTAAGAAAGCTCTTCCACTACCATCACTTTTTAAAATACTATCTAATATACCATTACCTTCTGTATTAGGTTGTAATAATACAGCACCAGCACCATCACCAAAAATGATACAAGTATTTCTATCAGTATAATCAACAATAGCACTCATTTTTTCTGAGCCTACAACAATTACATTTTTGTAGCGTCCACTTTCTACTAAAGTTGCTCCTGTTGTTAAGGCATATAAAAAGCCACTACAAGCAGCACTTAAATCATATCCCCAAGCATTAGTAGCTCCTAATTTATCTGCAATTATATTAGCTGTAGCAGGAAAAACCATATCAGGTGTTACTGTTGCACAAATAATACAATCAATATCTAAAGGGTTTAAGCCTGTTTTTTGTAAAATTTCTTGAATGGCAGGTACAGCTAAATCGCTATTAGCTTTTCCATTTTCTCTTAAAATTCTTCGTTCATGAATACCTGTTCTTGTTCTTATCCATTCATCATTGGTATCTACCATTTTTTCTAAATCGGCATTAGTAAGTTTTGTTTCTGGTACATAACCTCCTACTGCTGTTATGGCTGCTGTAATTTTATTCATGTAAATTTTTTTCTTGGTGATATTAGTTTAACAAATATCTATAATTCTTTAAAAGAATGTGAATTATTCTGTTATACTATAAAATTCATGTACAAATTTATAACACATATATTATATAAACTCCTATTTTTGAAATCTTTGTAAGATATGATAGCATTTGTAAGAGGCAATTTTGTACAAAAACAACCTGCAAGAGTTGTGGTAGATGTAAATGGTGTTGGTTACGATTTGCAAATTAGTTTGCATACCTACTCATTTATTGCTAATAAAGAAAGTGGGTTATTATATACTTATTTGCATATTACAGAAAATGCTCAAACATTATATGGCTTTGCAGAATTAGAAGAAAAAGAATTGTTCTTAAACTTAATTGGTGTATCTGGTGTTGGTGCAGCTACTGCAAGAATGATGTTGTCTGGTATGAAACCTGAAGAAATTGCTAAAGCAATCATTCAGGGCAACACCAAACAGTTAGAGAGTATCAAAGGAATTGGTAAAAAAAGTGCAGAAAGATTAATTGTAGAACTAAGGGATAAACTGGGCAAACAATCTGTAAATTTTTTACCTACCAATACAATGGCTGATACTAATATTGGTTACGATGCAGTAATTGCTTTAGTATCGCTGGGTATTGCAAAACCTGCAGCTGAGCAAGCTGTAAAAAAAGCAATGACTTCAACCACTGAAAATATAGTATTGGAAGATTTAATTAAAAACGCTTTAAAAAACTTATAATCTATAGGCTTAAATTTTACTTAAACTAAGGTTTCGGAATTTTGATTTACACAATTGATTATATCTGTAATAAAAGATGGCTCATATTACTTGCCCTAATATGTATGAGTTTTAATGTATTTGCACAAGCAGATACTGATACTTCTAAAATTACTAATGACTCATTACATTATCCTATCAAAGACAGAAGAGGCGACCCTTATACTTGGCAAAATAGAAATCCATTTAACATTAATGATACTTCTTTATTAAAACAAGAAATAGAGTATGACCCCATTACTAAAAGATATTATATCATTGAAAGAATAGGTAATAAAACTTATAGAACATCTACCTATCTTACTTATGAAGAGTTTATAAAAATACAAGCAAGAAAAGCAGAAGTAGAATATTTTAAAAACAGAGCAAAAGCATTAACATCATTAAACAGAAAAATTACTCGTCCTAAAATGAGGGTTTTTGATAAACTGTTTGATAGAATTTTTGGTTTAGGAAAAGATGGTTTTAAAGTAAATATTAAACCACAAGGCTCTGTAGATATTATGGCAGGCTATCAAGGACAAATTACTAAAAACCCTACACTACCAGAAGCTGCAAGAAAAAATGGTGGTTTTGATTTTGATATGAATGCCAATTTGAATGTTAATGCAAATATTGGCGATAAACTTAAACTACCTATTAACTATAATACTCTTGCCAATTTTGATTTTGAAAATCAGTTGAAGTTAGATTATAAAGGTATGGATGATGAGATATTAAAAAGTGTAGAAGCTGGTAATATTTCGTGGCAATCTAAAGGAACATTGATACCAAGTACTCAAAATTTATTTGGGTTAAAAACACAATTGCAATTTGGTAAATTATATTTAACTGGTGCTATTGCTAACCAACGTAGTCAAAGACAAAGCCAAAACTTGCAAGGTGGTTCTGCTACTACAACATTTCAAAAAAAGTTAGATGACTATGAAGAGAATAAGCACTTTTTAATGGGGCAATATTTTAAAAATAATTTTAATACCGCAATGGCAAAATTGCCTGTTGTAAATAGCCAAGTACAAATACAAAGAATAGAAGTTTGGATAACTAATAGAACAGGCACTACAACAGATGCAAGAGACATTGTTGGGTTTGCAGATTTGGGCGAAGCAACTCCTGCTAATAATGTAAACTTACCAGGCAATGGTACACCAAGTGGTTTGCCAGGCAATCAGGCAAATGCTTTATACAATAAATTAATTGCTGGTGGCATGTCATCGCCTTATAGACAGCCTTCTCAAGTTACCAGTCAATTACAAATAATGGGTTTAAAACCTGTAGATGATTTTGAAAAAACTTATGCAAGAAAATTATCTACTAACGAATATTATTTTAATCCTCAAATTGGTTTTATATCTATTAATGCACAATTACAACCAGATGAAGTTTTAGCTGTTGCATATCAATATACTTATAATGGTCAAGTATATCAAGTAGGAGAATTTAGCCAAGATATTGCGTTAGACTCTACACAAGGTGTACAAAAAATATTATTCTTAAAATTATTAAAAGCAACTTCTGCAAGAATTAATTTACCCATTTGGGGTTTAATGATGAAGAATGTTTATTCATTAGACTTACCAGGAATTAGCAGAGAAGATTTTCAATTAAATATTTTATATGAAGAACCAAGTGGAGGTTTAAAAAGATATTTACCAGAAAGTGCTACACAAGTAGAAGGTAAATCTTTATTACGCATTTTAAATTTAGATAGATTAAATAATAGAAACGACCCTCAACCAGATGGTCAGTTTGATTATATTGATGGTTATACTATTTTACCTCAACAAGGAAAAATAATTTTTCCTGTATTAGAGCCTTTTGGTAAAGATTTATATGCGTTAGCTTTTAATAATGGTGTAGGTTTACCACCTGGTGTAGATCCTAATAAATATGTATATCAAGTACTATACGACTCAATAAAAGCTATTGCACAAACCTATGCAAACTTTAATAAGTTTGTAATGCAAGGTCAAGCAAAAGGTACTGGTGGTAGCGATATTTATTTAGGTGCATTTAATATTCCTCAAGGTTCTGTAACTATTAATGCAGGAGGACAAGTTTTAGTAGAAGGTGTAGATTATACTATAGATTATAATTTAGGAAGTGTAAAAATTATTAATCAAGCAATATTAAATTCTGGAATTCCTGTTAGTGTATCTTACGAAAATAATGCAGGCTTTGGAATGCAACAAAGAGGCTTTTTAGGATTAAGAGCAGATTATTTAGCCAGTAAAAAATTAAGTTTAGGTGTATCGATGGTACGTTTGGGCGAAAGACCATTTTTTACAAAAATGAATTATGGCGAAGATCCAATACGTAATACAATGTATGGTTTTGATTTTAGTTATCGTACAGAAGTACCAGGGCTTACCAGATTATTAAATAGATTACCTTTTTATTCTACTAATGCTAAAAGTACTTTAACAGCTTATGGCGAAGCAGCTTATTTAAAACCAGGACATCCAAAACAAATTGGTAAAGGCGATCAAGGAATAATTTATATTGATGATTTTGAAGGCACAAGAAATAATTATGATTTAAGATTTCCTTCAATTGCATGGGCTTTAGCATCTACACCATCTGGCAGATTTGCAGAAGCCAATTTATTTGATTCGATAGATTATAATTTTAATCGTGCAAAACTTGCATGGTATAATATTGAACCTAATTTACAAGATAAAAATGCTGCTAATAATCCTTTAAGAAAAAATTTAAATGCTTTAAGCGATCCTAGAACAAGACAGGTTTATACTAATGAATTATTTCCAAACCTCACAACAAATATTACCAATGTACAGGCATTTACTTTTGATTTAGCTTATTACCCAACAGAAAGAGGTCCTTACAATTATACTTCAAGTACTTCTCAAGTTAATGCAAATGGTAGATTATTAAATCCTCAACAAAGATGGGGTGGAATAATGAGAAGTTTAGACCAAACAGATTTTGAAACAGGCAATGTAGAGTATGTAGAGTTTTGGGTACAAGATCCATTTATTAAAACTGCAAATCCTGCTGCAAAAGGTAAACTTTATATTAACTTAGGAAATGTAAGTGAAGATATTTTAAAAGATGGTAAAAGATTTTATGAAAATGGATTACCATCACCAAAAATTCCTGCTGTTGTAGATAGTAGCACTTGGGGCAAACAACCTATAAACCCAATACAAGTAACACAAGCATTTAGTAACGACCCAGATGATAGACCTTATCAAGATGTAGGTTTTGATGGTATGACTGATGATGATGAGAAAACTAAAAAAGCTTACTATATAGCAAAACTGGCTAATAATTTTTCTACCAGTTCACCAATTTATTTACAAGCTACTACCGACCCAAGTAATGATAATTATAAATGGTATAGAGATAATAGTTATGATGCTGTTGGTGCAGATATTTTACAACGCTATAAAAACTTTAATAACCCACAAGGTAATAGTCCAATTGCAGGTACTAATAGCGAATTATCTGCAGCAGCAACTTTATATCCAGATAATGAAGATTTAAACAGAGATAATACACTTAATGAAACTGAAGCCTACTATGAGTATGAAATAGATTTATCTAAAAATATGGATGTAGGAATTACAAAATATATTACAGATAAAAGAACCATTAATGTAAATTATGTAAATGGTACTACAGGTACAGAAAATTGGTATTTATTTAGAGTACCTATAAAAGATTATTCAAGTAGTGTAGGTGGTATTACAGATTTTAAATCTATACGTTTTGTCAGAATGTATTTAACCGATTTTGAAGATTCTGTAGTAATGCGTTTTGCAAAATTCGATTTAGTACGTAATCAATGGAGAAATTTTAATTATAAAGTAGATACAACAGGCCAATATGTTCCTGTAGATAATAACACATCTTCATTAAATATTTTAGCAGTTAATTTAGAAGAAAACAGTAATCGTACACCTGTAAACTATGTAATGCCACCAGGTATAGAACGTGTACAAGTATTAAGTAATAATGGTGTAAACTTATTACAGAATGAACAAGCTATGAGCTTAAAAGTAATGGGTTTAAAAGATGGCGATGCAAGAGGTGTAATTAAAACATTGAATTTAGATATGAGACAATATGGAAAACTTTCTATGTTTATACATGCAGAAAGTGTTCCTAAATTTCCTATTGTTAGTGATAATGAATTATATGCAGTAATAAGAATTGGGCAAGACTTTTTAAATAACTATTACGAAATTAAAATTCCTTTAAAAATAACTTTACCAGGAAAGTATAACTCTTCAGACTCAAGTGCAGCAAAGGTTTGGCCAGAACTTAATAATCTTGATTTTGATTTACAAGAGTTAGTAAATATTAAATTAAGACGAAATGCTTCGGGTACACCACTTAATAAAATTTATAGAGAATTAATGGGTAATAAAACATTCTCTGTTTATGGTAATCCTAATTTAGGCGAAGTAAGAGGTATGCTTGTAGCTGTAGAAAATGCAAAAGATAATAATCCTTTTGATGCTTATACAGAAGTTTGGATTAATGAGTTAAGACTTTCTCAATTAAATGAGCATGGAGCTTATGCAGCTTTAGGAAGAATAGATGTACAATTAGCAGATTTAGGTACAGTAAGTGTTTCTGCAAATACATACTCTCAAGGTTTTGGCTCAATAGAACAAAGAGTAAATGAACGTGCTAAAGACAATATGTTTCAGTTTGATGCTGCTGCTACAATAGATGCTGGTAAACTTGTTCCTAAACAAGCTAAACTTAGTATTCCTATTTATGCAAGTATTAATAAAACAATTAAAAGACCTGAGTACGACCCTTATGATAAAGATGTAAAACTTAAAGACAAATTAAACAACTCATCAGGTCATCAAAGAGATTCTATAAAAAATACAGCATTAGACCAAACTACTATTAAAACTATTAACCTAACAAATATTAGGGTACAACCAGGTACAAAAAATCATTTATGGAGTTTAAGCAATTTTGATGTAAGTTACTCTTATACAAAAACAGAGCAAAGTAGTCCTTTAGTTTTAAAAAATGAAGTTACCAAACAACGTGGTGGCTTTGGTTATACTTACAATAAACCATCTAAATATATAGAGCCATTTAAAAAATTAATGGCCAAAAGAAAAAGTAATTGGTATAGCTTAATTAAAGATTTTAATTTTAATCCAGTACCATCATTATTAAGTTTTAGAGCAGATATTAATAGGCAATTTGGTATGTATATTCCAAGAATTGTAAGTACAGATGGAACAGGAAAAATAGAAAGAGTAGATACTACTTACGATAAATATTTTACGTTTGATAGATTTTATAATCTTAGATGGGATTTAACTCGTTCTCTTAACTTAGATTTTTCTGCAACAAATAATGCAAGAGTAGATGAGCCTTATGGAATGATAGATACAAAAGCTAAAAGAGATAGTATAAAAAATAATTTTTGGAATGGAGGTCGTAATACATTGTACAATCAAAAAGCTACAGCAAGTTATACAGTTCCTTTATCAAAACTTCCTATTACAGATTGGATAACTTCTCGTTACAGTTATACCACAACATATAATTGGGTTGGTGCAAGTTTATTAGCATTATCATTAGGTAATGTAATTGAAAATAGTCAGGAGAATACTATTAATGCCGAATTTGATTTTTCTAAATTGTATGCAAAGTCTCGTTGGTTAAGAGCATTAGAAAATACGCCACCACCATCTGGTAAAGGCTCTAAAGTTGTAACACCTAATAAAAAAACAACACCAACTATACAAATAAAAACTAAAGCAGAAGTAGTAAAAGGATTAACAGGAGCAAAAAGAAAAGAAGCAATTAAAAAATGGCGTCAGCAAAAAAGAGATGCAAGATTAGCAGCTAAATTATTAAGACAAAACAGACCTGTAGAAATGAATGATGTAGTAAGAACAACAGGCAGATTGGCTACAATGGTAAAAAGAGCTTCTATCAATTATAACGAAACTTATCATACAAGATTACCAGGTTATATAGATGGTACAAGACAACTTGGTAATAACTTTAAAACATTACAACCAGGATTAGATTTTGTTTTTGGTATGCAACCAGACTCTAACTGGCTTAATAAAAAAGCAGCTCAAGGTGTATTTACCAAAGACTCTATTTTTAATTCTTTATTCAGACAAAATTTTGAACAGCGATTATCTATTTCTGCACAAGCAGAGCCTATTAAAGAATTAACTATTGATATCAACTTAGATAAAACTTTCTCTAAAGAATTTACAGAGTTGTTTAAAGATGTAAATGCAAGTGGTAAGTATAATCATCTTAATCCTTATGCTGCTGGTGGCTTTAATGTTTCTTATATTTCATTTAAAACATTATTTCAAAAAACAAATCCTAATGAAATTTCAGAAACCTTTAAGAAGTTTCAAGACTATCGTTTAATTATGAGTAAGCGTATAGCAGAAGCTAATCCTTATTGGAATGGTCAGTTTGATGCTAATGGTTATGCTGTAGGTTATGGTAGATATGCACAAGATGTTTTAATACCATCTTTTATTGCAGCTTATACAGGCAAAGACCCTCAGAGTGTTGCATTATTAAATCAAAATAATAAAAATATTCGTTCTAATCCTTTTGCTGGTATAAAACCAAAACCAAATTGGAGAGTTACTTATACAGGATTAACAAGAATACCAGCATTAGCAAAAAAATTCAGTACTATTAGTTTATCTCATGCTTATAATGGTTCTTTAAGTATGAACAGTTATAATAGTGCATTAATGTTTGCAGATCCTTTTCATTATGGTGCACCACAATTTTTAGATACTGTTAGTGGCAATTATGTTCCATTCTTCTTAGTGCCTAATATTACTATTCAAGAGCAGTTTGCACCAATTATTGGTATAGATATTACAACACTTAGTCAATTAAATTTAAAATTTGAATTTAAGAAAAGTCGTCAATTAAGTTTAAGTTTAATAGATTATCAATTAAGTGAAACAAATAGCACAGAATGGGTAATTGGTGCAGGTTTTCGTAAACGTGGTATTAGCTTTATAAAAATAAAAGGCAAACCTTTAGAAAATGATATCAACTTTAAGTTAGACTTAGCTATGAGAGATGATATTACTACTAATAGTCGTTTAGATCAAGCTAATGCTTACGGTACAGGAGGACAAAAAGTAATTACTATACAACCAAGTATAGATTATGTGATAAATGATAGAATAAATATTACTTTATTCTTTGACCAACGAAGAGTAGTACCATATATTTCTACTTCTGCACCTACTATTAATACAAGAGCTGGTGTACAAATAAGAGTAGCATTAGCACCTTAATAAATTTTTATTTAATCTAAATAAAAATTATACTTCAATTGTTTCGCCAATTGCAGGAAGCAATAATGTTTTACCTCTCGATGAAAAATGATCAATTGCAGCTTGTTTATCTATTTTAATATAATCAAATGTATCGTAGTGTACACCTATTATAACATTTACATCTACAAAGTCTGCAGCTTTTTCTGCATCTATATAATCCATTGTAAAATTATCACCAATTGGAAATATGGCTAAATTTACATGAGACCATGCTGTTATTAATTGCATATCTAAAGTAAGTGCAGTATCGCCACTATAATAAAAAGTTTTTTCATCGCTCATTACTACAAAGCCCATTGGATTTCCTCCATAACTACCATCAGGTAAGCCACTACTATGCTGTGCAATTACACATTTTACTGTTCCAAAATCAAACTTCCATTTGCCACCTGTATTCATAGGGTGTGTATTGGTTACACCTTGTTTTTGCAACCATTCATGTATTTCATAACTACAAACTACTAAAGCATTAGTTCTTTGTGCTATACTTTTACAATCTGCAATATGGTCTGCATGGCCATGACTGATAAAAATATAATCTGCATTAATTTTATTTACATCTATATTTTTTGCTAAAGGATTAGGTGTAATAAATGGGTCAAATAAAATTTTTTTTCCAGCTAATTCTACTAAAAAACAAGATTGACCGTAATAAGTAAACTGCATGATAAATATTTTTTAGTGATGTACAAATTTCTGCAAATAATGTTAAAAATTATCTTAAAAAAATATTTTGCTCAGAATGTTTTTTATTTGCAAAATGCTAAGCTCAGAAAATTTATGGTTTATTATAGGTATTATGTTAATATTAGATTTTTATGTTTTTCTAGCATTAAGAACAGTAACTACCGCTAATTTTATAAGAGCCAGAGTTTTTATATATAGTTTATTTTGGATAATTAGTATTGCTATCATCATACTCTTAATATCATTTCATTACAACCCATCATTTCGTACATCTAAATTTTTTAGAAATTATGTTTTTGCTTTAATGGTTGGTATTCTTTTTACAAAAATTATAGCTATTATTTTCTTTTTAATTGATGATATAAGAAGAGTGTTATTTTGGATAATTAGTAAGTTTAATACTAAAACAACATTAACTAATGCTGCTAACAATACTACATCAAATTATATTTCAAGAAGTGTATTTTTAAGTTGGTTAGGTTTAGGTGCAGGAGCAACTTTCTTTAGTACATTTTTATATGGCTTTACTAATAAATATAATTATCAACTTAAAAAAATAAAACTATCATTTAATCATTTACCTACTGCATTTAAGGGTTTTAAAATTATTCATATCAGCGATATACATAGTGGTAGTTTTCAAAATAAAAAAGCTGTAGAAAAAGGAGTAAAAAAAATTTTAGAACAGCAACCCGATATTATTTTATTTACTGGAGATTTAGTAAATGATAAGCATGATGAAATGTTGGAGTATATAGATGTGTTTAATCAACTAAAAGCACCACATGGCGTATTTAGTATTTTAGGCAATCATGATTATGGCGATTATATTTATTGGAAATCGGAAGAAGCTAAAAAAGAAAACTTAGAAAAGCTAAAACAAATACATGCACAAATGGGTTGGCGTTTGTTAATGAATGAACATGTTGCAATAAAAAAAGATAATGATGCATTTGCATTATTAGGAATTGAAAATTGGGGAGCAAAAGCACATTTTCCAAAGTATGGTAAAATGAAAGATGCTTATAAAGGAACAGAAAAATATACTTTTAAAATCTTAATGAGCCACGACCCCAGCCATTGGGATGCAGAAGTGAGAAAAAAATATACCGATATAGATTTAATGCTTGCAGGCCATACACATGGTATGCAATTTGGTATTGAGAATCCTTATTTTAAATGGAGCCCAATACAATGGATGTATAAACAATGGGCAGGCTTATACGAAGAAGGAAATCAAAAACTTTATATCAACAGAGGCTTTGGTTTTTTAGGCTATCCTGGTAGAGTAGGCATACTTCCTGAAATAACTTTGATAGAGTTATCTTAATTTCGCCAAAAATTTAAACTAACAGATATGAAAAAATTAACACTTACAGTAGTGGCATTTATTTTTTGTTATGGTTTTGCACAAGCACAAGGAGGCATTTATTTAATTGCTAAAGGTGGTGTAAACTATAGTAAAATTGCTGATCAAAATTTTAATACCAGTTATCATGCTGGAGCATCGCTTGAATGGGATATAAGCAAAAAATTAGGTATTCAGCCAGAGATATTATTTAGTCAGTTAAACAGTACTGGTACTAATGGTAATAAAGATAATAATTTACAATACCTTTCTATTCCTTTGCTTTTAAGAATAAATGTAACTAAAGCATTTACTATTAATTTAGGTCCAGAGTATAGTATTTTAATGAATGCTAAAGAAACAGTGGTTAATAATGCAAGTAGTGCTTTTAAAGAAGGAAATTTTTCTGTTGTTGGTGGTATTCAGTTAGATTTAAATTCTTTTAGAGTTTATGCACGTTACGATATTGGTATGAGTGATATTAATAACTTAACAAATCAAAAAGAGTGGAAAAGCCAAATTATTCAAGCAGGTATTGGGTTAAGAATTTTATAATTACTTCAATATAATATATAAAAAAGGCAACTAAATTTTAGTTGCCTTTTCTTTGGTTGTTCTTTTGCAAATTACATTCCACCCATTCCTTCACCACCCATATCACCTCCACCACCTTGCGATTTTGTATTTTTTCTTTTAAATAATGACACATCAAATTTACCAAAGCGATAAGAGAAGTTTAGTCTTAGCATTTGTGGGTTATGTAATCTTTCTACATTTTGTATATAGTAAGAAGATTCTGTATAAGTTTTTGTAGCTACGCTAAAAATATTATTCATGCTTAAAGATAATGAAGCACTTCTACCATTTTTCCATTTCCAATCTTTTTTAATAGCTAAATCAATATCAAAATATCTTGGTAGTGTATAACCTTGTGCTAAAGTTTGGCTACCACCCCACATTCCACGACCACCACCTCCACCTTGAGGTATTAATGTTTTAGAACGTGCATCACCAGTAAGTTGTATAGTAATTCCTTTATTTAATTTAAAAGTATTATTCATTTTAGCAAACCATGTAACTAAAGAATTGTTGATATTTTGTCCAGGAATATTTGCATTAATTTGAGAGTTGTATAAGTTTAAGTTTAATGTTAAATCCCACCAAGGTGTTACACCAATTTTATTTGTTAGTTCTAAGCCATAAGTATAACTAGTATTTGCATTTACATAGCTTGTATAAAATAAACTATCAGTTGCTACATGTCCTGGTTGTGTGTTTCTATCAATATCTTTATAAATATAACTTGTAATTAAATTAGTGCTATGTTTAAAATATACTGTAGCTAAAAAGTTAGCACCTCTTTTGTAATTATTGTTATAAGATAATTCAAATGAATTAGTAAATTCAGGTTCAAGTCCTGGATTACCTACACTTGGATTTTGAGGATCAGAAAAATCGTAAGAAGGTAATAGCCTCCAAAAGCTTGGTCTGTTAATACGTCTAGAATAATTTAATTGTAAATCTTCTTTATCGCTTAACTTATAAGTAATAAATGCACTAGGGAATAAACTAATGGGATAATTAATTTTAAATTGTGCAGAGTCTGCACCTGCAAGTGTATAAAGATTACCAGTATAGTTAGAGCTTTCTGCTCTTAAACCAAGTTGATAATTAAATTTTTTATATTTAAAACTATAAGTTGTATAAGCAGCAAATACTTGGTCGTTAAATTTATATCTACTACTTGATGAAGGGCTTAATACAAATCCATTACCACTAATATTATCATTAATAAATTGTAAATTATCTGTTCTAAAATCTCTGATAGCTGCTCTTACACCAGCTTCTAATTTAGTATTATCTGTTAATTTATTTTCGTAATCAGTTTGAATAGTAAAGAATTTATTATAACCATC
This sequence comes from Bacteroidota bacterium, assembly GCA_963169635.1. Lineage (GTDB taxonomy): Bacteria > Bacteroidota > Bacteroidia > Chitinophagales > Chitinophagaceae > UBA1930. The sequence continues at coordinate 32,229 of CAUJDL010000023.1, forward strand.
GCCATTGCCTTTTTGCTGATAAGCAGGATATTTTTGTGTACCATTTGTATTATAAATTAAAGAATTTATATCAGATACATTGTCGCTTTTGCTAGAGTTATAATTAATATCTGCAGATAAACTATGACCATTTTGTGTAAAATTGTGTTTATAACTTAACTGACCACCAAAATTTCTAAAATTAAATGCAGTATTGGTATATCTTTTAGCAATTGAGTTTAATAAGGTAGATGTAGTATCTATTGTTTGTGTAGAAGCACCTTCAAAATTACCTCTATTAAAACTAGAAGAAATAGAAATGGTATTTCTGTTATTAATAAAATAATCTAATCCACCACGTAAGAAAGCAAAATAACCTGGGTTTTCATCTTCACTTTTAGAAGTAACTGTCATAGGGTTATGACTATTCAAATAAGTATTAGTATTATTCGTTCCTAAAGATTTTCTTTGATTAAAACGAGCACTACCAAAAAAGTTAATTTTATTTTCTCTATAATTAATATCGCCACCAACATTTATTTTACCACGACTATCAATTCCAGTATTAAAACCACCATTATAGCCTGTTCTTTTATTTTTCTTTAAAACAATATTAATAATTCCTGCAGTACCACCACTTGCATCATATTTTGCAGATGGGTTAGTAATAATTTCTATTTTTTCAATAATATCTGCAGGTATTTGGTCTAGTGTTAAAGTTGTTGGTCTTCCATCAATAAAAATTTGTGGAGTGGCATTTCTTAATTGTACATTACCATCAGCATCAACAGAAACAGAAGGTATTGATTTCATTACTTCAGTTGCAGTTTGCCCATTGCTTACAATATCTTTATCTACATTAAATATTTTTCTGTCTATACCCATTTCAAACATTTGTTTTGTAGCAACTACAGTTACATTACCAAGGTCAGATGGGTCTTCTACTAATTTTATATTTCCTAAATCTACATCTACATTAGGCATACCACCTTCTTCAGCATTATTTTTTTGTCTATTATTAAACTTTAAATTTTTGTTATAAGGTTTGTAACCTATAGCACTTGCAGTAAGTTTATATGTACTCATAATAGATAAGCCTTCAAAACTAAACTCTCCATTAGCTGCAGTAATTTTAGTTCTTACAACAATTTCTTTGTTTGTTTTTGTGGCAGAATCAAATACAGTACTTAATAATTGTACTGCAGTAGCATCTATAGGTTTATTGGTTTTTGAGTCAATAAATTTTCCATAATAATGGCCAATATTCATATTGCCATTTTGTTTTCCTCCACCACCACCCATAGGGTATTGTGCAATACTGTTAAACTGAAATAAAACACAAAGAGTAATACTTAAAAGATATCTCATAAAATTATTTTTCTTATTTACAAAAGCAAATTTCCTTTAATAAAATTTATTTAATGTTAAGTAAATGTATAAGTGGCGAATTGTGTATTATAAAAGGAAATATAAAGACTTAACAAAATGTTAATGAGCATTTATAGCCAATAACAATATTATATTAATTATACAAGTAAGGTAATTATCACTTGTATTATGCCAATTAAAAATCCTAAAATACCGCCTAAGATTTCTATAAATTTAAACTCTTTTTGCATTAGGCTATTTAGCATTTCTTCTAACTTATCAGACGAAAAATTTTTTACTTTTTCAAAAACTATTTTTTCAAGGTCTAAATCATTTTGTAGCTTATGCATATAATTATTCATAATTACAGGAAATAGTTCTTGTAATTCATTAATAAATACAGCCTTTAATTGCTCAATAGTTTTATTGCCAATAAACATACTAATAACAGGCATTTGTTCAGAAAGTTTAACCCTTAAAAAATTATCTATATGCCCTTCAACTAAAGGCATAATTTTTTGAATATTTTCTGGGTGAGATATTTTTTGTTCTATTTCTTTAAATGATAATAATTCTGTACCTACTATTTTACCTAACTTTTCTGCAAATTGGTATTGTTTTTTAGGAAATACACCTTGAAAAGTAATACCTAAAACTTTTACTGGTTTTTTAGGATGAAATAACATTTTAATAGCAACCCAATTAGTAAACCAACCAATTAAGGCAGATATAATAGGTATTAAAATAAGCCAGTAATAATTCATGTATTTTTTTTAGTTAAATAAAAAGCCTTGCAGAATTAATTACAAGGCTTTTAAATTTTTAATGGGAGATTGAGGGGAGTCGAACCCCCGACCTTCAGAGCCACAATCTGACACTCTAACCAACTGAGCTACAACCTCCGTTTTAAGGGATGCAAAAATAGATGAAAATATATTTCTGAAAAAATGATTTTTATTTAAAACCTTTGTTAATAGGTATAAATGAACAATAATTACTTTTAAAATACATTACATTTGGCAATTCGTATGCAAAAATTTATACAATTTATGAAGAGTAGAAAAGGTTTAATCGTCTCTATGGCATTGGTTTTTGGTATTGTTTTTATTGCTTTTGCCAATAACCAATCTGATGGAGTTAAAAACGATTCTTTAGAACAAAAGAAAAAAATATTAGCATCTGTAGGGCAGTTATTAGAAAAACAACATTATAATGCTATAGTGATTGATAATAACTTTTCTAAACAAGCCTTTAATGCACTTATTGAACAAATTAATGGTGAAAAGAATTTTTTTGTACAAGAAGATATTGATGCACTAAGTAAATACGAAAATTATATAGATGATGAAATTCATGGTGCAGATATAAAATTTGTACCAGCATTGAGTATTGTTTATACTAAAAGATTACAAGAGGCAGAAGAAATGTATAAAAACATTTTATCAAAACCATTCAACTTTATAACTAACGAAGAGTTTGTAACAGATTTTGATAATGTATCTTTTGCCAAAAATATTAATGACAAAAAAGATTTATGGAGAAAAAAATTAAAATATTTAACATTAGAAAGATATGTAGATTTATTAAGCAATAGAGAAAAATTAACTCCAAAAGATTCTGCTTATAAAACAGATGCACAGCTTGAGCAAGAAGCAAGAAATAGAGTATTAAAAATTATGAATAGAACTTTTGAAAAGTTTAAAACAAATTTTACAGAAGAAAAATTATTTAATACTTATGTAAATGTAATTGCCAACCTTTCTGACCCACATACAGATTATTTTCCTCCTGTAGAAAAAAGATCATTTGATGAAAGTATGAGTGGCAGATTTTATGGTATTGGTGCACAATTACAAGAGCAAGATGGCGTAATAAAAATTGCAAGTTTAATTGCAGGTTATCCTGCATGGAGAAGTGGCGAAATTGAAGCTAATGATATTATAGTAAAAGTAGCTCAAGGAAATGCAGAGCCTATAGATATTACAGGTTACGAGCTTTCTGAAGCTGTAAAATTAATTAGAGGTAATAAAGGCACAGAAGTAAGATTAACCATTAAAAAACAAAGTGGAACTATAAAAGTTGTTTCATTAATTAGAGATGAAATTATACAAGATGAATCTTATGTAAGAAGTGCTATTGTTACAGAAAATGGTAAAAAAATTGCTTATATATTTTTACCAGATTTTTATGCAGATTTTCAACGAGCAGATGGTGCAAGATGCTCTGAAGATGTAGCAAAAGAAATTGTAAAACTTCAGGCAGAAGATATACAAGGCTTAGTTATAGATTTAAGAAGTAATGGTGGTGGCTCTTTATACGAAGTAGTACAAATGGTAGGTTTATTTATTAAAAATGGCCCTGTAGTACAAGTAAAAGATAAGTATGGTAAAATAACAGTTTTAGAAGATGAGAATCCATCAGTTTTATATACTGGTCCATTAGCTGTTTTAGTAAATGGCTTTAGTGCTTCTGCATCAGAAATTTTTGCAGCAGCTATTCAAGATTATAAAAGAGGAATTATTATTGGCACTAATACATCAACTTATGGTAAAGGCACTGTACAAAAAAATATTCCTATTGGCAGAATTTTAGATTATAATGAAGGAAGAACAGAATTTGGTGCAGTAAAACTAACTTTCCAAAAATTTTATAGAATTAATGGAGGCTCTACTCAATTAAAAGGTGTAGAACCAGATATTATTTTACCAGATAGTTACGAATATTTAAAGTTTAGAGAAAAAGATAATAAAAATGCTTTAGCATGGGATGAAATTAAAAAGATAGATTATGCTATTGATAGAAGTGCATCAACTATTGAAAAAATGATAGATTCTATTAAACAAAAAGTAGCATCTAATGAGGCATTAAATATTATTCATAATGATGCTATATGGTTAGCAAATAATAATAAAAAACCAATTCCTTTAAATATTGAACAATATAAAGAATATCAAAAATTAATTAAAAGTACTGTTGCACAAATTGCTAGTTTAACTAAGCTACAAAACGAAATGAATATTACTGTTGCAACTGCAGATAAAGCAAAATATTTTTCTAATACAGATAAAGCAAAAGGCGATAGATATCAAGCATGGCTAAAAAATATTAAAAGCGATATGTATATTCAAAACGCTACAAACATTGTTGTAGATATGATTTTACAACATGTAGATGATATGGAAATTACCAATAACTAATCTTACTTTTATATTTATTTTATTTCAAGGTGATGCTTTTTAAAAAGTATCACCTTGTTTTTTGCAATAACAAATTCAATTTCACTCTTTTATGAAATTATGTATATCCACATAGTGTGGATTAATACTCACTTAATTAAAATTCATGAAAGGTAACTTTGAAAAGTTACTTTAACCCATTGATTTATATGTATAAATCCATTATTCGTAAATGCGTACAAAAAAGGTATGCAATTACGTTATTTACTTTATTAGTAGTACTCATTACTTCATGTACTAATACAAAGAAATTTGTATTGTTAAGTGATGTGCCAGACTCGTCTCGTATGGTATTACCATTTATAGCATCACCAGTAAATGTTATTCAGCCAGATGATATTTTAGAAATAAAAATTACAGGTAAAAATGAAGCAACTATTCAAGATTTTAATTCAAAAGGTGGTGGATATTTGAATGCAGCTTCTGCTAATTCAGCAAGTACTGCTGTTAATTATTTGGTAGATAGAAATGGTGAAATTGAAATTTATAAAATAGGAAAAATAAAAGCAGCAGGATTAACTATTGATCAACTAAAAGAAAATTTAGTAAAACAATTAGAAAAAGAAATTGTAAACCCTAATGCAGTTATTCGTTTTGTAAATTTAAGATTTACTGTTTTAGGAGAAGTGCGTACACCATCAACATATACTGTACCTAATGAAAGACTCACAATTTTAGAAGCTGTAGGTTATGCAGGAGATTTAACAAGGTATGCTAAAAGAAATAATATTAGAGTAATTAGAGATAGTAGTGGACACAGAGAAATTGGTACAGTAAACTTTACACAAAAATCTTTATTTACTTCACCATTTTTTTATTTAAAAAGAAATGATGTAGTAATAGTAGAAACTGATATTAAACAAAAAAGATCATCAGATGTGTTAAATAGAACTGCAAGTATTGTAGGTATTATCTCAAGTTTAGTAACTATTGGCTACTTATTAATATTTGGCAGAAAATAAAACAAATTAAATTAATTAATGAGCTATCCTATAACAGGTAATGATCAAGAGAATGTGCAACAAACTTCAAGTGGTAATCCACTTGATATTAAAAAGCTCATCTATAAACTCTTGTCTATTTTACCTTGGGTAGTTATTTCTTTAGCTATTTGTATTTTTGCTGCAAATCTTTATTTAAGATATACGCCTAAACTTTATAATGTAAGAGGAAATTTATTAATTAAAGATGAAGACCAATCAAGCTATCAATCATTAAAAGACCTTGGCATTCTTCCAGGTAATATTGATGTTCCAAACCAAATGGAAATTTTAGAATCTTATACACTCACTGAAAGAGTATTAGATTCTTTAAAATTATTTATTAAACTTCGTCAAGAAGGAAGGGTTACAACTTCTGAGTTGTACAAAACAACAATGCCTTTTGAAATTACTTATTTCGAAGAAGTAAAAGATTTTAAACCTACAACATATCATCTTCAATTATCAAGAGAAAATTTTATTTTAAAAGGTGTAGATGGCGATAAAAAATATACTTATGGCGATACAGTAGAATTAGTTTGTGGTAAAGCAATTTTTGAAAGAAATCCATTAGTGAAAATTAACCCTAATGGTTATCAACTAATCATAGCAGATAAAAAAGCAGAAGTAAATGTACTTACTTCTAAAATTGTTGTTGTAAGACATACTGAAAATGGAGGTATTCTTGAAATTGCTATGGATGATGAAATTCCTGAAAGAGCAATAGAAATTGTTAATACTTTAATGCAAGTTTATGACGATGCAGGCTTAAGCGATAAAAATATTGTATCTAAAAAAACTATTCAATTCTTAAATGATAAGTTAGATAAAATAGCACATGATTTAGATAGTATAGAATTAGTATTAGAAAGATTTAAAAGAGAAAATAAAGTACCCTCTTTTCAAGAAGCTGGTACTGCTTTCTTTGCAGAATACACTACTTTAGAAAAAGATAAAAGAATTTTATTAGCACAAGGTAATAAGTTAGATTTATTAGAGTCTTATATCATCAATTTTAAAAATACAAATGATATTATTCCTCCAACATTTGGGCAAACAGATGAAGTATTAATTAAATTAATAGAAACACATAATACTGCTGTACTTGCAAAACAAAAATTAGAACTAGTGAGTAAACCTACAGATACTCATTTGCAAGATATGATAGAAAGTATTAAAGATATTAGACAAAATATTTTACGTGCTATCAGAAATATTAGAGTTGCTAATCAAACTCAATTACAGAATTACGAAAATAATTATAGCTCTTTAGAATCTAAACTACAAAGCATTCCTGCTAAGCAAAGAATAGAAATGAAATTAGAAAGAGATAGAATTGTAAAGCAAGAAATTTATAAAGACTTATTAACTAAAAGAGAAGAAGCAGAACTTTCATTAGCATCTAATATTAACAATACACGTGTTGTAGATTATGCTCAAAACTTTGGATTAAAAAGCCCTAAACCTTCTATTGCTAGAAGTATTGCTATTTTATTTGGTATTTTAATTCCTATTTTAATTATTATTATCAAAGACTTCTTTAGTACAAAAATTAGCGATAGAAAAGAAATAGAAGCACATACACAAATACCAATTTTAGGAGAGCTATCATACGAAAAAGATAAGAAAAATATTGTAATAGATAATAGAAGTCGTAGCCCAATTGCAGAACAATTTAGATTAATACGTACCAACTTACAATATATGGTTCCAGATAAACCATTAAAAACATTGTTGGTAACATCTTTTATGAGTGGTGAGGGTAAAAGCTTTGTATCATTAAACTTAGCAAGTAGCTTAGCTATCACAGGCTCAAAAACTGTAATCTTAGAATTTGATTTAAGAAAACCAAAACTTAGTAAATATTTAGAGCTAGAAAATGAAGCAGGTTTGTCAAACTTTATTGTAAAAGATATGAACATTGAAGATATTTTACAACCTGTACCTAATAGAGATAATTTATATTTAATCAGCTCTGGTCCAATACCTCCTAACCCAGCAGAATTATTATTAAGTCAAAGAACAACATTATTATTCGATTATTTAAACAGAAACTTTGATTATATAATTATTGATACTGCACCTTTTGGTTTAGTAACTGATGCATTATTATTAGAAAAATTTGTTGATTTAAGTTTATTTATTTTAAGACATAAATATTCATTTAAAGCAGAAATTCCTTTTGTTGATAAG